>CAMGIN010000056.1 GCA_946056135.1 uncultured bacterium | reverse complement strand
GGCGGCTGATGACAAACAGCGCCAGGTACGGCAGATCCCCCATGACCAGCAGCGTCAGGCAGGCGAGAAGCTTCTTGCCGAAGATCACGCTCCGGCGCACCGGTTTGGTCATGAGAAAGTCGGCGCACTTTTCCTTCTTCTCCCGACCAAACACGGAAACCGCCGTCACGGTCATCATGATGGCCCCCAGCAGGGCCTCATACAGGTACACCAGGGAAAAGAAGCTGTCCATGCCGAACAGGTCGTCCAGGTTAAAGCCGAAGGCCTCCGCGAACCCTGCCGGGAAAGAAGCGATATAGTTCTCCATAATGGGACGGCAGTCCAGGAAAATAGGATAAAAGCCGTAAACCAGCAGCCACAGCACCGCCGCCAGTACAAAGGCCCACAGCAAGATTCCCGTCAGCTGCCGTTTCAGTTCAAAACGGTACACCATATCCGTTCCTCCCTCAGCTGTAGTAGTGAAGGAAGATCTCCTCCAGGGACGGCTCGCTGATGTCGATGTTGACGGGATCACATCCGGCCAGGGCTGTCAAAAGCTTGCCGCAGTCCCCCCGGTACAGGAAAGAACACTCCTTTCCGCTACGGGAAATATCAGCGGCCCCCGGCAGCCCCTCCGGGCGGAAGCTGCCGTCCCGGGTCAGCACCGTGACCTTCTTGCAGGCGTTGTCCCGCAGAGCCTCCATGTCCTGAATGGCGGCGATGGTGCCGTCCTTGATGATGGCCACCCGGTGGCACATCCGCTGGACCTCGCCCAGAATGTGGGAGGAGAACAGCACCGTAGCGCCCCGCTGATTTTCCTCCCGGATCAGGTCGAAAAAGGTTCGCTGCATCAGCGGGTCCAGGCCGCTGGTAGGTTCGTCCAGGATAATCAGCTTCGGGCTGTGGAGCAGGCCCTGGATGATGCCCACCTTTTTCTTATTGCCCAGGCTCATGTCCTCCACCCGCTTGTTCAGGTCCAGCTCCAGCCGCCAGGCCAGCTCCCGGATGCGGTTGGTGCAATCCCCGGAATAGAAGGAGGCGGAGTAGGTCAGCAGGTCTATGGCCTTCATCTTGTCGTAATAGAATACCTCGCTGGGCAGATACCCCACCTGCTTCAGGATCTCCCGGCTGTCACGCTCGCAGTCCAGGCCGAAGATGGTGGCCTCGCCGCTGGTCTTGTGGATCAGGGACAGCAGGGTCCGGATGGTGGTGGATTTTCCCGCGCCGTTGGGGCCGATGAAGCCGAAGATCTCCCCCTCCTGCACCTGGAAGGTCACATTCTCAATGCCGCGATGCTTGCCGTAGTATTTTGTCAGGTCCTTGGTTTCGATGATATGCATGCTTCGCCCTCTTTTCTTAAGTATAATTTTTTCCAAAAGTCGATCATCCGCATAAAATCCCGTTCCATGCGCTCCATATCTACATTGCCCCCCTGAACCATTTCCCAGAGGTAGCCCTCAGACGCCAGGTACATCTCCCGGTACATCATGGGAATGTCCAGCCCGGGAATGAACTGCTCCGGGTCCAGGTTCACCAGGGTCCTGTCCGCCTTAAAGTTGAAGTATTTGTGATAGCTGGCCTGAATGTCGCCGCAGACCTGGGGATCCCGCTCATAGAAGGCTTTCAGCACAAAAGCGCCCACATGGGGATACAGGTTCATGATCTCCATCTTGGCCTTCATCCCTAAGTACATACTCTCGAACAGGTCCTTCTGCTCATAGCAGTGATACTGCCGCAGGTATTCGATGGTAGTCTCGGCGCATTTGTTCCACAGGAACAAGTAAAGCTCCTTTTTGTTGCGGAAATAGTGGAACAACAATGATTTGCTGATCCCCGCAGCGTCGGCAATCTCGCTCATAGGGCTGTTTTTGTAGGAGTTCTGGGAGAACACCCGATAGCCCGCGTTGATGATCGCCTGCTGCTTCTCCTGGGGAAGGGAAAAGAATTTCTCATTCATAGCATCTTCCTCCATTAACCGGCCCGGTCAACATCCATTATACACCGTTGACCGGTTTTGAGAAGACCCTTCGCCAAAAAAGCATGAAAAATGCTGAAAAAGAAATGCCAACGCATCCAACGCTGGCATTTGAGTATTATTTTTTCCTTCCCTTCCCGGCGCACAGGGCCAGGCCAATGCTGGACAGCACCATGCCGATCCCTCCCAGAATCGGCAGCGGGCTCTGGCCGGTGGCGGGGATCTCGGCGCTCTGTGTTTTGGGATATGCCTGCACATTCCACTGTCCCTGGCAAGGCAGTTCCACAAGAAATGGCTTGACCGCCTGATACCCATCTTCCGTTTCCGTCTGCACCAGCAGATACAGTCCATGCTCCAGCCGGTTGAATTCGGCAGTGCCATCCTCCAGGCTCCGGGATATCCCCTGCTCTCCTGCCATCTGCGCCAGCCATTGGGCCAGATGGGGCGACTGGGCATCCTCCTCCCGGACAATACCGCCGCCGAAGTCCGCCGACAACCGGTACCCTTCCGGGATCGGCTCCCCTACCCGGTACAGTGTCACAGCGCCGTCTACCGTTTTCTCTCCCCTTTGCATGGTAACCCGGATGGAGCCGGTCTCCTCCGCTGCCATAACCCGCAGGCCCAGAAACGGCAGCAGCATCACCGCCAAAACTCCGGCCCACACTCGTCTGAACATCCGCAACTCCCCTTTCGTAAGGCTGCTTTCCAGTATACACAGCCTTGGCAAAAGAAGATGTCGAACCGGACTTGAAAGAAAAAAGAAAATCCAATTCACCCCTCAGCCTCGGGTTCAAGCGTAAATGATCGTTTAGCGGGCAAAGCCCGCGGCGAATGCGTTACGCACTTTGGGTGGTAGACGAACATCCTTTGGGCCCCTCGACCGCAGGTGCAGTGCTAGGGTAAATGATCGTTTACAGCAGCACCCACTGTAGGGGAGGGTCATTGACCCTCCCGCCGGCCGAAATATTTTGATCGGTCAAACCTGTCGCTTTTTGTGAAAACCAGCACTGGCAGCAACCTATTTCACACTCTGTCCCATTACCAAGCGGGAGGGTCAATGACCCTCCCCTACAGTGGGTATGCGCATAAACGATCATTTATCAGTCCATCCAGGAGAATCCAAAAAGCAAATCAGGGCCGATGCATTTCATCAGCCCTGATCCGTATTACATTTCCGCAGGCGGTGTGATCTTCATCACGGTGCGCTGATAGCAGGCGATGCCCTTGGCCAGCACATCCATGGCCCGCTCCAGATCCTGCTGATTCAGCACATAGGCAATCCGGACCTCGTTGATGCCCTTGCCGGGGGTTTCGTAGAAGGGGGCTCCGGGGGCAAACATGACGGTATCTCCATCATCGGAGAACTCCTCCAGCAGCCAATACTGGAACTTGTCCGCATCGTCCACCGGCAGGCTGGCCATCAGGTAAAAAGCGCCCATAGGCTCCTCCACCACCACACCGGGGATCTGGCGCAGCTTGCGAATCACCGTGTCCCGGCGGCGCTGATATTCCGCCTTGCTGCGCAGGAAGAAATCCGCGTCCACGCTGTACAGAGCCGCCGCGCCAATCTGGTCGATGGTGGCGACAGCCAGACGGGACTGGCAGAATTTCAGCAGCGCCTGCTGCAGTTCCTTGTTCCGGGTGACAACGCAGCCCACCCGAGCGCCGCAGGCGGAGAACCGCTTGGAGACGGAGTCGATAATCACCAGGTTCTCGTCAATGTCCCGGAACCGGGCCATGGTGGGCACGCCGAACTTGTCGTCATAGCAGAATTCCCGGTACACCTCGTCACAGATCAGGAACAGGTTGTGTTCCTTGGCGATGTCCGCGATCATGCGCATCTCCTCCTGATCCAGCACCACACCGGTGGGGTTCCCGGGGTTGGTGATCAGGATGGCCCGGGTGTTCTTGGTAATCAAGCTTTCAATCCGCTCCCGCTTGGCATAGCGGTAGCCCTCCCAGGGGTTGGTGGGCAAAGCGCGGATAACGCCGCCGGCAGCATGGACGAAGGTGGTGTAGTTGGGATAGTAGGGCTCCGGGATGATGACCTCGGTATAGGGATCCAGGATGCTCAGGCAGGTCAGCAGCAGCGCCTCACTGCCGCCGGTAGTGATGAGCACATCGTTCTCGTCCAGGTCTACTCCAAGGCCCTGGTAATAGTTCCGGACGGCATCAATGAGAATGGGCTTACCGGGAGACTCTGCGTATTCCAGGGTTCTCTCGTCAAAGGAGCGGATGGCCTCGTAATAGGCCTTCGGCGTGGGCAGATCCGGCTGACCGATATTCAGATGGTAGATCTTCTTTCCCGCCTTCTGTGCCTTCACCGCGTAGGGGTGGAATTTGCGCATGGGAGAGGGTTCACAACGGTTTGCATTGATGGATATCTGCATAAGTACCTCCACCGGCAGCCCTGCCGCCGGATTTTTTATATTCTTTGGTAAGACGGACAAGCTCTGGGGTCAAAGCTGCCAGTGCAATCAAATTGGGAATCGCCATCAGGCCGTTTACTGTTTCCGCCAGCAGCCACACCGTGCCGGTATCCAGCACGGAGCCAAGGATCACCGCCGCCGTCTGAGCCAGGACGAACCACCGCCAGACCCCGGGGCCGAAGAGAAACTGGGCACACCGGGCGCCGTACAGTCCCCAACCCAGTACCGTGGCAACGGCAAAGCAGATGAGGGACAGGGCAATCACTACAGCCGCGCCCTCCCCGTAGATGGCGGTGAAGGCCGAGGTGGTCAGTTCCCCTCCGGCGTCTAAGCCGTAGGGAATGGAAATGCCGCTGACCAGGATCACCAGGGCCGTCAGGGTACAGATCACAATGGTGTCCAGGAAGACCTCCATGATTCCCATAAGCCCCTGCTCCGCCGGATGGGCAACCTCTGCCGAGGCGTGGGCAATGGACGCGGTGCCCATCCCGGCCTCGTTGGTGAAAACGCCCCGGCTGCAGCCCACCCGCAGTGCCTGAAACGCGGAGCCAAGCATCCCGCCGGTGACGGCTCTTGGGGAAAACGCGCCCTCTACGATGGCCCGGAATGCTGCCGGAAGCTGCCGGAACCGGACAAGCAAAACCCCAAAGCACATCAAAATATAGATCCCGGAGACCAATGGCACCAGCCGTTCCGCCGCCGCGCCGACGCGTTTCGCACCGCCGAGAAGCAGTGTGCCCACCAGCGCCGCCAGGACAATGCCCATGACCAGATTGCCCATCCGGGTCTCCTCCCCGCCGAAACGGGTCAGGACGCCGTTAACGCCGGAAATCACCGCGTTAATCTGGGTGGCGTTTCCCACACCAAAAGCAGCAATGATACCAAACAGGCAGTATACCGCCGCCAGCCAGGAATACCGCTGACCCAGCCCCCGGGTGACGACATACATGGGGCCGCCCACGAAGCCGTCCTTGGCCCGGACCCGGTAGCGCACCGCCAGGGTGACCTCGGCGAACTTGGTAGCCATCCCCAGCAGGGCGCAGACCCACATCCAGAAAATAGCGCCAGGCCCCCCTAAACAGATGGCGCCCGCCACACCCACCAGATTGCCGGTGCCCACGGTTGCCGCCAGAGCGGTGCACAATGCCTGAAAGGGCGAGACACCGCCGGTTTTCTTTCCGGGGTGGAGCTTGGCGAAAAACTCCCCCAGCGCCCGGGGAAACAGTGCCAGCTGCACGAATCCCAGCCGGAGGCTCAGGTACAGCCCTACCCCCAGAATCAGCACCAGCGCCGGTATGCCCCAGACGATGGCATTGAGATCAGACAGGAATTTGGTCATTATGTCCTCCTAGCATACCACTTTTTTGTGAATATCGCAAGATAAAAAATTCACAAATCCTAAAAAACGACAAAAAAGCAGTCCCCAAACTGTGGGAACTGCTTTCGTAGCATATATTTTCATTTCACTAACAAAGCCGCATCCATACCTTTCCTTCAGAGCGAGCGGATTTCAGGTACGCGCAACTCCACTCTCCACACTCCGAACTACTCCCAGCTTGCCCAAACCTCCGGGCAGTACCCCGCCGTGGCCTGCTTTCCGTTGCGGACCACCGGGGTCTTCATCAGGGTGGGATCGTCGAAAACCTTGTCCTCCTTGGCGCGCTTGTCCTCCATGTACTTCATCAGGGTGATCTCCGGGGCCTTTCCCTCCCAGTCGATGAGGTTGTCAATGCCGCCCACCGCCCGGAGGACGCTGTCAAACTCCTTGCCGGACATTCCGTACTTGTTCAGGTCAATATACTGATATTGGATCCGGCGCTCCTTGAAATAGCGCTCCGCTTTCTTGGTGTCAAAGCATTTTGCCTTGCCGAAAATCTGAATGTTCAATAGATTACCTCCTCCAGGCACAGCCCCTGGGCAGGAGCCAGAAAGCCCGCCTCCGCCCGTTTTCCGCCGAACAAAGCCGGGATGCTGTCCGCTTCCCGCTCTCCCCGGCCTACCTCCACAAGAGTCCCCACCAGAATCCGCACCATGTTGTACAGGAAGCCGTTTCCCGTAAACCGGAGCCGAACCTCGCTGCCCTGGCGTGTAATCCGGATGGCGCGGAGATAGCGCACCGTGGACTTTTTCATTTTCGCGTTGCCGCAGAAGGCGGAAAAATCATGCTCGCCGCACAGAAGCGCCGCCGCCTGCTCCATGGCCTCCAGGTCAAGCGTCTGGGGCATCACCGCCACATAGCGCCGGTCAAAGACGCAGGGTTCCTCACTGTTCCAGACGCGGTAAAGGTAAGTCTTCTCCCTGGCGTTCAGCCGGGCATGGAATCTGGGAGACACGTCCCTGCAGGAGTATATGCCGATGTCCTCCGGCAGATACCTGCGCAGGGCCGCCAGAATTTCCCCGCTGGGCAGGCTGCTTTCGCAGTGAAAGTTCGCCACCTGGCCCCGGGCATGGACTCCGGCATCCGTGCGGCCGCTGCCGGTGACCTCGATGGGCTCCCCCAGAATCCGGGACAGAGCCGTCTCCAGCTTGCCCTGGATGGTATCGTCCCTCCCCGGCAGCCGCTGCCAGCCCCGGTACCGGGCGCCGTCGTAGCAAAGGTCAAGCCGCAGATTCCGCATAGTCCTCCCATTCCTCTCTGGCCTCCCGCTCGGTATCCGCCGAAAACAGGAACTTGCCGCTCAAATCATACACCTGTACATGTCCGCCCACATAACGCATCTGATACATCGTCATCAACCTCTCGTTTTGATTTCTGACGATAGTATAGCAAAGCATCTGTCCAATAAAACGGACTTTTTTAAAAGAATGTGCGGTAAATGATCGTTTGTGCAGAAGACAATCGGGAAACGGTGCGTAGGGGGCGGCATCCTTGACGCCCCATTTGCATGCAGCACCGTCATAAGGGGCGTCAAGGATGCCGCCCCCTACGATCCATGCGCAAGCCTTTGGTGCGCATCTAACTTCGGCAGAACCCTTGTACATTCTGCATTTCATTTCGCTGCTGCGCTGACCGTTATGTACCGCTCCAGCCATTGGGTGACATCCTGGTAAACTTCTTCCTTGTTGATCTCATTCAGCAGCTCATGACGGCACATGGGGTAGATCTTCACGGACACATCCGTCATTCCCGCTTTACGGAAAGCATCGGCAGACTGCCGCACACCCTTGCCGTAATTGCCCACGGGATCGTCGCCGCCGGCAATGAAAAATACCGGCAAATCCTTGCGCATAGCTGCCAGATTTCCCGGCTGCTCGATGAAGTACAGGCCCTTCATCATGTCCCGCAGCAGTCCCGCGCTGGGGGTAAAACCGCATAAGGGGTGGGAAACATAGGCATCCACAATTTTTGCGTCCCGGGTCAGCCAGTCAAAATCCGTCCGGGGATGCTCCACCTTCTTGTTGTAGCTGCCGAAGACCAGATTCTGGAGCTTCTCGCTGGGGTTGGTCTCTCCGATCTTTTCGCAGACCTTCTCCGTCAGCTTGATGGCTCCCGGCAGCGCGAAGGACGGCTGCCAGCCGGTACCACAGATCACCGCCGCGGTAATGCCGCTGTCGGGGTGCTTGCACAGGATGGTCCTGGCCATAAAGGAACCCATGGAGTGACCGAACAGCACATAGGGCACGTTGGGCAGCTCCCTGCGGGTGTCGGTCAGCAGCTGGTAAGTGTCCTCTACCGCGGTGAACCAGCCGCCGTGGAAATAGCCCTGGATACCGCCGCCGTTGATGGACTGGCCGTGGCCCATATGATCCTCCGCCACCACCAGGAAGCCCTGTTTCGTCAGGGAATCGGCAAATCCGTCATAGCGCTCCACATATTCCGCGATGCCGTGGACGATCTGCAAAACCGCCTTGGGGCTTCCCTCCGGCTCCCAGCGGCATACATGAATTTTCCCCTGTCCATGGGAATCAAACCAGAAGTCTTTGCGCATGGTTTCACCCCACAACTTCGTAGCCCGCATCGGTAATGGCCTTCTTCAAAGCGGCCTCGTCTGCGGTACCGGTAACAGTAACTGTCTTTGCCGCCAGATCCGCCACGGCATCCAAAGCGCCGGGAACGGCCTTGCAGGCCTTCTCCACACGGGCCTTGCAGTGACCGCACATCATACCTTCCACCTTCAGAACAATTTCCATTGTATGTCTCCCCCTAAAAATTCCTCTGCTGCTCCGGCAGCGGGAGCAGGCGCAAAACAGTTGACACAAATTTTACCTTGTGGTACTATTTTCTTATACTTTCTATTCTATCATAGGAATCGCAAAATGCAAGCAAATCCTCTCGCCCCAATGGTTTCAAAGGAGAATCGTATGAATATCAAAATCACCTCCGACAGCACCTGCGACCTGTCCGCAGACCTGCTTGCCAAGTACAACATCAGCCTGGTGCCCCTGATCGTCATGAAAGGCGACCAGGAATTCGAAGACGGCGTTACCATCACTCCGGCGGATATCTTCGCCCATGTAGCCGCCGGAGGCAGCCTGTGCACCACCGCCGCCCGGAGCGTAGGCTACTACCAGGAAACCTTCGCCAAGTACGCTTCGGAATACGACGGCATTGTCCACATCAACATCAGCTCCGATTTTTCCTCCAGCTACCAGAACGCCTGTCTGGCGGCAGAGGAATTCCCAAATGTCCGTGTAGTGGACTCCCGGAACCTGTCCACCGGCCAGGGTCTGGTGGTGCTGAAGGCCTGGGAACTGGCCCAGAATGCCGCTTCCCTGGATGAACTGAAGCAAGCACTGGACGCCTTTACTGCCAAGGTGGAGGCCAGCTTCGTGGTGGACAAGCTGGACTACCTGGTCAAGGGGGGCCGCTGCTCCACTGCCGCCGCGCTGGGCGCGAACCTGCTGAATCTGAAGCCCTGTATCGAGGTCAGAGACGGAAAAATGATCGTAGGGAAAAAGTACCGGGGCAATTTCACCAAGTGTCTGCTGAACTACATCCACGACCGGCTTTCCGGACGGGAGGATCTGGACGGCGGCACCGTATTTGTCACCCACACCACCATCTCCGAGGAATGCCATGACGCCGTTCTGGAGGCTGTCCGATCCAGCGGCGCTTTTGAGACCGTCTGCGAGACCAACGCCGGCTGCACGATCTCTTGCCACTGCGGCCCAGGCACCCTGGGCATCCTGTTCGTCAGGAAATAAACGGAACACGGCAGGCCAGCGGGTTTTTGCGGCCTGCCGTTTTGTTTTCCCTTGAAATAATGGGATTTCCTCTTGTTTTTTTGATCGGATATGGTATACTGTCCCTTGCGATTTTGTTTTGCGGAGGTGTCCCATGGACAACTGCACACTTCTGGACCTTGCCACAGACCTGGGCTATGAGCTTGCCATGAGCGGCGCGGAAACCTTCCGGGTGGAGGAAAGCATCAGCCGCGTTCTGTCTGCCTACGGGGTGGAGGCGCAGGTTTTTTCCATACCCAACTGCCTGATTGTCAGTATGCTCACCGAGGACGGCCAGCCCATCACCCGCATGTGCCGCATCGGGCATCACGGGAACGACTTGGACGCAGTGGAGAAATTCAGCGGTCTGAGCCGGGCCCTGTGCCATCGGAAGCCGGACCCTGCCCAGGGACTGAAATGGTTCCAGGAGGTTCGCAACCAGCGGCGGCGATATTCCACGGCGGTCCAGCATTTCGGCAGCTTTCTGGGAGCGGCAGGCTTCGGCATGTTCTTCGGGGGCGATCTGACCGACAGCCTGTGTGCGGGCGTCTGTGGGATCCTGGTGAGCTTCGTCAATAAAGTTCTGGACGACCGGAAGGCCAACCAGTTCTTCCGCACCATCGCCTCCTCCTTCCTGATGGCTCTGCTGGCCTATGCCATGGGCGCTGTGGGTCTGACCCGAAACCCCGACGCCGTGACCATCGGCGCACTGATGCTGCTGGTTCCCGGTCTGCTGTTCACCAACGCCATGCGGGACATCATCTACGGCGATACCAACTCCGGCATCAACCGGATCGTACAGGTGCTGCTGGTGGCAGCGGCTTTGGCTCTGGGCACCGCCACCGCCTGGCGCTTTTCGTCACTGCTCTGGGGGGAACCCGTCAGCGTGAGTGATATCCCATACCCGATCATCATTCAGTGCCTGCTGGCATTCATCAGCTGTATCGGCTTCGCGGTGCTGTTCAATATCCACGGTCCCGGGGGCCTGCTGTGCGCCCTGGGCGGCGGTCTGGCCTGGGCCGTTTACTGCATCACTCTGGAGCTCAGCGGCAGCGACATTCTGGCCTATTTCTTCTCCGCTCTGTTCTCCTCTGTCTATTCCGAGACCATGGCCCGGATCCGCAAGTATCCCGCCATCTCCTACCTGGTGGTCTCCATCTTCCCCATGATCCCCGGTGCCGGTGTGTACTACACCATGAACTACGCCTTCCGGGGAGAGATGGAGCTGTTTGCCAAGCAAGGCATGCACACCGCCGCCATCGCGGGTATTATGGCCGTGGGCATCCTGCTGGGGTCTACCATTTTCCGGATGTATTCCGAATGGAAATTCCGCAAGCTCTTTCATATATAGTTGATGCGTCCGCTGGGAACCTCCCGGCGGACGCTTTTCATCCTTTTTGTGGAACCATTCAGTCGAGGCAAAATTTGCGCGGTAAATGATCGTTTATCGCACCAAAGCGTTCCCCGTGCAATATTGTCAACTTA
>CAMGIN010000055.1 GCA_946056135.1 uncultured bacterium | reverse complement strand
CTTGCCCAGGCCGTTCAGGATGACCCGCAGGGGCTCCTTACGGGCCTTGTTGGCGTTGCGGGCAATGCCGATAGCGCCTTCCGCAGCGGCGAAGGACTCATGGCCTGCCAGGAACGCGAAGCACTTGGTCTCGTCCCGCAGCAGCATAGCGCCCAGGTTGCCGTGGCCCAGACCGACCTTGCGGTCTTCGGCGACGGAGCCGGGGATGCAGAACGCCTGCAGGCCGATGCCGATGGCCTCGGCGGCCTCAGCGGCAGTCTTGACGCCCTTCTTCAGAGCGATGGCAGCGCCCACGCAGTAGGCCCAGGCCACGTCCTCAAAGCAGATGGGCTGAATGCCCTTGACGATCTCATAGGGATCGAAGCCCTTGGCCTGGCAGATCTCACGGCACTCCTCCACGGAGCTCAGGCCGTACTGGGCCAGGACGCCGTTGATCTTGTCGATCTTTCTTTCGTAACCTTCAAACAAAGCCATTGCAGCGTCCTCCTCTTATTCCTTACGGGGGTCGATGTACTTAGCAGCGCCGGCGAAACGGCCGTAGGAGCCCTTGGCCTTCTCCAGAGCGGTGTTGGCATCGTCGCCCTTCTTGATGAAGTCCATCATCTTACCCAGATTGATGAACTCGTAACCGGTAATCAGGTTGTCCTCGTCCAGAGCCACACGGGTGACATAGCCCTCGGCCATCTCCAGGTAGCGGGGACCCTTGGCCTTGGTGGCGAACATGGTACCCACCTGGCTGCGCAGGCCCTTGCCCAGATCTTCCAGGGAAGCGCCCACTGCCAAGCCGTCCTCGGAGAACGCAGACTGGCTGCGGCCATAGACGATCTGCAGGAACAGCTCCCGCATAGCGGTGTTGATGGCGTCACAGACCAGGTCGGTGTTCAGAGCCTCCAGGAGGGTCTTGCCGATCAGGATTTCGGCGGCCATGGCGGCGGAGTGGGTCATACCGGAGCAGCCCAGGGTCTCCACCAGCGCTTCCTCAATGATGCCTTCCTTGATGTTCAGGGTCAGCTTGCAGGCACCCTGCTGGGGAGCGCACCAGCCCACACCGTGGGTGAAACCGCTGATGTCCTTGATTTCCTTGGCCTGAACCCACTTGCCCTCTTCGGGAATGGGAGCGGGGCCGTGATAGGCGCCCTTGGCCACGGAGCACATATTCTGTACTTCTGCACTATAAATCATGGCAATTTTCCTTTCTTTCAAAAGGCGTTGTTTTCGCCTTTGGATTTCACTTTGGAAAACCGGGATTTTCCGCATATATTATACATTCCGGAAGGGCAATTGTCAATTCCCGGATGGCGGAAAATCGATGTAAAAATACCTATTGGCAATACCAAACCAATCCGCGGAGCTGCACTGTCAAAGTTTTCTTTGCGGACATTATCCAGCATACAACTTCCGGAAAGACTGCATATATTTTGCCTCCAGTATCCACATGGCTATCAACGCCAAAAGGCCAATTGCAGATACAAGTATTCCCGCCGAGATTCCTCGCGCATGATAGGTCATGCAAATCTTGTTTTCTCCTTCCTGGAGCGGAATGGAATACAAACATTCGCCAAACAGTCCTGGATCTATCCTCTGGCCATTCAGCGTAACGGTCCAGCATTCATCATACGGAATGGAAATATACATTTTTTCTTTCGCGCTCCCTGCGGCGGTGATCTCAACCCGCCCGTTCTCAGCGGATATCTCATCCGCAGTCTTTGCCCGCAGCACTTCCGTCACCTCTGCCAGCAAATCCAAATCCAGGGCGTAAAACTGCTCATTGCCATAATCAACAGCACAGTCGGTCCCAGCATTCATTCCCACAATGGCCTCGGCTGTGTCCTGATCTGTTGGAACGTAGAACACGGAAGGTGTCACCCATCCCGCATAGCCCGTATCATACACACCATTCACAGAAATGACCGCGTTAATATTCTGATAACACGGAATATTGCCATAACAAGCATAATTTCCCTCTGGAAGTGAGATACGATATACCAAATTGTGGTCCTGCTGAACCAGTTCGTACTCCAGCGGAATATATAGCGCAGCCTCTTTCCCCAGAAGCTGGCTGTACAGCTGATTCTGGAACTCAAATGGATTTGTAAAGTCAGTACATACCCTGTCTGCAGGATCGTAGCACAGCGCAAAGGGCAAAGCATACGGATTCTCATAGACCGTTTTTCCGTTGCAAACGTCAAGGCCTGTCACACTCTGTAGCCCGGTAATGGGATATTGCGAAGTAATATACTTTACACCAAGCAGAGAATCCGCCGCAAGGATGGAAGTATTTACCACATTCATGGCATCCCCATGGTTTGGATATCCCAACCGGTCAAGAAACTGCAACTGTATCTGATCTGCTGCCGACGAATAGCTGGTTATGGACCAAAAACCATAGGCAAAGGGTTCGTCATAATGGGCTGTCAAATTATTTGCAGTTGTAAATCTTGTCGAGGTCTGAGAAATACGGTATATTCCAGGATCATATTCCTGGATCTGGTTGATTTGTTTCTGCTCATCCAGAGTATAAGCTTCATATTCAGCAACATTGGATACATGGTAGTTGTCCATTTGCAGTTTCGCGCCATATGCCAGTTCAGAGAGAATCAGCACTGCCGCAATAATAGCCATACCTAACCTCGCAAACCTACCTTTTCCGGCGCTCCAAACAAGGAGCGCTGCCACCGCTGCGATCACGGACATGGAAACCGCCGTTTGCTTTGCAAGGTCCGCAGACTGGGTTCTCCCGCATCGGCTCAGAATAAGCAGAACCGTGGAAAACGCCAGACCACAAAGTAGGACGATCAGGCCTTCTTTGCCGCTGTCACACTGCAAATAGAAATGCGCCGCCAGGAAAAGAATGATCACTGTGACAACATAGGAATACCGGCACCAGAAGCTATAAACAGACTTAAACAAAGAAAACATCGCATAAAGCGGATTCCAGCAGAGCAAAAGGATACCAGTTAGCCCCAGTAGCCCCAGGAGGATTTTCTTCCTCCGTGAAATCCCTTTTGTGAAAAAGCTGCCCATGCAGCCGATTAACGCAAAGCTTCCGCAAAATAACGCCGTATTCCCCTCGCTACTTTTGGCACCGAAGATATAGCTGCTGATCAGATTGGAAACACCGCTAATAGACCAATCTGTCAGCTTGTAGAGTTCCAGTTCCCCCCGGCTGGAGGATCGCATGACCAACACGGTTGGCAGGAACAAAACGCAGCTCAGCATGACACCAACTGCCATGGCAAGACCAAAGCGGCATACAATCCCCGCCCCAGTTTTGACCATGCTGCCAGGAGAGGGAAATCTTCTCTCCGAACAAAATGCAGCGAGCTCGAAAACCATCCAAATAACCGCGAAAAGGCAATTGATCCCTCCCGTGTACCAATTAAACAGGATTGAAAGCCCAACACAAACCGAAAGAAGCCAGCTTTTTCCTCCCCACACCTGCTTGTGAATCCCCAACAAAATCAGCGGAAGCATATATACGCCATCCAGCCACATGGTATTGCTGCTTTGCGCAATGCAATACTGACTGAAGGCATAACTCAGCGATAACAGGATAACGCATATGTTATGATACACTCTGTCGTGTATGGGTTTAAAGTAGGAGCTGAGGAAAATACAAAAGGTGCAGGCAGCGGTCGCAAGTTTCAGAGCAGTTATTACGTCAAAGAAAACATGCAGCTGTGATTTAGAAAAAAACACAAGCAGGAAATTAAACGGCGACATCAAATAGTAAGCCAGAATGCCAATGCCAGAACCTCCCAAAGACTTGCTGAAGGTATAGCCGATGTCATTCTCTCCCGCCATCACATCCTTCAAGTAAGAAAAAAAGGACAGATATTGGATGTTGGCATCTTCCCACGTCAGGGAATTGGTACCAAAAGGAGCATATCCGCCCAATAAATACAACAGAAACATGAGAAAAAAAGTGATGGTAAAAGAAAGCACACAATTGATATATCGTGTTTTCTTTGTTTGCAATAAGGGCATAAAATCACAACCTATACGGAAGATTAAAAAGAAGCGGGGCATAGCATACGGTTTCTTATTTTTAAAATACCACACAATGCAGAAAAATGCAACCAAAGGCCCTATTCAGGCTATAAAAGAAGGAAGCCATTCCATAAATCAATATTCCAGCAAAGCAAGACAGATAAAGGGCAACGGTCCCGTATGCAGAAAAAGGAATGAAGCCGATCATAATTACAGCTTCATTCCTTGAGTCTTTATTTCACCCACCCCGCAATGTCCCAGTCTTCAAAGGTATAGTCCAACTTTTTGCCGTAACAACGCTCGTAGGCCTCCACCTTCTGCCGGTAATCACACTCCTGCATCCGGATGCTGTTGCTGCGGATGGACCGGCTGGGGTCCGGATAGATCGGCTGCAATACGTGCAGCACATACTGCGTTTCTGTCCTTCATCGCTGCCCATCCTCTCCTCACATTTTTGTTCAAAAACATTGTAATATTCTCGTAATATATTTGCAACCGATTGTTTTGTCTAAAAAAATCAAGAATACAGCACTTTTGTCGGCTGACTTCAAGTTTACAAAAAATGTTACGGAGCGCATTGGACACAGGAAAAGGGAACCGCACCCGCAGCCAAAAAATCCCCGCAAAAAGCGAACAGCCGTTGCTTTTTGCGGGGATCCTTATTCCACTATTATTTCTAAAATCGACACTGCTGCTTTCTTCCCTCTTGCAGCCTGAATTATGGAAGCTGTGCTTTCAGCTCCAGGAATGCCTGATCGCACCAGGCAGCAATCTCCGCCTGATTTTTCTCCAGATACCCGTACAGTTCCCGGCATACCGCCTGCGCATGGTCATACCCTGCCTGGGTGATATCATCGTTTTCCAGCGCCTCATCCAGTTCATCCCGGTCAAGGACTTCCAGCACATCCCCAATCGCCACGATATCCAAATACATATCCGCAAACCACGGATTATCCGGATCATCAAAGCGATTTCCGGCTGTGATGTCAAAATACAGATCAATTCTCTGACCCTGGCGGTCATACATGGCGGTGATCCAGAAAAACTGGTCTTTCAGCGCAATCTGAAGCCAGCCAAAGCCCTCATCCGCAATCAGCACGTCCCCAAACGGATAGTGAACGGTCAAAGGCGCGGTCATTTCCCGCAGGATGCTCAGACTCATCTGCCCCTGATGGCCGTTTCGCTGGAAGTCAAGTGCCACATAATCCTTGCGCAGAACGCGGCTCCAGTCGGTACGCTTCATATCCTTGATAAGCACGCTCTTTCCCCCACACCGTTATGCCTGAACGGTTTTCACAAAGGCTTTCCGATCTGTGGCTTTGAAGTAGGCAGAGCCTGCTACCAGAATGTCCGCACCACTTTCTTTACATATTTTGCAGGTCTCGGCATCCACGCCGCCATCCACCTCAATGACACAGCCGGGATTGACTTCGTCCAGCAGCCGCCGCAGAGTTCTGACCTTTGGCATCATGTCCGCCATGAACTTCTGTCCCCCGAAGCCGGGCTCCACAGTCATCACCAGGACCATGTCGCATATGGGAAGATACGGGATCGCCGCCTCCGCAGGGGTGCCGGGTTTCAGGGAAATGGCCGCCTTACAGCCCAACGCCCGGATTTTGTCCAGGCAGGCCAGATTGTTCTGGGGCTGGTCCGCCTCAATGTGGATGGTCAGCCAGTCCGCGCCAGCTTTGACAAACTGCTCTGCATACCGGATAGGCCGGTCGATCATGAGGTGCACATCCAGAGGCAGCTGGGTCACCGGACGCAGGGCCTTCACCACCGGAATCCCGATGGAAATATTGGGCACGAACAGTCCGTCCATCACATCCACATGCACCCAGTCGGCGCCGTTCTTCTCGATGTCGTGGATATCCCGTTCCAGATTGGCAAAGTCAGCAGACAAAATAGAGGGTGCAATTTTGGCCATAACAAATTCTCCTCAAATTCCATAACGGTTTCTTTCCATAAAATACCATAGTTCAGAAGAAAATGCAACCTGAGAATTTTACCCGTATGATTTCCTTTCAACGGCTCATACTATTTCCGAACGCCGCAAGTCGGTGTCTGCTTCCTATTATGTGAAGAAATCGTATCAAAGGAGGAACCCCTATGAATTGTCATGCCAACAAATGTATCGAATGCACCGTCCAGCAGTGCGCTTACCACTGCGAGAACGAGAACTACTGCTCCCTGGACCGAATTCTGGTGGGCACCCACGAGGCCAATCCCACGGTGGACCAGTGCACCGACTGCAAGTCCTTCCAGAAGAAGTGACCCCATCGCGGCAGCTCCCCGCTGCCGCGATTTTTTCTTGACGTATTCGGAAAACGTTAGTATGATGAGAAACAGAATCGGTGCATTCCGTAAATGGTCGTTTCCGTTTGCACCCATTGTAGGGGAGGGTCAGTGACCCTCCCGTAACGTAATTATCATTCAACGGTCAAACCTGTTGCTTTTTGTGAAAACCAGCACCGGAAGCATCAAATTTCACACTCTATTTCGTTACCAAGCGGGAGGGTCGGTGACCCTCCCCTACAGCGAGTGCTGTGGCAAACGATCATTTATGTGTTTGCGTTCGGGAAGTTGGCAGAATTAAAAGTTCGTTTCCGGTCAATACATAATTTTGTCACAAGTCGATTTTATGATGAGAACAGATAAACAATAAGGGAGGTAACCAATATGGACACCTTTGAAAACAATAGCAATGATTTCATCAGCAATACGGAAAATGCACAGCCCGCACCCGAGGAAGCAGCCCCTGTCCAGCCGGAGGAATCGTCGTCCTCCTTCTATTCCGGCGCAGGAACCGGACGAAAGGAATCCCCCTACGCCAATTCCCCTTATGTCACCAGCCAGAACAATTCTGAGTACCGCTACCAGCCCCAGACCCAGCCGCCTCAGCACAAGCCTGCGAAGGAAAAGAAATCCCGCAAGCCCATCTGGAAAGGCATCGTTGCCGTTGTCCTTGTGGCTGCGTTGGTAGCCAGCGGATGCCTGATCACCGCAGCGGCGGTCAATGCGCGCTGGGAGGATCGCACCGAGGACACCGTGGCGGATCTGAACCGGAAGATCGATGACCTGCAGGCGCAGATCGACAAAGGCTCCGCTTCCGGGGGCTCTGCGGTTCATAGCTCCATGGACGGCAGCGCCATGAGCCCCAGTCAGGTTTACAGCCAGAACGTAAGCAGCGTGGTGGCCATCACCAGCACCGTCCAGGCCACCAACTTCTATGGTACCTCCACCGGCACCTCCTCCGGCTCCGGCTTTATTCTGACGGAGGAAGGCTATATCGTCTCCAACTATCATGTGGTGGAGGGCGCCACGGAGATCAAGATCACCCTGCATGACGGCAGCGAATATCCCGCCGAGCTGGTGGGCTTCGATTCCACCAACGACCTGTCCGTCCTGAAGATCGAGGCCTCTGGGCTCACCGCCGCCACCATCGGCAGCAGCTCCGGTCTGAACATCGGCGACATGGTAGTGGCCATCGGCAACCCCCTGGGCACCCTGACCTCCACCCAGACCGTGGGCTACGTCAGCGGCATCAACCGGGAAGTCACCACCGATAACACCATCATCAGCATGATCCAGACCGACTGTGCCATCAACCCCGGCAACTCCGGCGGCCCGCTGTTTAACATGTACGGGGAAGTTGTGGGCATCACCACCGCCAAATACTCCGGCACCACCAGCTCCGGCGCCACCATCGAGGGCATTGGCTTCGCCATTCCCATTGACGATGTGATGAACGCCATCTCCGATCTGATCGATTACGGTTATGTCACCGGCGCTTATCTGGGCGTCTCCGTAAAGAACACCGACGCGGAATCCGCCTCCATGTTCGGCCTGCCCACCGGAGCTTACGTTGTCAGCGTGGAGAAGGGCTACAGCGCCGACCGGGCCGGCATCCAGGTGAAGGATATCATCATCGACCTGGGAGGCACGAAGGTAAGCAATGTCACGGAACTGACCCGCGCCCTTCGGAATTTCAAAGCCGGCGACAGCACCACCATCACCGTGGTCCGCAGCGGCAGCCAGCTCACCCTGGACATCGTGCTGGATGAAAAACCCCAGCAAACCACCGCCGCAGCGACGGAAAAGGACGCCGAAATGCCCAGCAACGGCGATTACCAGGAGTGGTACGATTATTTCCGGAAATACTTTGGCGAATAACATTGGATTCCAAACACGCGCGCTGCTTCCTGCGGCGCGCTGTTTTCCTATTGGCCGGAAGCGAAGAACCGTTTATGTAAAAGGCTGCTGCGGAATCCTTTTTCTGGAAAAAATATCCTAAAGCCGGGAATTGAAAATTCTTATTTCATGTGATATCCTAATAAACGTGCCAAAATGCGGTGGGGAATCGTTCCGAACCGGAATGTTCTCTGCCACGAAAACATATACTACATTCACAGAAAATGCCCTCATACAGGAGTCTTACAATGAAACAAAAACGAAAATCCTCACCTTCCCGGGCAGCGATGAAGCTGCTGTGTACTGTGCTGGGTCTGATTCTGGCGGTCATGCTGGGCGTTACCGTCTTTGTTCAGTACCTGCTGGGCCAGATAAACTATGTGGATTCGGATGACACCACACTGCTTTCCCAGTTGGAGCTGGACAAAATTCTTGGCTCCTCCTCCCAAAACTCTGGTGATATCTCTTTCGATTCCCATAATACCCAAGTCGGCGGCAGAGGCAGTCCTGTCGTCAACATCCTGCTCATCGGCCAGGACCGCCGGGAAAACGAGAGCAGGGCCCGTTCTGACTCCATGATTTTGTGTACCTTCAACAAGCAGACCAAGCAGCTGATCATGACCTCCTTCCTGCGGGATTTGTATGTGGAGATCCCCGGCTATCACAGCAACCGCATCAACGCCGCCTATGCCGCGGGAGGCATGTCCCTGCTGGACAAAACCCTGGAAAAGAACTTCGGCGTGTATATTGATGGTAATGTGGAGGTAGACTTCAACCAGTTCGCCGACATTGTGGACCTGCTGGGCGGCGTGGAAATCGAGCTGCGCCAGGACGAGGCTGACTTCATCAACGAGGAAACCGGCAGCACCCTGTCCCAGGGGGTCCATGCCCTCAATGGCGACCAGACCCTGGCCTACACCCGGATCCGGAAGCTGGACGCAGACGGTGACTTCAGCCGCACCAACCGCCAGCGGAAGGTCATCAGCGCCCTGCTGGATGCCTACAAGGGGTCCAATCTGACAACGGTTCTGTCCCTGGTCACCAAGATCCTGCCCATGATCACCACGGATATGAACAGCATAGAGCTCATGGGACACGCCCTGGAACTGTTCCCCATGCTCTCCGGGGCTGAACTTGTCAGCCAGCGTGTCCCCGCAGACGGAATGTATACCAACCAAACCATTGACGGTATGGCAGTGCTTGTTGCCGATATGGATGCCACCCGGGAAATGTTGGAGCGAACCCTGCTGGGCATTGAATAACTGCTTCCGTCTTCGGAAAGAAAAGGAAAAAATTTCCTATTTTAATGTCCGCAAATGTTAAGAGATTTCCGGTTAACGCCTATATCACCTGAAAATATTTTTCGATTTTTTAAAAAACCATAGTAAACAGAATTGACAAAAACTGTAAATCAAGCTATAATGTACTTCAGAGTTCATGATCTCAAGGAGGTGTGCGGATGGAACTTACCAAAAGCGAAATGGAAATTATGGATGTCCTTTGGGAATCCGGAAAGCCCATGTCACGCGCGGATCTTCTGGCGAAGTCAGACGAAAAGACCTGGAAAGACAGTTCAGTGCATATTCTGCTGAACGGCCTTCTGCAAAAGGGGGCGATTCAGGAGGCTGGACTGGTCAAGCGAAGTAAAACCTACGGAAGAGTTTTCTCTCCCACGATGACCCGTGAGGAGTATTTTGCATCCACAATATTCAGCCATCGGCACAAGCCCAATCTTGTGGAGCTTATGAAAGCGCTTCTGAGTCGGGATGACGTTACCCAGAATGATCTGGACGAAATCACCGCATTTATCGCGAAAAAAAACTTATGATTTTTTTCACGGAGCTGCCAATAGCGGCTCTGTTTTTTATTTTCTTTTCGTCGAAAAAGGAAAAAGCATAGTTGAATTATGCACAAGCCAATTGACAAAGCCCGGTTTGGGGTGTATAGTAATCAAGTCAAATTTCCGGCTCTTTGCCGAAGGGAGGATTCCCATGTTAAAAACCTCTGATCTGTTTGATCTAACCCATTCTCTTGCCGGAAGCTATCTTGCTATGTTCGAATATCCCTGGCAGGCTCTGGGCGGCATCAAAGAATTGATTCTGACCCTGGGTCCCCAGTTGGGAGAAGACTATCAGGAGCGGATGCCGCAGGTCTGGGTCCATAAATCCGCATCCATCGCTCCCACCGCTTATCTTGGTGCTCCCTGCATCATCGGAGCCAACACCGAAGTGCGGCATTGCGCGTTTATCCGCGGCTCCGCCCTGGTGGGTGAGAACTGCGTGGTTGGAAACTCTGTGGAACTAAAAAATGTCATTCTGTTCGACAATGTACAGGTACCCCACTATAATTACGTCGGCGACAGCATCCTGGGCTACAAATCCCACATGGGCGCCGGAAGTCTGACCTCCAATGTCAAGTCCGATAAGGCCCTGGTAGTGGTGAAGGACGGGGCAGAGCAAATCCCCACCGGGCTGAAAAAGTTCGGCGCCATGCTGGGTGACCATGTGGAGGTAGGCTGCAACAGCGTCCTGAATCCCGGCACCGTCATCGGCCGGAACACCAACATCTATCCCACCTCCTGTGTCCGCGGCGTTGTCCCGGAGAGCAGTATCTGGAAAACCGGTGGGAAGATCGTCAGGAAAATCTAAAGCGCATACTTTCATAAAGATATGAGATAGGGCAGGTTTTCCTTATCTCATATCTTATATCTCCTGCTATCTATCGATTTGGAAAGGATCTTTTCTTATGGGAAAATACTTTGGTACTGACGGCTTCCGGGGCGAGGCCAACTGCAATCTGACCGCCGATCACGCCTATAAGGTTGGCCGCTTCCTGGGCTGGTACTACACCCAGCTGAAGCGCCGTGGCGGTTCCGACGGTCCGGCCCGGATCGTCATCGGCAAGGATACCCGCCGCTCCAGCTACATGTTTGAGTACAGCCTGGTGGGCGGCCTGGTGGCCTCGGGTGCGGACGCCTACCTGCT
>CAMGIN010000054.1 GCA_946056135.1 uncultured bacterium | reverse complement strand
GACATTCCCCATGATGATGTCGTTCGCCGCTTTGCGGGCCGCTGGGAGGCTGTGGTGAAGGTCCTCCCATACTGTGATGAAGCGGAGTTCTACGACAATGACAATGGCTTTGTCCTGGTAGCGGAGTACCGCAACGGGGAGCTGCGCACCGTAGGAAGCCGCCGCCCTCAGTGGCTCATGGAGCTGCTACAATACTTTAACACATAAAGCACGACTGGGAGCCGCCGCAATGGTAGCTCCCGGTTTCTGTCAGCGGCGGCTTTGCATACATGGTATGCTGTGAGATTCTTGGCTACCATTTGGCTACCCAAGGTACAAAAAAGCATTTCTGGTAGCCAAAACGATACAACACACGCAATGCGGAAAAGCCGTTGAATACCAACAGGTTTCAGCATTTTACAACACGTCAGAAAATGCTAAAAGCACCACTTGTAATGAGAAGGTCGCCTGTTCGAGTCAGGTCACTAGCTCCATTAAAACCGCCGTTTTCACCACGAAAACGGCGGTTTTTCCAACTTTTTTAGATGATTTGAAAGCACCCCATTAGGGCTTGGCGTTCATTTGGCTTTATACGGGGGTGCTGATGGATGCTGGACAAAGCATACGTAGCGGAAAGCCGACAGAAAATTCCGCGAAGCAGAGAGCTTCGCGGAATCTATATTGGGAAATCTGGAAAGCAGAGGGGACAGCTGTGTGCGTTTCAGAACATCTTTCCATTTTGATGGCTGGTGGCTGCCTCGGCGATGTTGATGGAGTGACCGCCGATTCGGTTCAGGCTGTTGAGAACCTCGCCGAACATGATGCCGGCTTCCACGGAGCACTCTCCGGAGCGGAGACGGTCCATATGATTCTGCTGAGCCTGCTTGGCTCTCCTGCGGTTTTCCCGCTCCAGACGAGCCAGATGCGTCAGCTCGGCAATACCGATATCTTGACTGTAGAAGCGGGTTGTGGCGCAGGAATAAAGCTCCTTCACATTGTCGTAAAGCTCCTGCAGTTCTTTTTTTGCCACATCGGAATAGGCCAGCTTCTTCTCGGTGCAGCGCTCGTTGACGTGGAGCAGATGTTCGGCATAGTCGCCGATTCGCTCCATGTCGCTCAGGGTCTGGAAGACACGGTTGACATACATGGCTTCCTGGGGAGACAGCTCCTGAACGTTGAACTTCACCAAGTAATCGCTGATGGCATCGGTGAGGTAGTCAATCACGGTTTCATTTTCAGTGATGACCTTGGCATTGCGGACTTCGTTATTCATCACACCGTCCATGGCGAGATCGACGTTCTCGAACACCAACCTGCTCATGCGGTCCACTTCACTGCGGATCTGAAGCAGGGAAACGCTGGGATTTCCGACAAGATTCACATCGATGTATTCCAGACGGGCAGCATCCTCATGCTTCTGTTTGGGGATGATCTTGTAGGTCAGCTTGACCACCAGATTGGTGCAGGGCAGCAGGATGGCGGCAGGGACCACCTTGAAGATAATATGCAGCATGGATACCTGGAACATGGGGTCCGGGATCACCCGCTTTGGAATAGAGCATCATAAACGCGCCTACGCAGATGCAGAAGGGAGCAATGCCGGATACATCCAAAGCAATCAGAACGCTGGTGATGGTGGTACCGATGTTGGCGCCGAAGATAACGCCGGTGGCTTGCGCCAGATCCATGATGCCGGCATTGATAAAGCCCATGACCATCACGGTGGTAGCAGAGGAGGACTGAATGACCACGGTAACAAATACGCCCAGCAGGAAGCCGAGAATTCGGTTTCGGGTCAGTTTTTCCAGAAGATCTTTCATCTTGGAGCCTGCTGCCAGCTCCAGTCCGTCGCCCATGTACTTCATACCGAACAGGAACGCGCCCAGGCCGCCCAGCAGCTCAATGATATTGGTGACAGTCACAGTAATCCCTCCAGAGTGATTCCTTTCGACTTTTTTGTCCATACCATTTTAGTATACCAAGGCATCGC
Source organism: uncultured bacterium (assembly GCA_946056135.1). Lineage (GTDB taxonomy): Bacteria > Bacillota > Clostridia > Oscillospirales > Oscillospiraceae > Faecousia. Next base: position 9,226 of record CAMGIN010000054.1, on the reverse strand, counting down.
CCGCATTGCAATTCTTTTTTCATGTATTTTTGTGTTCTGTGATGTAAATAGATGTGACCCATCTACAAGGAGAAAATTTACGATGTGGTATATGACAGGTTTCCTAAAAATATGATGAAAAGCAAAGCCGTCAGGCGAATCGAATGGCTCCATGCAGTTTCGCCTTAATCAGCCTTGCATGGAGCAGCAGCACTGCAACGTATCATACGCTTTGTCTCCTTTCCTTTTCATTTCTTCTTTTCATCTCTGTCCTCGCTGTCAGCCGCTTTTTTGATACAGCTGCCGACAGCAAGACCCATGAGCATTCCAAGAGAAATACCGATACCAGTGTAGTTCCCCAGGGACGTTCCGATTGCGGTGCCAAGGCACATACCAATGCACATACCCTCTGTCCCGTAATCCTCACCGGATTCTTCTTCCTTTTTCTTCTTTGCGCTTCTTGCACAGAGTACCGCCAGTGCCAGTCCAACCGTGATCCATGGCAGGGCCCCACGGAAAAAGTCAAGTAAATTCTCCATGTTCAATACCTCCTATCCGCAGTTTCGAAACACACCCATTTTGCACGAAATATTCACACATGCCGTATGGGCAATGCCCAAAAGGCAATCCATTTCCTGGGACACATTTTTATAGGTTCCTTTGGTGTGATGCACCAGAATGTAGTCGGCCTCCCGGATTTTCCCGGCAGCCTGTTTGCAGAATTCCCGCACCGGAGCGGCCAGAGAGAACACCCAGATGGGCGTATAGATCGTCACATGGTCATACTCTGTCAGATCAGGCACGGTCGGTTCAATCGGCATGGCCCAGCGGTGCATGGCAAACCGGCCGCACCACCAGAAGCCCAACGTGCCTTCGGTGCGCTCGGTAGCTTTGATCTCGTAAACCTGTGCGCCGGAGCGGTTGGCCGCTTCATAGGCCTGCTTCTTCACATAGCCCATGCGGGAGAAGAATACCACCAGACGGGTGCTGTCCGTCCCTATGTTGGGATAATCCGAACGGTCAACACGGAACGCCTCCTGCCTGCAGAATACCCAGGTCATGTAACCGGTGACTGCCTGACAGAAGCCAAAGACATAATAACTGGTGGACATGAAGTTCAGCGGGAAGATCACGAACTGGATGCAGATCCACAGCATCAGCGTGACACCGAACACCCCGCCCAGGACGACGCCGCTTTTCTTTTTCAGCAGGAGCAGAACCGCCGCCGTCAGGTTGGTCAGACCGTTCACGACCAAAAGGGCGATGCCGGAGAAGATGTAGTTTTGAAACAGAATATCCGCAAAGGGAAGCACCTGAAAATAGGGCAGCATCGCGTCCATTCCCATGGCCTTTCCGCTGGGGTCCAGCAGCATGCCGCTTGCCCCGGCAACTGCGCCGATGCCGATGAACAGCGTCCAGAACAGCAGCCACCGTCCGGCAATTTGCGATCTTGTATGCTTACGCCTTGTCATGCCCCGTCTCCCCTTCCTGATTCTCATTTTCCTTTTTATCCTCCGCAATGCGGAAATTGCGGGCCGCGAAGAACATACAGGCGGCGGCTGCGAACAGGATGCCGCCGTAGGCGATTTCCACGCAGATGGCTATAAGAATGCCCGATACGGCCATCAGCGCTCCAGCGCAGGTGAGCATCCTGGAAGAAAAGTGCTTATCCTTCCTCATCCTGATCCTCCACAATTCTGCCGTCTTCGGTAACGGTCAGGTACATCTTTTCCACATTGGCATCAAAGGAAAATTCCCCGGACGCCGTCACATTTCCCTCTGCGTCTTTCACGGTAATGGTAAATGGCACCGGGGCATCCGTATTCTTGGAAACCATCATAATGTCGTTATCCAGGAAGCAGTATTCGCCGCTTTCCATGGCGGTGCTTACCCCTCCGCTGAAGCCGTCGTAGGACATGGAAACGGAACACACATCGTTGCCCTCCAGCTTCACATATACGCCATATTGCTCTGACTGGGGAAGGAAGCCAGACTGTGCATTCCAGACAGAGCTTTCATTCCTTCCGGTTTTCACGATGACCTCGTGAATCTTGCCCTTAACCGGAATGGTAATATCGAAGTCTCCGGTTTCGAAAAAGCCGAACAGAGCGCTGAACCGGAAGCCTACAAAGAGCTTCCTGTCCTGCTCTTTGGCATAATACCCGCAGAAGCCCTCCGGGAAGGAACCGGGGTAGAAACCTGTGATATGGACTGCGTGCTCGCTGACTTCCACAGTTTCTATCCCCGCGCTCTGGCAGGCGTGAAAGCCGCCCAACTTCCATCCATAGCGTCCGACTAGGAAAACTGCCGTCAGAACAGCCGCAAGCGCCAGCAGAACCGTCAGCGCTTTTTTCAATGCTTTCATTTTTTTACACCTTCTGTTACTTCTTCTCCAGCATGGAGACACCTGCACAGGCCAGTCCGATCCCAAGCATGGTCGCAGCAGACTCTATTTCCAAATTGCCCAGGCGGGACAGTACCACAACAGCAACCCCCATGGCCAGGGTCAGCGCTTTGAAAACAACAGAAATGATCTGGTGAATGGACTTCTTTTCCATATGATTTCTCTCCTTATATCTTTCAAAATCTGCAGTCGTTTTTGTTTTGATGGATCAACCGCTTACATTCCTGATTCTACAGGAAGAAGCGGTCTGCGGATAGGCATTTTTTATATGGATATGTGTCTGTTTTATAGATCGACAATTCACTCTGGATTCCTTCCGCGCAGGTATCTATTCAGTCGTACTGCCATCGCTCATATAAATTATCGTTTATTCACACCCATCGTAGGGCTTATGCCATGACCCGGCGGATTCCGATTGCAAAACGGGCTGTCTCACCGCCCCGGTAAAACAGCCCGTTTTTTTACATTTTGGCACCGACCTCCCGGATCTTCTCCCGGATGGAGAGCAGATCGTCGAAGGTTTCCGGGCGCTTGGACATGTCCCGCAGCAGGGCCGACGGATGGTAGATGGCTGTCATCCAGACCCCGTTCCGGCACACCCACTGTCCATGCTGCCGGGTGATGCGGTAGTCCCGGTCGATCAGGCGCATGGCGGCAATGCGGCCAAGGCACACAATGATCTTGGGCTTAACCAATGCCACCTGGTTGCGCAGATACCCAATGCAAGCGTCCTGCTCGGTCTCCATGGGATCCCGGTTTCTCGGAGGACGGCACTTGACAATGTTGGCAATATAGCAGTTGGCTGTCCTGTCCAGGTCGATGATAGAAAGCATGTCATCCAGCAGCTTTCCCGCAGGGCCCACAAAGGGCAGTCCCGTCAGATCCTCCTGCTCGCCGGGTCCCTCTCCGACGAACATGATATCCGCGTCCTCGATGCCCATACCGAAGACTACATAATGCCTGGTCTCACACAGGCCGCAGCGGGTGCAGCCGGCACACAGATTCTTTAATCCGTTCCAGTCCAGCATCAGCGGTTCCTCCTGCGCTCTGAGCGTCTTTTGCGGCGGATAGCCCGCATCCGCGAGCGCATAAAGGAGTTGAAGGCCAAATAGGCTGCTACCAGGCCAATCACCACCACAAAAATCGTTCCGATGGTGGACAGAATTCCGGAGCTCTTGCCGCTGCTGTCGGACACAGCGGAATAGATGGTCACACCGGTTTCGCTGGAGGCTTTGACACCGCTGACGGCGTAGATCTCCGCCTCTGCCATGACGGAATCCCGGTATTTGACCTGGGCTGTGGCAATGAGCTGTCCCTTCTCAATGGGGGCTGTGAGGCCCTTGTTTGTTACAATGAAGCTGGTGACCAGATTGTTCATCTGGGCGTTGATGGGCACCACGGAATCGATATTCACAACGGCCTGTCCCACCGCATTGCATTCGCCGCCGGCAACGGAGAACTGGCCCATGGTCATTCCATCATAGACGATGCGGTTGACCTTATAGTTGTCGAAGCCGAATTTCAGCAGGTCCGTCATCTCGTTGAAGTTACCGTAGCTGATGGCCTGCCAGCCGTTGGCCGCAAAGGTACGGATAGCGCCCAGGACCACCGCGATATAGGTCATGCCCTTGCTCTCCGCCGTACAGACGATGGACGCACCCACGGATTCATGATAGCTCTGCAGACCGCCGGTGACACGGCTGTCGTAGAAATCCGGGACATTTGTGTCATCCACCATATAGTTCTGGGCGGACAATTTCCGCTCTCCCGCCAGATCGGTGGCCTCGATGGTATAGCTTCTGGTTTTGGTAATCTCCTGGAAGGTTTCGTTCTTCATGGCTTCCCGCATGATTTTCGCCATATCCCGGGCGGTGCTGTAGGACTGGGCCGTGTACAGGCCGCTGATATTGCCAAATTCCGTATTGACGCAGCCCAACCGCTTGACCCAGCTGTTCATCAGCGTCAGGAAGGCATCCGTGGTGCCCGCCACATGGTGGGCCAGAGCGACAGCGCAGTCGTTGGCGTTCATCATCAGCGTCGCGTAGAGCAGATCCTTCACGGAGATGTGCTCGTTACTTTTCAGCTTTTCGGCAACCGTGGTGGCCGTGCCGGGAACGTAGGACTGAATGCCCTCCGTGACAGTGACCACTTCATCCAGCTCGCAGTTTTCCAGCACTACCATGCCCAGAACGATCTTTGCCAGGGTACCGGGGTGGAGCTTCATATCCGGGTTGAAGGAATAGACCACGGTATCGGTACTCACTTCATACAAAAACGCGGACTGGGCAGTCTCCAGCCGCTTGTCGCTGCCGCCCAGGGGCACCATGCCCTCGATGGTGCGGCAGCCGTTCTGAACGCAGACCGTACCAAAGGCTGCCGGTTCCTGGGAAGCCTGGGTGGACGCCGTAGTCTGCGAAGGCTCCGTTTCCTCGGTCTGCGCAGCGGAAACCGGCAACAGAACACATTGCAGAAGAAGCATTACACACAGCAAAAAGGAAAAGTGTTTCATTTTTTTCATAAATTTCCCTCAATATCCCATCGCCGGACTTGTCCGGCAGAAAAAAATCGTGTATAATATGGAACGTACTATGCCCGTATTATAACAGCTTTTTCCCCACTCGTCAATGTGGCATGGGAATTCCCTTGAAAAAACTGCTTTTTCCGGGCCCGCACTACTGCCTGTCGCTTCCGTTCCGGGAAGTGCGGAGGGCATCCGGGAAACACGATCGGAGGATAATATGAAGGTTTTGGTTGTGGATGACGAAGCGCTGCTGGTAAAAGGTATCCGCTTCAATTTACAGAATGAGGGTTACGAGGTCATCACCGGCAGCGACGGCCTGGAGGCGGTCCGGCTGGTGCAGGAACAGGATCCGGACCTGGTGGTGCTGGATGTGATGATGCGCAATATGGACGGACTTGCCGCTTGCGCCAAGATCCGGGAGTTTTCTGACATTCCCATCATCCTGCTGACCGCCAAGGCCGACGACATGGACAAGCTCATCGGCTTCGACCATGGGGCAGACGACTATCTGACCAAGCCCTTCAACATTCTGGAGCTGAAGGCCCGGATCCGGGCGCTGCTGCGCCGGGCCGGCGGCAAGAAAAAAGCAATCGGGAACATCCTGACCATTGGCACCATCACCCTGGACCTGGATGCCCGGAATGCCTACCGGGATGGCACCCTGGCAGATCTGACTGCCAAGGAGTTCGATGTCATCGAATTTCTCATGCGCAATCCCAACCGGGTCTATTCCCGGGAGGCCCTGCTGGACACCATCTGGGCCTATGAATACCGCAGCGACATTCGCACCGTGGACGTGCACATCCGCCGTCTGCGGGAAAAGCTGGAGGAGAATCCGGCCCAGCCGAAATATATCATGACGAAGTGGGGCGTTGGCTATTATTTCCGCAAATGAAAAGACCGCCTACCGCGGCTACAGCAAAACCCAGGTCCGCTACGCCATGACCTATGTGCTCATCACGTCCGTGGTCCTGATTATTCTGAATATCTACTGCTCCGGCATCAGCCAGAAGCTGTTCTACCAGAGCAAGGAATCCTCCATGATTGAAAAATGTCAGCTGGCCTCCGACGAGATTGCCAACCTGGAGGTGCTCAATTCCACCACGGTTGCCGGCGCCGTCAGCCAGATGGAGAGTTTGAAGATTACCCGCCTCATTGTGACCAACCAGAACGGTGTCGTTCTCTATGACAGCAGTGGCTCGGACCTGGGGAATTATATGCTGCTTCCGGAAATCTTCCAAGCCATTGCGATCACGGAAGAAGCCCCCACCGGCAGCGATGTGTTTTCCTGGCACTATCACAACGGCATCACAGACTCCCGGGCCGCAACCCCCATCGTGTCCTACGGCACCATTGTGGGCTGCGTCTACATGACGGAGCACGACACCGCCCAGGGCGCTCTGATCCAGTCCCTGGAGTACACCGTGCTTCGGATCACTCTGCTGCTGGAAATCATCGTCATTCTCTTCTCCGTGGCCTTTGCCAACACCTTCTCCCGGCGGCTAAACCGGGTTATGGCATCCATGCGGATCATTCAGGAGGGTGATTATTCCCACAAGCTGGAAATGGGCGGCAACGACGAACTGACGGTTCTGGCCAACGAGTTCAACGACCTGACAGAGCGGCTGCAGACCTCGGAGCGGAAGCGCAGCCGGTTTGTCTCCGATGCCTCCCATGAGCTGAAGACCCCCCTGGCCTCCATCAAGCTGCTGACGGACTCCATCCTGCAATACGACATGGACCTGGAGACTGTACGGGAATTTGTGGGTGACATCGGCGATGAAGCGGATCGGTTAAACCGCATGACCGAGAAGCTCCTGTCCCTGACCAAAGCGGAAGCCCCACCCAGCGACGAGAGCGAAATTATCTACATGGCCCCCACCGTGCAGCGGGTGGCCAGAATGCTCCGGCAGAACGCCATTGAGGCGGGAATCACCTTCCACCTGGCGCTGGAGGAGGACTGTCCCGTGCTGATCCTGGAGGACGACCTGTATCAGATCGTGTTCAACCTGATGGAAAACGGCATCAAATACAACGTCTCCAGCGGCTCTCTGACGGTGCGGCTGCACCGCGCGGAGGACAACGCCATTCTGGAGGTCTCCGATACCGGCATGGGCATCCCGGAGGAAGCCCTGCCCCATGTGTTTGAACGGTTCTTCCGGGTGGACAAGGCCCGTTCCCGGGCCACCGGCGGCAGCGGCCTGGGACTGTCCATTGTGCGCACCATCGTGCAGCGCAACCGTGGGGAAATCACGGTTTCCAGCGTTATGGGTCAGGGCAGTACCTTCACTGTCACCTTCCCTGCCTTTGATACGGAGGTGGACAAATCATGAAACGGCAAATTGGCCTTGCTTTTCTCCTGTGTCTGATCCTCACCGGCTGCGGCCAATTGGGGGAACGGATCAAAGAGCCTGTCACCTTCTATTATCTCCGGGCGGAATACGCATACAGTACCGACAGCGGTATCATCGGTTCCGAGGAGAGGGAAGCCTCCGGACACAAGGACAACCTCTCCTATCTGATGGCACTGTATCTCATCGGCCCTTCCGAAGAGGATCTGGTCAGCCCGATCCCCCGGGGCATCCGGTTCCTTTCGGCGGAGCAGACAGACACCCGGGTCGAGCTGAAGCTTTCCGATACCGCCAATGTGCTCACCGACGCGGAATTCTCCCTGGCCTGCGCCTGTCTGACCCTGACCTGCCTGGATCTCACCGGTGCGGAAACCGTCACCATCAACAGCGGCTCCCGCAGCGTCACCATGACCCGGGAGAACCTGATTCTATACGACAGCAGCATGACTGCTCCTACGGAGGAAACACAATGAAATTCATTTCCTGGAATGTCAACGGCCTGAGAGCCTGCGTCGGCAAGGGCTTTTCCGAAATCTTCGATCAGCTGAACGCCGACTTCTTCTGCCTGCAGGAGACCAAGCTGCAACAGGGACAGATTGACCTTCCCCTGCCCGGCTACACCCAATTCTGGAACTATGCCCAGAAGAAGGGGTACTCCGGTACCGCCATTTTCGCAAAAGAAGCCCCCCTTTCCGTTACATACGGCTTGGGTGTGGAGGAACTGGACACGGAGGGGCGGCTCATCACCCTGGAATACCCGGACTTCTATCTGGTGACCTGCTACACCCCCAACGCCCAGCAGGGCTTGGCCCGGATTGACCACCGGCTCCAGTGGGACGCCGCCTTCCGGGAATACCTGGTGGCCCTGGATCAAAAGAAGCCGGTCATCGCCTGCGGGGACCTGAATGTGGCCCATCAGGAGATCGACCTGAAGAACCCCGCCTCCAACCGGGGCAACGCGGGCTTTTCCGACGAGGAACGGGAGAGCTTCGGCAAGCTCCTGGAGGCGGGCTTTACGGACACCTTCCGCTACCGTAACCCGGAGGCCACCGGGATCTACAGCTGGTGGAGCTACCGGTTCAACGCCCGGAAGAACAACGCCGGATGGCGGATTGACTATTTCCTGGTGTCCAACCGCATTGCTCAGAAGATCACCGCCACGCCCATTTATATGGATATCCTGGGCTCGGACCATTGTCCGGTGGGGCTGGAAATTTCGGTCTGAGTTTGGAGTGTGGAGTTATGGTATCCCCTTCGGGGATGAATGAAAAAATACAATTTTTAAATACGAAGCAAAAGGAGGGGCAATGCCCCTCCTTGATTGCTGATAACGCCATATTGGAAGACCCGCTCCAGGGAAACATGCCTTTCATTTTGCATTCAGCATTCTTTGAACACGACTCCCACCTGCTCTCCCTTTTTCGCCAGGAACCCTTCCTTCAGCCGCTCTATGTAGGCAAAGGGCTCCTCCGGGTAGATGGGGACAAAGGTTCCTTCCGAAACCTCGTGCTTGGGGATCAGAGTAAATTCCATCTTCCCTTCCCCCAGCCGCTTCACCGGCAGCTTGGTGTCCAGGCCGAAGCCGCCATCCATGGGAACCACCACTCCCAAGTTCTCCCGCTTGTCCCCGCAGCGCACATGCAGCCGGCACACCACATCCCCGCTGATCTGACAGCGGCAGGCAAAGCGGTAGTAAAGCCCCTGCCGCTGAACCTGCACCTTCCCCGCCAGCCGAGAACCAAAGTACACACCGTAGTTTTCTTCCAAAAACAACGCCCCCCGCTGCATTCTATGATGCAGAAAAGGGAGCTATGACAGTGTGGAGTTTTTTTGAGTGTGGAGTGTGGAATTTGGAGTTTGGAGTTGGTATTGTAAATGATCGTTTACGTGCGTACCCACTGTAGGGGAGGGTCATCGACCCTCCCGCTTGGTAATGGGACAGAGTGTGAAATAGGTTGCTGCCAGTGCTGG
>CAMGIN010000053.1 GCA_946056135.1 uncultured bacterium | reverse complement strand
CCACAGCCGTGTAAACTACTGTAGCTGTCAACTGTCTTATGAACACCGCACTTTTTCCAGGGAGGTTTCTTATTTTGGATAGGGCTTCTTTTCATTGGTGCGGCCAATCAGATAATCCACGCTGACACCGTAGAAATCCGCCAGCTTGTCTGCCAGCTCCAGGGGAAGCGGACGCTCCTGCCGTTCGTATTTGGAGTAAAGGGACTGGTCGCACAGCAGGTAGCTGGCAATCTCCTTTTGCTTTAATACTATTTCCGGATAAAAATCTTTAATTTTTATCCGGAAAGGCACCGCCTTACGGCGTTGCCGATTCTATGATTTTCGAGAAAATCATAGAATCACGTCTCATGTGATTCTCATATAGAAAACTTCAATTTGTTCCAAATTAAAGTTTTCTATTGAGAATCAGTATAAATCATGATCTTCCCGCAAGTCACGAATCCGTAAATTCATATTACCGGTTTACAACCTTGACCTGGAAACCGGCCAGCACATCCAGCACCTTTTCGTGCAGCGCTTTGTCAAAGGAATCGGTACACGCTGCGTCCACCAGGATCGTGGCCTCCGGGTAGCGGCTTTGCAATACCACAGCGTTGCTGACCACGCAGATGTTGCTGACCAGGCCCACCAGCTCAATCTCATCGGCCTGTTCCGGCAGCACCGCGGCGGTAGCGGGATCGGTGACATCCATGCCGAAGGACAGCTTGTCGATGGCCGGGGCCTCCACCTCTGCCAGAGCCTTGGCGGTCTGCCCGTAGACCTGCCAGCCCTGGGAGTCCTTGACGCAGTGGATAACCGGAAGATTGCGGCCCTCCCGGGTGTCCAGATAGTTTTCAAAATGGGTGTCCCGGGTGAAAAGCACATGGCCCTTGCCGTAGGCGCGGACCTTGGCGGCAATCTTGGCATCCAGCTTCTCCGCACCGGAGAAACCCAAGGCACCGTCAACAAAGTCGTTCTGATAGTCGATGACGAACAAATATCGGTTCATAGGCTGACCTCCACAAATTTGATACTGCAAACATATCAAAATTGCAAGAAAAAGTCAACGAAGCATTGCAAGAAGCGTCAGGATTTGCTAAAATAGAACAAACCAATTTTTCGGGTGAGAGCATGACAAAACAGGATTACATTGCCGTCTTCGACTCCGGTGTGGGCGGAATCAGTGTGCTGCGGCACCTGCGGCGGTGGATGCCGGGAGAGCGGTACGTATACTTTGGAGACTCTGCCAATGCCCCTTATGGCTCCCGGCCCACGGAAGAAGTCCGGGACCTGACGCTGGCGGCGGCGGAAAAGCTGATAACGGAATATCCCGTCAAAGCCCTGGTCCTTGCCTGCAACACGGCCACGGCGGCGGCGGTGAAGGAGCTGCGGGAAATCTATCCGGAGCGCATTATCATCGGCATCGAGCCTGCTCTGAAGGTGGCGGCGGACCATTTTCCAGGCGGCCGGGTTGGCGTTATGGCCACGGAAGTGACGCTGCGGGAGGAGAAGTTCGACAGCCTGCTCCACCGCTTTGACGAAAACTGCTCTGTGGCCAAGATTCCCGCGCCGGGACTGGTGGAGCTGATCGAACAGGGCCGGGCGGGAGCGCCGGAGACGGAGGAGCTGCTGCGGCGCATTCTGACGCCCTATGTTGGGAAGCTGGACGCCTTGGTGCTGGGGTGCACCCACTATCCCTTTGCCGGCGGAGCCATTTCCCGGGTGCTGGGCAGCGGGGTCACGTTACTGGACGGCGGCGAAGGCACGGCCCGGGAGACCCGGCGGCGGCTGGAAGCGGCGGATCTGCTGGAAAATGGGGAAGGGGAAGTGGTCATCACCAACAGCCGGGACGATCCGGAGATGGTCCGACTTTCTTATCAACTATTGAATGGGTGAGGGAGACAGCTTATGGAAAATGATGTTCTTGTGATCGGCATCGCCGGAGGCACCGGCAGCGGAAAAACCACGCTGATGAAACGGCTCATTGAGAAATTTGAAGATGAGGTCACCGTTTTAAGCCACGACAATTACTACAAGCGCCATGATGATCTGTCCTATGAGCAGCGGTGTCTTCTGAACTACGACGAGCCTGCCGCCTTTGATACCAGTCTGATGGTGTACCATCTGGAGGAGCTGCGCCGGGGCCATTCCATTGCGTGTCCGGTGTACGACTTCACGATCCATAACCGCAGCGACCAGACCATCCATGTGGTTCCCAGAAAGGTCATTATCGTGGAGGGCATCTTGATTTTTGAGAATGAAGCTTTGCGCAATCTGATGGACATCCGGATCTATGTGGACACCGATGCCGATGTCCGGCTGTGCCGCAGAATTAAGCGGGATGTGAACAAACGGGGCCGAACCCTGGAAAGCGTGCTGACCCAGTATCAGGAGACGGTGAAACCCATGCACGAGCAATATGTGGAGCCCAGCAAGAAGTATGCCGACATCGTGGTTCCTGAGGGCGGCAAGAACGTGGTGGCTCTGGACATGATTATGGGCTGCATCCAGCGGCATCTGGAGGCAAAATGAAATACGAAAGCCTGATTTTTGACATTGACGGCACCCTGTGGGACTCCCGGGCCCTGGTGGCGGAGGGGTACAATATCCAGCTGAAGCAGGAAGGGCTGGACCATCTGTGCGTGGACGCGGAGACTTTGAAACCGCTCTTTGGTAAGGTAATGACGGAGATTGCGGATCAGCTCTTCGCTTCCATTCCAAAGGAGGAGCGCTACAGCCTGATGGAGCGGTGCATGGCCACGGAGAACCGGCATCTGCGGGAAGACCCCTGCAAGATCGGCTATCCCAAGGTCAGGCAGACCATTGCTGAGCTGGCGAAAAGTCATCGGCTCTTTCTTGTCAGCAACAGCCAGTGCGGCTACCCGGAGCTGTGTATCAGCAAGCTGGGGCTGACACCGTATATCGAAGGCCACCTGTGCTTCGGCGATACCGGCACCAGCAAGGGGCGGACCATCCGGACCCTAATGGAACGGTATGGGATCGAAAGCTGTGCTTATATTGGAGACACCCAGGGCGATTACGAGGCCACAGTGGAGGCGGGCGTGCCCTTTATCTGGGCGGCTTACGGATTTGGAACGCCGGAAGGATACGCTGAAAGGATCGAACAATTTGAAGATCTGCTGAAATTGTAATTGAAAATTGAAAATGGAAAATTGAAAATGATTTTCCGTATCAATTTTTGAATTTATTTATGAAAGGAAGTACCTACTATGATCGTATGTCCCTTTAAAGATTTGGGCCGTTATGCCCCCATCATCCCCGGCCTGGAGGAGGCTCTGCAGGCGGTTGCCGACATGAAGGAGTGGGTCCCCGGCACCATCCAGCTGTCTGGCGGCAACAAGATCCTGGTGCAGGAAGGCACCACCAAGAGCGCGGAGGGCAAGCTGTGCGAAGCCCACCGGCAGTATCTGGACATCCAGTACATTGTTGAGGGCGAGGAGACCGTGGGCTGGGCGCCCCTGGAGACTCTGACTCTGGACGGCGAGTTCAACACCACCAAGGACAAGGGCATGTACGCTGGTCCCGTTGACTTCATGCGCATTGCACAGGGCTACTGCTATGTGGTATATCCCGAGGATGCCCATATGCCCGGCGTTCACCTGGATGAGCCCCATGCTCTGAAGAAGCTGGTTCTGAAGCTGAAGGTATGAGCATCGCCATCGATTCCTACTGCCTGCTGTGTCACCTGCGACGGAATGTGGAGCTGGTCCGGCCACTGGGAACGGAGCAACAGACCATGGCCTTTGCCAAGGATATGATGCGGATGTACCTGGCGGCGCCGGAGGGTGTCAGCGCCCCATGGTTCAGTCCCCAGACGGCGGAGCTTCTTCACAAGCACTACGGTCTGAATATCGACCGGTTCCGCCAGGAGAAGATCGACTCCAACCGGTTTGTGCTGGAGCGGCTCCCTATGCTCCGGGAGAAGGTGGCTTCCGCTGAGGATCCGGTGTTTGCGGGGCTGCAGTTTGCCATCCTGGGGAACTATCTGGACTTTTCGGCCCTCCAGGGGCAGGTCAGCTTTGCAAAATTGTCCCAAATGCTGGACAATGCCCTGGATATGGAGCTTGACCGGGAGGTGTACGGAGAATTCTGCCGGGAGTTGGAAGCGGGGAAGCGGCTGCTGTATCTGACGGACAACGCTGGAGAGATCGGCTTTGACCGGATTTTCGCCGAGAAGATCGCGGCAGCATATCCCCAGTTGGAGATTACCTTCTGCGTCCGGGGTGGTATTGCTCAGAACGATGCCACCCGGGAGGACGCGGCGGCGGTGGGGATTCCTTTCCCTGTCATTGACAACGGCAACCGGGTCCCCGGCACACAATTGGACATGCTGGGGCAGGAGGCGAAGCAGGCACTGGAAACGGCGGATGTGATCTTTGCCAAGGGCATGGCCAATACGGAAACCATGTACGGTTGCGGCTATAACGTGTATTACGCATTTTTGATCAAATGCCAGCGGTTTATGGACCGCTTTGGAAAACCCATGTTTACGCCCATGCTTGTGAAGGAACGGACAGAAAAATGAAAACATCCCGGAAGCGGCGTTTAAACCGCTTCCGGGATCGCTTTTTAAAAAATGTTGGATGAAGGAGGGAAGACCCTTTTCGGGAATGGTTCCTGTTTTTACTACCCTGCGGCGTCGGCGCAGGAGGCTCGCGGGATCAGCTCCGTGTGCAGCAGGAAGGTGCTCAGGGGGACACCGCCGATCTGGCTGGACAGAGCGCAGTAGGCACTTTTTCCGATCTCTGTCCGGTTCTGGCGGATGGTGGTCAGCGGCGGTTGGGTAAACCGGCACAGGGGCAGGTCGTCAAAGCCCAAAATGCTGATGTCTTCCGGCACCCGGATTCCAATTCCCGCACAGTGGGCCAGGGCGCTGATGGCCAGATTGTCGTGGCTGCACATAATGGCAGTGCAGCCCTGGTCCAGAAGGGCGGGCAGATGCTCGGACATGCATACGGAGGGGAAATAGGAGTTCCTGGAAAGCCCAGGGTCGCAGGGCAGTCCGTTTTCCTGCAGTGCCTGGAAAAAAGCCTGATAGCGCTGTTGGTAGACATAGGCCCCAAGGGCGCTGCTCAGGTAGCCGATCTTCCGGTGGTTCCGGCTTTTCAGATATTGAACAGCCAGGCGCATTCCCTCGGCATTATCCGCACCTACATAGGTCACCCGGGGATTGCCGAAGATTCGGTTATCATAAAGAACGGTGGGAGTCCGGCAGGTTTCGAAATCCTTCAGCCAGGGGTCATCCAGGGATAGCCCCAGGAATAAGCCGCCCCGGTAGTTGCCCTGCATCATGTATTGGTCATACCCGATGCTGTGCTCCAGCTGATGGTTCAGGGGAATGATGCTTACATAGTAACCGGCGGGTTCCGCCATTTTCCGGAAGCCCACCAGAATGTCGTAACCGAAGTCCTCAGGGCGGGAATACTCCATATTGGTGACAAATACGGCAAGCCGCGGAGCCTCCACTCCGCGCAGGGGCCTGGAATAGCCAAGTTCCACCGCGGTTTCCACTACGGATCTGCGCATGGCTTCGCTGACATCTCCCGCACCGCTCAGTGCCTTGGAGACGGTGCTTTTGGATACACCCAGGGAACGCGCGATATCTTCGAGAGTCGCCATGAAAATGCCACCTTTCCTGATGCTTGCTGCAACCAATATACCATAGTTCCAGGCAAATTGCAACGAATCGGGAAAAATTGTTTCGACATGTTTCGGAAAGGAAAACCGAGACTTTTTCTATGGGATTTTTTCACAAGTTTGATCCTGCAAATTTGGCGATAATGTTGAATTTTTGGAGATGCTTTTCAAATGATTGACGAATTCCCGGAAAAGTACTATACTTTATAAGAACGAAACTTTTCGAAACTATGGAAACGTTTCCCTTATTGCGGGAAGGAGCGCGCTATGCGTTTTACTTACGGAAAACAGGATCTGCGTACCTGGGACAGAGCCCAGGAGGTTTCTTTCCTGATGACCAACGGCCTTGGTGGCTATGTGTCCACCACGGCGGCTTTTTCTGTGCCCCGGTGCGATCAGGGGATTCTGGTAGCCGCGGTGAAGGCACCCAATGTGCGCATTACCATGGTCCACCGGCTCAGCGAGACCCTGCGGCTGGATGACCGGGACGAATATCTGTCCACCCAGACCTTTGCCGACGGCAGGGCGCCTGAGGACGGTTTTCGGAATTTAAGCAGCTTTATTTATGAAATGACGCCCCTTTGGCGTTATGATGTGGACGGTGTCCGTGTGGAACGCAGGCTGTGCATGGCTTGGGAGAAGAACACGGCGGCTGTCCTGTACACCATTGAAAACGACTCCGGCGAGCCCTGCACGCTGGAGGTGGTTCCCCAGCTGAAGTTCGCCCCAAAGGAAGAGGCAGTGGAGCGGCTGGACAGGCGATTTGTCTATCGAGGAGGCAGAATTACTTCCGGCGGTCAGACCCTGTATATGAAGACTGACGCCAAAGCGGAAAAGCGCCCCATGCGCTGGCAGCTGTTAGCCTATCCCCAGGACGCGAAGGACGGCCGGCCCGAACGGGGACTGGCTGCCTCCTGCTGTGCGGTGACCAAAACGGTGCAGTCCGGCAAAACGGAACGCTTTGAGATTCTGTTCTCCCTGGAGGAGGAGTCCCGCTCCGGCTGGGAAATTCTGCGGCAGCAGGAAGCCCGGCTGCGTCAGATTCAGGAGGGCGGCGGCTTCCGAGCTCCCATGGCAAAACAATTGGTATTGGCAGCGGATGCGTTTATTGCCCACCGGGATTCCACCCATGGCAAGACCATTCTGGCGGGTTATCCCCTGTTCAGCGACTGGGGCCGGGATACCATGATCGCACTGCCCGGCTGCTGCCTGGCAACAGGGCGGTATGCCGATGCCAAGAGCATTCTGCGAACTTTCCTGGCCTATGAGAAGGACGGTCTGGTGCCAAACCTCTTTCCGGAGGGGGAGACCCAGCCCATGTACAATACGGTGGATGCTGCCCTGCTGCTGATCGACTGCGTGTGGCAGTATGTTCAGCGCACTTCGGATCGGGAATTTCTGGAGGAGGCCTACCCCTGCCTGGAACGGATTATCGAAGCCTACAAGCGGGGCACCCATCACGCCATCGCCATGGACACCGACGGACTGATCTCCGCCGGAGCGGGTCTGGACCAGGTGACCTGGATGGACGTCTGTGTCGACGGCTATCTGCCCACACCCCGGCACGGCAAGCCTGTGGAGGTCAACGCCTACTGGTACAACGCTTTGCGGATTATGGAAGCCTTCGCGGCAGAGTTGGGGCACAAAAACAGCGGCTACGGTGCGCTGGCAAGAAAAGTCAAACGCTCCTTCGTGGAGAAGTTCTATAGGAAGGACAAGGGCTATCTGAAGGATGTCCTGTCCGGTACCGCCGCGGATGAACAGCTGCGGTGCAATCAGATCTGGGCGGTGAGCCTGCCCTTTACCATGCTTTCACCTGCCCAGGAGCGCAGTGTGGTGGACACGGTGCGCCGGTATCTGTATACCCCCTGCGGACTGCGGACCCTCCAGCAGGAGGATTCGGAGTATCATGGCTTTTACGGCGGCCCTCAGGCGGAGCGGGACAGAGCCTATCACCAGGGCACGGTCTGGGTGTTCCCGCTGGGCACCTATTACCGGGCCTATCTGAAAACCCGTGGCAATACGCCGGAAGCGGCTGATTATGTCCGCACCCAGCTGGAAGCGCTGGAGCCTATGCTGCGGGAGGGCTGTGTTGGGCAGCTGCCGGAGATCTATGACGGCGATTTCCCCACGGAAAGCAAGGGCTGCTTTGCCCAGGCATGGAGCGTGGGTGAACTGCTGCGGGTTTACGAAGCAGTGGAGAAAATTGAGGAAGGCCAGAAATAAGGAGAATATATGGCAAACGTCATTCTGGACAAAAGCAAGCGCGGCTGGTGGAAATCCGCCGTCTTCTATGAGCTTTACCCCAAGAGCTTTCAGGATACCACCGGCAGCGGCGTGGGAGACCTGCGGGGGATCCTGTCCCGGCTGGATTACCTGGAGACCCTGGGGATTGACGCCATCTGGCTGTGCCCCATCTGCGCATCGCCTCAGGTTGACAACGGCTACGATATTTCGGATTTTTGTGCCATCGATCCCATGTTCGGGACCATGGCAGACATGGAGGAGCTGATTGCGGAAAGCGGGAAGCGGGGCATCGGTATACTGATTGACCTGACTCTGAACCACACTTCCAATCAGCATGTCTGGTTCCGGGAAGCCCTGAAATCCAGGGACAATCCCTATCACGATTACTATGTCTGGCGGGACGGAACTCCGGATGTTCCGCCCAACGATATGCGGGCCACCTTCGGCGGTTCGGCGTGGACCTATGTGCCGGAGCTTGGACAGTGGTACTTCCATCAGTTCGCGGTGGAGCAGCCGGACCTGAACTGGGAAAATCCCATGCTCCGGCGGGAGCTGTATGACGTAATCCGCTTCTGGGTGAGCAAGGGCGTGGCGGGCTTCCGGCTGGATGTCATTGACCAGATCGCCAAGGATCCGGACAGGAAGATCACCGCCAATGGTCCCCGGCTTCACGAGTATTTCCGGGAGCTGTCGAGAGAGGCCCTGCTGGAAGAGGGCCTTGTGACGGTTGGCGAGGCCTGGGGCGCGGACACCCAGCGTGCCAGACTCTACAGCGCCCCCGATGGCAGCGAGCTGAGCATGGTCTTCCAGTTCGAGCATATCGGCCTGGACCAGCAGCCGGGGAAAGACAAGTGGGACCTGGCGCCTCTGAGCCTGCCAAAGCTGAAGGACTGCTTCCGCCGCTGGCAGCAGGAGCTGTACGGCACCGGTTGGAACAGCTTGTTCTTCAATAACCATGATCTGCCCCGCATTGTCTCACGCTGGGGAGAGGATGGAAAGTACCGGGTAGAGTCGGCGAAAATGCTGGCTACCATGCTCCATGGCATGCAGGGCACGCCCTATATCTACCAGGGCGAGGAGTTGGGCATGACCAATATCCGCCTTCCGTTGGAACAGTACCAGGATCTGGAAATCCACAACCTGTTCCGGGAACGTTCCGCCCAAGGGTATGATCCCCAGGATGTGATGGAATCCATCTGGGCCAGAGGTCGGGACAATGCCAGAACCCCCATGCAGTGGACCTCCGGACCCAATGCGGGCTTCACCACGGGAACGCCCTGGCTGCCGGTGAATGAGAATTACCGGCAGATCAACGCGGAGGCGGCTCTGGCGGACCCCAATTCCATCTTTTATTATTATCAGAAATTGATCGCCCTTCGCAAGCGTGTTCCGGAGTTCCGGGACGGCAGTTTCACCCTGCTGTGCCCGGAGGACGAGCAGGTCTTTGCCTACACCCGGGACACGGATGGGGGACATATGCTGGTGGTTTGCAATTTCTCCGGTACAGAAGCAGCCTTTGAGATACCGGAAGCCTTCCGGAATGCCGAGGTGCTGATTACCAACTATGAAAGCGAAGCGGAAATCCTCCGCCCCTACGAAGCGAAAATCCTCCACTATAAAAAGATATAGGAACTAAGATGAATTTCGTTACCTCATATCTGTTATCCCGGCTTTTCTTCGACAATTGAGAGAAAAAAGGAGTGTGTGTTATGAACCGTTATGCAGGTGTTCTGCTGTCCGTTACCAGTCTGCCGTCTCAGTATGGCATCGGTTGCTTTGACCGGGCGGCGTATGATTTCGTGGATTGGCTGGTAAAGGCAGGTCAGCGTTACTGGCAGATCCTGCCCTTGGGAGCGACAGCCCACGGCGGCTCCGATGATTCCCCCTATCAGGCTTATTCTGCCTTCGCCGGAAACCCGTATATGATCAGCCTGGAAGCGCTGATCGAGGAAGGTGTGCTGACAAAGCAGGAGTGTGATGCCGTGGATTTCGGCACCAACCCTGCCAAGGTGGACTTCGACAAGCTGAATGATAACCGACTGGCTCTGCTGCATAAGGCCTATGAGCGCAGCAATATCAGCCATAATCCGGAGTATCAGCGTTTCTGTGGCCAAAACGGCTGGTGGCTGAATGACTATGCCCTGTTTATGGCGCTGAAGCGCTTCTTCCACGACGTGCCCTTCCGCCAGTGGCCGGAGGATATCCGGATGCACTGGGGCTTTGCCTTGGACTACTACAACCGGGAGCTGTACTTCGATGTGGAATTTCAGAAGTATCTGCAGTTCAAGTTTGACCAGCAGTGGACCAGGCTAAAGGCCTATGCCAATGCCCGCCATATCCAGATCGTGGGCGATATTCCCATCTACGTCTCTCCCGACGGGGCGGACGTCTGGGCCCATCCGGAGCTGTTCCAGCTGGACGAACACAACGCCCCCACTGCCATCGCTGGCTGCCCGCCGGATGCCTTTGCCGCCGACGGTCAGGTCTGGGGCAATCCCCTGTACCGTTGGGACTATCACCGCAACACCGGCTATGATTGGTGGATCAGCCGGATGTGGTACAGCTTCAAGCTCTACGATGTGGTGCGTATTGACCATTTCCGGGGGTTTGACGAGTATTTCTCCATTCCTACATATGCCTCCAGCGCCAAGGAAGGCCACTGGGAAAAGGGCCCGGGCATGGAGCTGTTCAATACCATCCGCTGGCGGCTGGGAGATGTGAGCGTCATTGCGGAGGACCTGGGACTGATGACCGACGGCGTTCGGAAGCTGGTGAAAGACAGCGGCTGCCCCAACATGAAGGTGCTGCAGTTCGCCATCGATCCAGCGGATGTGGGCGCGGCAAACGACTACTGGCCCCACAACTACAATTCCAACTGCGTGGTCTACACCGGCACCCACGACAACGAGACCGTGGCGGGCTGGTACGCTGGACTGGCGGAAGACGCCAGAAAGCAGGTTCGGGATTACCTGTGTGACTACTATACCCCGGAAAGCCAGATGCACAAGGTCCTCATTAATCTGGTGATGACCACGGTTGCTAAGGACTGCATTATCCCCATCCAGGATCACCTGGGCCTGGGCAATGAGGCACGGATGAACAAGCCTGGCACGGTGGGCTTCAACTGGCGCTGGCGTTTGGTACCCGGCCAGGTCACGGACGCTCTGGCTGAGGAATTGCTTGCCTTGGCGAAGCGAACCGGCCGTGCCAACTGGGACGCGATCAGGTAGGCAATTGTGAAGAATCCCCAAGAATGGAAACATTTTTTTTGCGGTTTTTGTGCCTGGATCTGCGTTGTCAAATGATGTGACCCCTGGTAGGAAGTCTTCGGTGTGATAATG
>CAMGIN010000052.1 GCA_946056135.1 uncultured bacterium | reverse complement strand
CAGGCGCTTTTACAGACAAGGAATCCAGATCAAGGGAATAGGTGTTGATTACACCCGCAGCATCCTGTTCACAGGCTTGGGAGATAGCCACCTCTCTGTCGGTGGTCATTTTCAGTATGTTTTCCCGAACACCGAAGGAGGGGTGCTGAATGACATGATCGCTACCGAGGTACACAAGAATCTTTTCCATTTGTCTTTCCTCCTGAACACAAACTTTCCACAGTCTACCATTTTCTCTTGGGACTGTCAATCGACACTCTATCCAAAAACGCAAGGCAATCTTCTACTTGACAAGGCTACATAGCGTAAAGTTCGGAAATCTCCGAAAAATCAATGGTAGTTTCACCGATTTGAATGGTTTTCCAGAAAGGATCTCCCTTTTTTACCGCACCTGTCAGCTGTTTGTAGGCTTGCTCATAGGAGCCGTAGTATACTACCGTTGCCATCTGCCCTTGGGCAAGCTCTGTCAATGCAAAAATAAACTTCTGGGTATTTCTCGTTGCCGGTGTCCATGCTATCCCTCCATTGCCGCTTACTTGTTTACGAATATATGTTCTACTATAAGCAACAAAGAGGGATTGTCAAGCGGCAAAATCTGTCAGAGCGGAATCGTTCCCGTTTTATTGGACTGTTTTGCTGGTACTATCTATGCTGAGACGTATGCTGAGAGAAAGTTGAGAGTGTTTTTTCATTTGCCCAAATCGCAGTTTTGTGCTACAATACACCGCAGTGTGTCAGGAAGGAGAAAGAAACATGGGAACAGCAACGCACACAATGGCGTACTACCGGGAGAAAGAGAGTATTGCTTACAGCGCTATTCCCGGCATGGATATGATTCTCAGTTCCAGCCCCGCCGAACGGGAGAAACTGGAAGAAAAATACCCGGATGCCGCCTTCGCCTTGATGATCTCCGACAATTTGTTTGTCGGTGACTGGGAACAGAACGAAATCCACCAGAATGCTTATACCGCCATTCTGAACGGTGAGTCCATTACCGGAGTCCGGTTCAAATATGACTACGATCTGGAATCCTACCTGCTCAAGCACATGTGGGACTGACAGGAAATGACCGTTCTTAAAATAACTGCCTGTTTTTTCTTTTCCATGCAACCTTTTCCTCCTGCCAATCGTATGGTTAGTGAAAGATCTTTCAAACCACGGCTGCATCCCAGCGGGTTTACCCGCCGAGAAGCACCAATGTACAGGAGTTTTTTATGAGATTATCCGTTGAAGAAGCGTTTCAGCGATACGGTGACCGGGTGTTCTCCGCCGCTTTCAGTATCTGTCAAAATCGAGAGGATGCCGATGACACCGTACAGGATACCTTCTTGAAATATTACACCCAAAATTCAGATTACATAGATGAAACCCACCTAAAGGCTTGGCTCATCCGAGTAGCGATCAATCGCGCCAAGGATATCACCGGTGCTTTCTGGCGCAGGAACCGGGTCAGCTGGGAGGAATACATGGACGAACTGGAATTTCAGGAGCCAGAGGACCGCAGTCTCTTTGAAGCCGTCATGCGACTCCCGGAGAAATACCGGATCGTGATTCATCTGTTCTATTATGAGGAATACTCCATCGACGAAATCTCTGCCACCCTGCGCAGCCATCCAGGAACCGTGAAAAGCCGGCTGAGCAGAGGAAGGAAACTCCTGAAATCCATGCTTACGGAGGTTGAGAGCCATGATTGACAAGAAGCAGTATCAGCGCACCTTTGGTGTACTCCACGCCTCCGGAGACTTTTTAAAGGAGGATATCACCATGCAGTCAACAAAACACTTTCCTATGCGCAGAATCGTATTTCTCTGTGCTGCCGTGATCCTGATTTTCAGTATGGCTACCGTTTGCTACGCGAAAGACGTAGGCGGTATCCGCAGAACCATCCAGCTATGGATTCACGGAGATCAGACCAGCGCAGTGATGGACATCCAGAACGGGCATTACACCATCACCTATGAAGATGGAGAGGGCAATACCCATGAACGTGGTGGTGGAGGCGTTGCTTTTAACCCGGACGGTTCTGAACGTCCCCTGACGGAAGAGGAACTGATGGAACATCTGAACATGCCGGAGGTTGAATACAAGGAAGACGGCAGCGTTTGGATCTATTACATGGATCAGGCCATGGAAATTACCGACCGGTTTAATGAGGAAAATATCTGTTTTATTCAGCTGAAAAATGGAGCAGAGACGCTTTACGTCACCGTGAAATACCAAAACGGCTACGCCATGAGCCCCAATGCATTTGTTCAGCCAGAAGAATTCAATTAACTGTGAAAAGGCCGCTATGGTTTCCTTTCGGATTCCACAGCGGCTTCACAGCATCTCCCATTTTCTGTCTGTTCAACTAATATGATATTAACATAATCACCAATGATCCTCAGAGCGGAATCATAGCTCTGGGATGATTGATACCGCAGATGGATATGATGACAGCCGGTTCTGGGTGTGACCTCAGAGCCGGCTGTCATACTCTTTACGGTCAGGAATCAAAGTCGGGAACCAAATCCAACGCATCAAACTCGGCATCCGTAATGGTATTGAGCTTGGCGATGGCGCTGTCCGTCAGGTCTTTCAGCTCCTGCTCGTCCTTATCCAGATAAGTACGCATTTCCGCAAGGGTGCGGATCAGCCCCAGACGGGTGCCAGGGTTGTAGATGCTCATGAGCTGCTGTTCTTCAAAGGTAAATTTCTCTTTCATGTTCAAATCTCCTGTTCTTTTGATTTTCGGGGTCTGGATTTGCGCTGGGGCTGCTGCGGCTGATCTTTGAGCTTTTCTAGGACAGATGCCTTTTTCTCCCGGTGGACTGCATCTGCCAAGTCCATAAGAGAAATGGGCTGACCGGATTTGGCCTGCTGTTCCAGCTCTGCCACGGATGGCTGCTTACCATTGTTGATGATACCATCAATCATGCCGTAATCATCCTCCGTGGACATTTCTGCTGCCTTCAGGTAGTTCTCTTTCTGGAAATCCGGCAGCTCCTTGAAACCCACGCTGTCGCAGTAATGGTAGGATACCACACCGTTCTGCTTGATGGCAACGATGTCGCTGACACTCAAGGACGGGCTGTGATAATCTACCGGACGATGGAGGTTAAACTGCTCAAAGAGCGCCTCCAGCTTGGCATTGGTGCTGCCGGTGGCAGTCAGCGGCGCGGTATAGATCAGGTCATAGCTGCCGCGCTCAATGGCTTTCCCATGAGATTGCATCCAGTCCATATTCATAAACCGCACATTGCCGGGGTCGTCACGCTTTACTTGATAGATGGCAAAGCAGTCACCCGCATGAGCGAGGAAGGCATTCTCCCGTTCCCCCTGATGCTGCTGCCGCTCCATGATTTTGCTGTGGAAGATGGGGCATTGCTCCCATTCCTCACGGGAAATAGCGAACACCGTGCCGGGGGCTTGGGTATCCAATTCCTCCCGGTCAAACAGCATCTCTGCATTGCCGCCGTCCACGATGGCATACACGGTCAAATCCTGCTCGTACAGCTCGGCAGCTCGTTCGCTGGACAGGGGCAGCATATCCCCATCCAAATAGCCGCAGGCTTCCAAATCAGCCACTTTCAGGGATTCATCCGGTATGGGGTATTCGTCCAGCGCCTGCTCCGGGGCATCCGGCACCTGGGGCTGCTCCTGCGCAGGGGCATCTGCTGCCAGATCAATACCTTGCTCCTTGCAAATCTCCCGATAATGCTGCTCAATACCGCTTATCAGCTCCGAGGAGGTCTTGTTTATGGTTTCCAGACTGGCACGGAGTTCTTTCAGCTCCTTGCCCTGGGACCATGTGGCGATGTAGCCGAAGCTGTTGTCGGCGGTTTCAATGCCGAAATACTGACAGACAGCATAGGAAATGCTCTCCGCTTCCACTTCCTCGGTATTCCTGTCCTTTTCTCCCGGTACAAGGATGGTTTCGCCATCGTCTGCCAGCTCCGTCATTTTCTCATAGTTGTGGAGCCGGGAATGGGCCATTTCGTGAATGGCGGCGCAGACGGTCTGTACCTGGCTCATGCCTTCCCGTAGGAAAATCGCCTGTTTGCTCAGACTGAAATAGCCATCCATGCCGGGTTCCATCGGCTCTATGGTAATAGGCACTTGGGAAGTCCGGCGCAGAGCCTCCATGAAAACCTCATACTGCGCCACATCCCCGGTCAGGCTGAAGGAAATCTGCGGCAGGGGTTTACCCTCCGTTTGAGCCACATCGAACACGGACACCACCTTGAACATGGGAATGGTGACTTCCTTTTCCTCGGTGATGGGTTTCCCTTCATCGTCCAGCATGGGCAGCTTGGTGTCTGGGTCCAACTTCTCCTTATCCACCATGATTTTGTAGGGGGTGGGAGCAAGAATCTGGATACCCTTTTCGCCTTTCTTCACATGACGCCCAAAACTGTTTTTCCACTTGCTGAAGCCAGCCACCAGCGTGGCATCGGGTCGCTGGGCGTGGATCAGCATAACATTGTTCAGGGAATACCTGTGGAACCGGCTCATGGTGGTGAGATAGTTGCGGTAGCGGTCACTCTCGAACAGATCCATAATGCCTTTTTCGATACCAGCGGTAATCTCTTTGATGCGCTCCTTATTGGATAGTTTTTCGGACAAGTCTTTGCACTCCTTTCCTTGATTTGACTACTCCCCGCGTGACATAGATGGGTCACACAGGGAGTTTTCTCCGCATATAAAAGCCGATTTTGGCTTTCCGAATGTAAATACACATACCCCTGCGGAAGTGTGTGAAAAAGTCATTGGTATCAGCCACTTTTTTAACCCTTAAATGCGGAGATTCCAATACTGAACGCGCTTCCTTTCGGCATCCCGACGCCTGCGCTCCTGAACAGAACACGCAGGACAATATTTCGCGCGGTGAGATTTGGACAGGACAGGCTTTCCACAGATTACGCAGCGTTTCCTTGGCTGGGTATGGAGGATGGATGCTTCCAGCGCCGGGTCATTGGGCAGCACCGCATTGCGGAACCACTTGCAGTTCAGCGAGTAGGAAATCCACTGTGGGCAGACATTGCAGAACGACCAGTCCAGAACAAGGCAGCTTCCATTGTCATAATTGCAGCAGCGGCTGCGTATCAGCTTTCGCGCCTGCTTTAGCTGCTCGTCATTCATCCGGGGCAGATCAGCCATTGCCAAACACCAGCTTGAAATGCGCCCGCTCGCCGTCGTCCTCCAGAACCACGGCGGCGTCATAGACATTCCCGGTCTTGGAGGAAACGCAGCCCTTCAGCGAGGCACGGCCTTTCTCCAGCAGAAGCTGGGCGGTTTTCCTGTCCAGGGTTTTCTGCTTGAGGGTAAAGAACCGGCTGTCCCGCCATAGAACGAATTTGCAGTCCTGCCCGGTGCAGAAGTATCCCTTGCTGCGCTCAATCACCGGCCTGCCGCACCGGGGGCACTTGCCCACAGTGTTTTCGGCGGAGGGGAACAGAATATCCGCGCCGGAAACAGGACGGTAATCCGCAACCAGATCGGTGAGCATACCTTGAATGCCAGCCAGAAATTCCTCCGGCTCCAGCTCGCCCTTTTGCACCTGGGACAGCATGTGTTCCCATTCCGCTGTCAGCAGCGGGGACTGGAGCTGCTCCGGCAGGACGATAATCAGAGAATTGCCCAGAGCCGTGGGAACCAGAATGGTCTGCTTTTTCACCTTGCGCCGTTCCAGCATCCCCGTGGATACCAGCTTTTCCAGAATCCCAGCACGGGTAGCAGGGGTTCCAAGCCCTTTGCGCTCCGCATCTTCCGGCATATCCTTTGCCCCTGCCGTTTCCATGGCGGACAGCAGCAGATCTTCCGTATAGTGGTGGGGCGGCTGGGTTTTGCCCTCCTTCACGGATACCTTGCTGGGGGTCAGGATTTGCCTGACCTCCAGACCGGAGAACCACTTCTGGGGGATGCTTTTCTGACTGTATTTCTTCCAACCCGCATCCAGAAGCATCTTCATGGTGGTCTTGAAGGGTTCCCCACAGGTGATGGTGATTTCCGTTTCCCGATAGCGATACGCTCCGCTGACTGCCATCAGCACCTGTCGGGAGATCAACTTCAGGATATTCTGTTCCGCTGTGGGGAGTGTGGACAAATCCTGTTCTCCCGCTGCCATTGTGGGAATAATGGCGTGGTGGTCGGATACCTTTTTGGAATTGCACACCTGTTGGGAAAGCACCTCATTCGAGGCATCCTGCCCGTAAACTCCCGCTGCACACAGAACGATTGCCGGGACACTTCCCAGCATATCGTCGGTCAGATAGCGGCTGTCTGTTCTGGGATAGGTACACAGCTTCTTTTCATAGAGGGATTGCAGATAGTCCAGGGTCTGTTGGGCGGTGTAACCCAAAAGCCGGTTGGCATCCCGCTGGAGGGTAGTCAGATCGTAGAGTGCCGGGGCTTTTTCCTCCTTATCGCTGTGGCGAATGTTGGAAACCACAGCATTCTGGTTCTGGCATTTCTCCGCAAGCTGCTGGGCTTCCGATCTGTCCGGGAATTTCTTGCTGGAAACGGTGAAATCCGGGAAGTCCAGATTCACGGTGAAGAAATCTTCGGGGACAAAGGCGGAGATTTCGGATTCCCGTTGCACCAGCAGGGACAGCGTGGGAGACATGACCCTGCCCACATTCAGCTTCGTGCCGTACAACAGGGAAAAATACCGGGTGGCGTTGATGCCCACCAGCCAATCCGCTTTGGCACGACACAGGGCGCTTTTGTGCAGCCCATCGAAATCGGAACCGGGACGGAGATTGTCAAAGCCCTTGCGGATGGCATCATCCTCCATAGAGGAAATCCACAGCCGTTTCATAGGCTTCTGGCAATCAGCCAGATAGTAGACACTTCGGAAGATCAGCTCGCCCTCCCGCCCTGCATCACAGGCGTTGATAACCTCGGTCACATCTTCCCGGTGCATAAGGCTCTGCAACACAGAAAACTGCTTACGCTTATCCGGGGCGATGATAAAGCGGAAAGGACACGGCAGGATAGGCAGATCCTCCATTCTCCATTTGGCGTAGCATTCATCGTACACGCTGGCATCGGCAAGCCCTGCCAGATGGCCAAAACACCACGATACCAGAAAGCCGTTTCCTTCCAGATAGCCGTCCTTGCGGGTGTTAGCGCCCAGCATTTTTGCCAAGCTCTGGGCAACGGAGGGCTTTTCGGCAATCACAAGCCGCATACCATCACCTCCAGAGAAGCACCCCTGCGCACCTCACGGTGGCAGGGGTGTACGCAGCCTTCGCCGTAGCGTTTACAGCCAAAGCAAAGGTGATCTTTGGGGAGGACAGGTTTTCTGTCCTCCCGCATGGGATGGGGCTTCTGGGTCATCAGCTTTTCATAGCGCCGGGATTTCCCGGTGGTGAAGTAACTCATTTGGATTCTGCTTCCTCCTTTTCTTCATAGGGTTCAAAGTCGGCATAGTCCTCGTCATCCTCATCCATGCCGTAGTCGTAGTCATCCAGATCGGTGTCACCCTTGGTTTTGGGATTGGGCATCTTGTTCTTCAGGAAGTACCAGCCCATGACGCCGACCATGACGATCATCAGCAGCACAGCCAGAACAGCGCCGGAATTGGATTTCTTTTCCGGCTCTTTCACCGGCTCTGTGGGTGGAACGGTGGGTTCCTCAGAGGGTTCCGGCTCTCTGCCCACGCACTCGGTCATGTTTTTGGCGCAGATCGGGCAGGTGGTATTCACATGACCGGCATAACACCTGTCAATGCAGCCGCAGACTTCCACCTTATTGCCGTCCTCCAGCAGTGCCTGCAAATCAGCGTCATCCACTTTGTTCAGGAAATAGGTGCTGAACTGCTCGTTCTTTTCATCCACCGGGGCATCGTAGTCGATGATGATGTAAAAAATCTCTCCACTGCGGGTTTCGATGGTGATGAACTGCTTGTTGGTGTCCGCATGGAACTGGAGATCTTTCGCAATGGCATTTCCCTCCGTGAAGGGTTCCACCGGTGTCACTGTGGTAGGTGTGGTCGGTGCCGTCGTTGCAGGCGGCTCCGTTTCCTGCGGCGTGGTGGGCTTGGGCGTGGTGGGCTTGGGTGCAGCTTCCGTAGGTTTGGGTTCCGTGGGTTCGGCGGTGTAGATGATTACATCGTCCTTGGGGGGATTGGCTTCGGCGGATGCCGTGATGGTCAGAAAGGACATACACAGCATCAGCACCGCCAACAGAGTGAAAAAGCGGCGATTAAGCCTCAATGGGAGCATCCTCCTTTTCCTTGGTATCGGCGGCATTGGGGGCAGCCTGGACTTTTGCCAGCAGGCCGGACAGTTCTTCCGGGGACAGACCGCATTCCCGAACCATGCCGATGATGTCGATGTTCTCCAGCTCCTGAATCTGCTTTTTCAGCTCTGCGTTTCGGGACTGGAGCTTGCTGATTTTCTCCGTGTTCTTTTCCAGCTCGGCACGGAGCTTTTGCAGTTTGGGATTCATAAAATCACGCTCCTTATCAGGGCAGACGCCCAAAAGTAAAGAAATGGGACTGCCAGTATTGGGTGTTGATATTGGTGTAAGAAATGGGATTTCCGCAGTGAATCATTCGGTTTTCGCCCACATAAATGCCCACATGGGAAACACCATTTGTCTTGTAGGTGCCCTTGAAGAACACCAGATCACCGGGACGGGCGTTGCTGCGGGAAACCGGGGTGCAGAGGTTGTAAAGCCCCTGAGCGCTGGTCCGTCCGACACGCCAGCCGCTGTGATTGAGAACCCAGCACACGAAGCCAGAGCAGTCAAAGGAAGTGCTGGGACTGCTGCCGCCCCAGACATAGGGGTAGCCCAGGTACTTCTCCGCTTCCTTTATCATGGCGGCGAATCGGGTGTTTTCCAGAGCCTCCGGTGGAAGGTCATACTTGGTGTAACCCTCAATCAGCATCTGCCGGATGTAGTCAGAATCCGGGAACAGGTCGGGGCGGTTGCCCAGCGTAGCCATATAGATGGCGTAACGCCCCAGCGTTTCCTCGTTCATCACATACACAGGGACATGGCTGAGATCAAAGTTTTCCAGCTTGACGGTGACGCTCCTGTAGGTGTAGGGAACCTGGGTTTCATACTCGTATTCCTCCATAATGGGGTCGCCCCACTGGTCATACAGATAGGCCCCGGTGACGGGATCACGGGCATGGCGTTCCCCGGTGACGGTTTCCGTCCGATAGCGGGTTTCACTCTCCACGGTTTCCGTGAGGATGTACTGCTTTTCAAACAGCATTTCCAGCGTTCCCATGACCTCCTGCAATGTCCACTCGCCGGGGTGCATGGCGGACAGAATCGCCGTCAGCACATAGGGGTCATGCCCAATATCGTCCAGCTCATAGTGGTACTCGTCATAGTCATGGGTCTGCTCGTACCGATCAAGCTGCCGCTGCAATGCCTGTTCCATAGCGCAGTAGGCAGATTCCGCGCCAACAATATCATCGTCAGCGGCGGCATAGCTGCCGGCAGCAATTCCCGCGCCGATGCCCTCCACCATCATGGAGCAGGAGGACACGGCATTCAGGAGGAATGCCAGAATCAGCAGGATACCGAGGACGGCGGCAAACCCTTTTCGATGCCGCGCAACAAAGGCTGCCGCCTGTTCCGACTTTTTGGCAGCTTCCTTTGCAGCCCTGGCGCTGCCCTCCACGGTACTGCGTCCGGCTTTCTGGGCAGCATACTGGCGCTTGATTGCCTGCTTCTGACGCCACCGGGACAGGGGGTTGCTGGTGGGGTGTTCCACCTCCGCTTTCTTTTGCAGGGCGTGGATGTTGGCTTTCTCCAGCTGCTTTTCTGCACGGGCGGCGGCACGGTAGGGCTGGAGCTGGGTGCTGTGGTGCGCCTGCTGAAGAAGATGCCCGGTGCCCTCGGCGCTGTCCAAAGCGCTGCCCGCAGCTTCCGCACCCACATTGTCATCCTCGGATTCCCGGATTTCCCGGCGAATCTGCCTGCGGACAGCGGCGGCAGGCGCGTCGGTGACCTTGA
This sequence comes from uncultured bacterium, assembly GCA_946056135.1. Lineage (GTDB taxonomy): Bacteria > Bacillota > Clostridia > Oscillospirales > Oscillospiraceae > Faecousia. The sequence goes on along the minus strand of CAMGIN010000052.1, from coordinate 1,299 downwards.
GCTGGGAGGGCGGCTTCTTTTCCGTATCCTCAAAATGCAGCTTCACCTTGATCTTTCCGTTGCTGTTGTCGGTAATCAGTTCCCGCTTGATAACCTTTTTGGTGGGGATTTTAGCTTGGGCTTTTTCCGCCTTGTCGGCAGCCTTTTCCGCTTTCCGAACAGCTTTTCCCATAACGGGGTCAAGCCGCTCTTTCTCCGTGAATTGCAGCCGGGATTCACGCAAAAATACCACCTACCGGAGTATGAAGATACCTCATTCTTCCGCATCCTCCTTCACTTCATTGGGTTTCGTGGTCATAAGGCGATACAGTTCCGTATCCTTGGGGAAGTTGTCCACGAAGGGCACGATGGTATCGCCGTAGAACAGCAGACCTTCACCGGCGTTGGAGTGGGTCACATAGGAAAGCTGGTGGGGAGAAATGCCAAGCTGCTGGGCGAGAATCTTTCTGTCGCCTGCCGCCTGATTGAGCATATAGATGAAATCCGAGTTTTCAAATATGTTCTCAACCTCCCGGCTGGCAAGCAAATCCTTGACATTCTGGGTGATGCCCGTGGGGATGCCGCCCCATTTACGGAACCGCTTCCAAATTTCCACGGAGTAGGCGGCGGTCTGCTCCTCCTTCAGCAGCAGGTGGAACTCGTCGATGTAGTACCGGGTGGACTTTTGGGCTTCCCGGTTGATGGTGACGCGGTTCCAGACCTGATCCTGAACAATCAGCATACCGATCTTCTTGAGCTGCTTGCCCAGCTCCTTGATGTCGTAGCAGACCACCCGGTTGCTGACATCCACATCGGTCTGGTGATTGAACACATTCAGAGAGCCGGTGACATAGATTTCCAGCGCGGTGGCAACGAACTGGGCTTCCTTTTCCTCCTGCTTGCGCAGACAGTCATAGAGATCACCGAGGATGGGCATATTCTCCGGCTTGGGGTCGTTGAGGTAGTCCTGATACACCATCCGCACACAGCGGTCAATGATGGTTTTCTCCACAGGCTTCAATCCGTCCTTACCGCCCACAATCAGCTCACACAGGGAGAGAATGAAGTCCGATTTCAAAGAAAGCGGGTTTTCCTCGTCGCTGTAATTGAGGTTGATGTCCATGGGGTTGATGTGGTGCTTGGAGGTAGGCGAAATTTTGATGACCTGTCCCTCCAGACGCTGCACTAGGGGGAAATATTCTCCCTCGGGATCGCAGATCATGATGTCATCGTTGGTAGCGAGAAACACATTGGAAATTTCCCGTTTGGCGGAGAAGGACTTGCCGCTGTTGTGAACCACCAGCCCGTTTTCCAGCACAT
>CAMGIN010000051.1 GCA_946056135.1 uncultured bacterium | reverse complement strand
CCGGGCCACCTCTCCCATAGGGAGAGGCTTTGGTGCGATAAACGATCATTTACCGCATTGCTATTCGCAGCTGTGGCTTGAAGCAAATGGTGCATATGGAGGCCGTTTTCGCTCCATATGCACCGTTTTCTCTATCGTATCAGTTGATTTTGATGTTCTCCCACAGAGTGTTCAGGTAACCCAGCATTTCGGTGTCCAGGTTCCGGTAAGCCATGGCATTGTACTGCTGGGAGAAATTGTCCAGCTGGGGGTACAGCACGTCCATCACGTCCTCGCCCATGTCCTCCTGATAGCCCGGGTTGTTGTACACCAGAGAATTGGGAGAGGCGTAGTAGGTGTACTCCGCATTGGCCACAGCGGCTTCCTCGGAGAGCATATAGTTGATGAAAATCTCCGCCAGCTCCTTATTCTGGGCACAGGAGGGAATGCACATGGCGTCCACATAGAAGTTAGTCTCCTCGGGATAGTAGAACTGCAGGTCCACATCTTCAGCCTGGGCATCCACCATGGTGAAGTAGTCGCCGGCATAGTAAGCGCCGATGGCAGCCTCACCGGCCTCCATCATGTTGTAGATTTCGTCCATGACATAGCTGTATACCAGAGGCCGCTGGGTCAGCAGCTCCTCATAGGCCAGATCCCAGTCCGCCTTGTCAGTGGTGTTCACGTCCAGGCCCAGCTTGTACATAGCAGTGCCGAAGGCATCCCGGGAGTTATTGAACTGCAGAATCGCGCCGGAATACTTCTCATTCCACATCACATCCCAGCTGCCCACATCGGCCTCGTCCACCACATTGGCGTTGTAGATTACGCCCACAATGCCATAGGTGTAGGGCACGGAGTACTGGTTGTCGGGATCATAGTACAATCCCTTAAAGGTTTCATCGATATACTGGTAATTGGGGATGTTTGCAAAGTCCAGAGGCAGCAGCATGCCCTCCCCTGCCATCCGGGCGATCATATAATCAGAAGGGATGATCACGTCATAGCTCACCGCACCGCTGGAAATTTTGCTGTACATATCCTCGTTGGAGGCGAAGGTGCTGTAGTTGACCTTGACCTTCTGGCCGTAGGTTTCCCGATACCAATTTTCAAATTCCTTGATGGTATCAAAGCTGCCCTCGCTGCCGTCGGAGATATACTCGCCCCAGTTGTAGACGTTCAGGGTCAGGGTATCAGAGCTGCCGCAGCCGGAGAACACCATACCAAGCACCAGCACCAGGGCCAGGCAAACCGGAATGATTTTCTTGCTCATTGCATTTCCTCCTCAGTTTTATTCTGAATTTTTGTGTGATTGCGATTGGCCTTTTCCTCTTTGCGCTTCTGTCGGTCCTCGTTGTCCACCATGTTGCTGACGAGCAGCAGCGACATGGTCACGCAGAAGATCAAGGTTGCCAATGCGTACATCTTCGGGGTGACGGTTTTCTTCGTCATACCGTAGATTCGGATGGGAAGGGTTTCGAAGCCGTTGCCGGCAGTGAAATAGCTGATGACGAAATCGTCCAGGGACAAGGTGAAGGCCATGATGGCGCCGGTGATGATACCCGGCAAAATCTCCGGCAGCTCCACCTTGAAAAACGCCCGCATGGGGGTGCAGCCCAAATCCATGGCTGCCTCCGGCAAAGCCTTGTCCATCTGCTGCAGCTTCGGCAGCACCTGCAATATCACATAGGGCAGGCAGAAGGTCACATGGGCAATGAGCATCGTCCAGAAGCTCAGGCTGGTGGAAGCGCCGAACAGCCGTCCCACAAACACAAACATCAGCATCAGAGAGATACCGGTGATAATGTCCGGGTTGGTCATGGGGATATCGGTGACGGTGTTCATCAGCGTCCGGTACCACTTGCTGCGCAGCCGGTGGATGCCCACTGCAGCGGCGGTGCCCATGACGGTGGAAATCGCGGTGGCGGAGAATGCCAGAAGAAACGTGTTTTTCACAGCCTGGAGGGTATTGCGGTCATTCATCAGCTCCTCATACCACCGCAGGGAGAAGCCAGAGAAGACAGACAGGCTCTTGGCCTCGTTGAAGGAATAGATCAGCATGACCACGATGGGGGCGAACAGGAAAGCGAAGACCAGGCCCGTGTAGATCTTGGAATGCAGCTTCATCTTCATTTTATTCCCCTCCGTAAACGCAGCGCCCAGCCACATATTTGACCAGCGCCATGGCTGCCAGCAGGATCACCATAAGGATAAAAGCTATGGCAGCGGCAAAATGCAGATTGTTGGCCACATACTGCCCCTCGATGGCGTCGCCGATCAGATAGAATTTGCCATTGCCCAGCTTCTGGGAGATATAGAAGGTGCTGATAGACGGAATCAGAACCATGGTGATGCCGGAAACCACGCCCGGCAGGCTCAGAGGGAAGACCACCCGGCGCAGCACGGAAAAGCTGCCGCAGCCCAAATCTCTGGCGGCCTCCAGGAGCTTCACATCCATCTTCGCCATGATGGAGTAGATGGGCAGCACCATGTAGGGGAAATAATCATAGACCATGCCGATAATGACCGCAGTTTCCGTACCAATGATGTGGATGGGGCCCAGGTTCACCTTCTGCAGCAGGTTGTTGAGAATGCCGGTGTCCTGCAGAATCGTCATCCAGGCATAGGTGCGGATCAGGAAGTTCATCCACATAGGAATCATAATCAGGGTCATCATGGTTTTCTGGGTCTGCTCCTTGGCCCGGGACATGATATAGGCCAGGGGATACCCCAGCAGCAGGCAGATAGCCGTGGAAATCACCGCCAGCTTCAGCGACCGCATGAAGATCAGAAGATAAGTGCGGACCTCCTGGGTCGTGCCGTCGTCCGCGGTAACGCTGCTGGTGGCGGTGAAAAACCGGGTAAAATGCTCCATGGTGAAGTTGAAGCTGTTGTCCGTAAAAGCATAGTAGCCGATGAAAACCAGCGGCACCAGAATGAACAGCAGCGCCCAGATGGAGTAAGGCACCAGGGCCGTCCGGTAAGGATTGACCTTGTTGATCTTTCTGCTCATTCTTCCTCTTCGCCTCCCGGATTGGACAGCTCATCCATCTCGCTGGAGAAGGAGGAGTAATCTCCGAACATGCCGGAATATTTGGATTTTTTCATAATGTGGATGGCATCGGGATCCAGGTGCAAGCCAATGTGCTCGCCCTCGTTGGCGCTTTCGGTGGTCTGGATCATCCACTTGAAGCCCTCGATATCCACAATGATCTCGTTGTGGACACCCATGAAGGTAACGGAGGTGACGGTGCCGTGGAGCATACCCTTCTCCACAGGAACGATGTCCACATCCTCCGGCCGTACCACCACATCCACCGGTTCGTTCTTGTCAAACCCGGCGTCCAGGCAGGTGAAAGTCTGTCCGGCAAAGCGGACCCGGTAGTCTTCCAGCATGACACCGTCCAGGATGTTGCTCTCGCCGATGAAGTCCGCAACAAAGGCGTTCACCGGCTCATTATAGATGTCGGTGGGAGTGCCGATCTGCTGGATCTTACCCTCGCTCATGACCACGATGGTATCGGACATGGACAGGGCTTCCTCCTGGTCGTGGGTGACGAAGATGAAGGTGATGCCGGTAGACTTCTGGATTTTCTTCAGTTCCTGCTGCATGTCCTTGCGCAGCTTCAGATCCAGCGCGCCCAGAGGCTCGTCCAGCAGCAGAACCCTGGGATGGCTGATCAGCGCCCGGGCAATGGCCACCCGCTGCTGCTGCCCGCCGGAGAGACTGGTGACCCGGCGGTTGCCGAAGCCGGAGAGCATCACCAGGGAGAGCATCTCATTGACCTTCTCGTTGATCTCCTTCTTGGGCACATGCTTCTCCCGCAGGGGGAAGGCAATGTTTTCAAACACATTCAAGTGGGGAAACAGGGCATATTTCTGGAAGACGGTGTTGACGTTGCGCTTGTGGGGAGGCACATCGTTGATGCATTCCCCCATAAAGATCACGTCGCCCTGGTCGGGATGGGTAAAACCGCCGATGAGCCGCAGCGTGGTGGTTTTGCCGCAGCCGGAGGGACCCAGCAGGGTGATAAACTCGTTGTCGTAGATATCCAGGCTGATATTGTCCAGCACGGTTTCTCCGTCGAACGCTTTGGAGATGTTTTTCAGTTCGATGATCTTATCCATATTCTGTCTTCCTTTCCGCCCTGTAAACGCAAAAAAGCGGTATGCCACAAACGTAGCATACCACTTGCAGATCGCTGTTCTCCCGGCAACTGCTTCCTGTACGGAATATGACCGGACTCTCCCCCTATAAGCGCGGAAGAACCCTATTTCGTATCCAAAGCATCTGTCGAATCACAATGGAATCAGAGTCTATATAGCAAAGATTACTTTTACTACTCTTATTGACCATTTCACAAGTTTTGCCACGAGGCTATGGTTTATAGTAACCAACTTATAAAACTGAGCTTCTAACTCAATCAATAAGGCAACAGAAGTTGCCAACCGCACATGCGGTCTTCGGCATCCGACCCGGCTGTCCGTATGGCCTTAGCCGGTTTTATCCGGCGGTCGAGTATCTTGCTTTGGAAAGACCCTTTCCAATTGAGACGCCTGCATCATAGCACATCCTATAGTAAATGTCAACAGATTCACGGAAATTAGCTTTTTTTCGGCACAGTTTGACAGTTTTCTCTCCGGAAATCAGGGCTGTTACAGGCAGTTTTTTTATCTTCCGGCCACCATACCGGTGGAGTAAATCCGTGGCAAGCAGAACGTTAGCTTTCCCTTCCGGGATGATGCAAATAAAAGGAAAATGATCGTTTACCGCTTTATCTGCCTACACAAGCACATTATTCTTCCCAAAAGAATATCTTCCTTCCGTATTCCCAAGCGTAAAAATTCCGCCCGGTCTCCAGGGAAGTCCGGGCGGAACTGTGTTTAGTTAATGGCGTTTTGGAGCATTTCCTCGGGGATCCGGGCCTCGGGGGTGGCGCCGGGCTGGTAGTCCCGGTAGGCCATCAGGCCGGAACCGGCGGGGATCAGCTTGCCGATCAGCACGTTCTCCTTCAGGCCCACCAGATGGTCCACCTTGCCCTTGATGGCGGCGTCGGTCAGAACCTTGGTGGTCTCCTGGAAGGAAGCGGCGGACAGGAAGGAGTCCGTTGCCAGAGCAGCCTTGGTGATACCCAGCAGCATAGCGCTGCATTCCGCCTTCCGCAGCTCGGTTTCACCGGCGTCGATCCGGGCCTGGATGGCAGCGTTGGCATCCTCGAACTCGAAGGTGTCCACGGTGCTCCCGGTGAGCAGGTTGGTGTCGCCGGGGTCCTCGATCCGCACCTTGCGCATCATCTGACGGATGATGACCTCGATGTGCTTATCGTTGATTTCCACGCCCTGCTGGCGGTACACAGCCTGGACGGACTGGACCAGGTAATCCTGGACAGCCTCCACGCCGGAGATCCGCAGGATATCCTGGGGGTACAGCGCGCCGTCGGTGATGGGCTCGCCCTTCTCCACGCGCTTGCCGTGGCTGACCTTCAGGCCCACGGAGTAAGGCACCTGGTAGACCTTGACCTCACCGTCATCGGCGGTGATGGTGATGTTACGCAGGGCGGTGCGGTGGCTATCGTCAATACTGACGGTACCGCTGATCTCTGTAATCTGGGCCATCTTCTTGGGACGGCGGGCCTCAAACAGTTCTTCAACTCGGGGAAGACCCTGGGTGATATCGTCGCCCGCGACGCCGCCGGAGTGGAAGGTACGCATGGTCAGCTGGGTACCAGGCTCACCGATGGACTGAGCCGCGATGATGCCGACGGCTTCGCCCAGATCCACTTCCTTGGAGGTGGCCAGGTTCATGCCATAGCACTTGGCGCAGACGCCGACCCGGGCATGGCAGCCCAGAATGGTGCGGATATAGATCTTGTGAATACCGGCCTTCTCGAACTTCTCGGCATCCTCGGGCATCATCAGAACGTCCTTGGAATGCAGCAGCTCGCCGGTCTCGGGATGGACCACATCCTCCACGGGGTAACGGCCCCGGATGCGGTTGCCGAAGGTATCGATGACATCGCCGTTCTTGTCGTAGACAGCGCCCACCCAGATGCCGTTCTTGGTGCCGCAGTTGTGCTCGCGGATGATGACATCCTGGGACACATCCACCATTCGACGGGTCAGGTAACCGGAGTCCGCGGTACGCAGAGCGGTATCGGTCATGCCCTTACGGGCGCCTCTGGAGGAGATGAAGTACTCCAGAACGGACAGACCTTCACGGAAGTTCGCCTTAACGGGGATCTCAATGGTACGGCCGGAGGTATCGGCCATCAGGCCGCGCATGCCGGACAGCTGACGGATCTGGGCCATGGAGCCACGGGCGCCGGAGTCCGCCATCATATAGATGGTGTTGAACTCGTCCAGGTTGCCCTGCAGGGCGTCGGTGACGTCCTTGGTGGTCTTCTCCCACTGCTGAACCACCAAGCGGTAACGCTCGTCGTTGGTGATGAAGCCCTGGCGGTAGTAGTTTTCGATCTCCACCACCTTGTCCTCGGCTTCCTTGACCAGCTGATACTTGATCTCAGGCACTTCCATATCCGCGATGGACACGGAGATAGCACCCTTGGTGGAGTATTTGTAGCCCAGAGCCTTGATCTTATCCAGCATCTCGGTAGCCACGGTGAAGCCGTGACGGCGGATGCACTTGTCGATGATCTTGCCCAGCTGCTTCTTGCCCACCAGGAAGCTGACCTCCAGGTCAAACTCGTGGCCGGGAACGCTGCGGTCCACAAAGCCCAGATCCTGGGGGATGGGCTCGTTGTAGATCAGGCGGCCAACGGTGGCGTTGATGATGCGGTACTCCATCTTGCCGTTGATCTGCTTGCCATAGCGGACCAGGATGGGGGCGTGCAGGCCCACAGCGCCGTCGGCGTAGGCGGCAATGGCCTCCTCAGGAGAGGAGTAGCTGTGGATGGGACGGAAGCTTGCCTGAGCCTTCTTTTCGGCCTTTGCCTTCTTGTTGGCGGCCACGAATTCGTCGGCATCCACGATCTCGTTCACCGGCAGGCCGGTATCGCCCGCATCGGTGACATAGACCCGCTCGGAGCCCTTCTCCGCCTTGCCCAGACGGGTATAGGTCAGATAGTAAGCGCCCAGGATCATATCCTGCGTAGGCACGGTAACAGGCTTACCGTCCTGAGGACGGAGCAGGTTGTTGGCGGACAGCATCAGCATACGGGCTTCCGCCTGGGCCTCGGGAGACAGAGGTACATGGATAGCCATCTGGTCGCCGTCGAAGTCCGCGTTGAAAGCGGTACAGCAAAGCGGATGCAGCTTCAGGGCGCGGCCCTCCACCAGCACCGGCTCAAAGGCCTGAATGCCCAGACGGTGCAGGGTAGGCGCACGGTTCAGCATGACAGGGCGGTCCTTAATGATCTCGTCCAGAGCGTCCCAGACCTCGGTCTTGCCCTTGTCGATCATCTTCTTGGCGGACTTGATGTTGTTGGCCAGGCCGTCGGAGACCAGCTTCTTCATGACGAAGGGCCGGAACAGCTCGATGGCCATTTCCTTGGGCACGCCGCACTGGTACAGCTTCAGCTCGGGGCCGACGACGATAACGCTACGTCCGGAGTAGTCTACGCGCTTGCCCAGCAGGTTCTGACGGAACCGACCCTGCTTGCCCTTCAGCATGTCGCTGAGGGACTTCAGCGCACGGTTATTCGCACCAGTGACGGCGCGGCCGCGGCGGCCGTTGTCAATCAGCGCGTCCACAGCCTCCTGCAGCATCCGCTTCTCGTTGCGGATGATGATATCAGGGGCATGGAGCTGAACCAGCCGCTTCAGGCGGTTGTTCCGGTTGATGACCCGGCGGTACAGGTCGTTCAGGTCGGAGGTGGCGAACCGGCCGCCGTCCAGCTGAATCATGGGGCGGATATCCGGCGGGATGACAGGCAGCACGTCCATAATCATCCAGCTGGGCTTGTTGCCGGACTCCCGGAAGGCCTCCACGACCTCCAGGCGCTTGACCAGACGCAGCTTCTTCTGAGAGGAAGCAGTTTTCAGTTCCTCCCGCAGCTGATTGCTCAGCTGGTCCAGATCGATCTGCTCCAGCAGCTCCTTGACAGCCTCAGCGCCCATGCCGGCCTTGAAGTCGTCCTCGTACCGCTCCCGCATGTCCCGGTATTCCTTCTCGGTGAGCACCTGGTTCAGGGCCAGAGGCGTATCGCCGGGATCGGTGACGATATAGGCGGCAAAGTACAGAACCTTCTCCAGTACCTTGGGAGAGATGTCCAGAATCAGGCCCATCCGGGAGGGAATGCCCTTGAAATACCAGATGTGGCTGCAGGGAGCGGCCAGCTCAATGTGGCCCATGCGCTCCCGGCGAACCTTTGCCTTGGTGACCTCGACGCCGCAGCGGTCGCAGATCTTGCCCTTATACTTGATTTTCTTATATTTTCCGCAGTGGCACTCCCAGTCCTTGGTGGGTCCGAAGATCCGCTCACAGTACAGGCCGTCCCGCTCGGGTTTCAGGGTACGATAGTTGATGGTCTCAGGCTTCTTGACCTCGCCATAGGACCATTTCCGGATCATCTCCGGGGAAGCAATGCCAATTTTAATGGCATCAAAGGTGGCATCTGCCATGACTGCGCCTCCTTATTCTTCGTCGTCGTAAGTGTCGGCCTCGGAGTCATCCAGATCACCGAACACGTCCATAATATCCTCAGGGCCATCCTCGTCAATGACGAATCCGGCTTCCAGCACCTCATCGGTGGAGCCGACCACGGTCTCGTTTTCGTCGTCGGCGCTGTATACGATTTCATCATCATCGTCTTCGTCCTTGAGCTCGATCTCGTTGCCGTTTTCATCCAGCACGCGGATATCCAGACACAGAGCCTGCAGCTCCTTGACCAGAACCTTGAAGGATTCCGGCACGCCGGGCTTGGGAATGTTGGCGCCCTTGACAATGGCCTCGTAGGTCTTGACACGGCCGGTGACGTCGTCGGACTTCACCGTTAGGATCTCCTGCAGGGTGTAGGCGGCGCCGTAGGCCTCCAGGGCCCAGACTTCCATTTCGCCGAAACGCTGGCCGCCGAACTGGGCCTTGCCGCCCAGAGGCTGCTGGGTAACCAGGGCATAGGGGCCGGTGGAACGGGCATGGATCTTATCGTCAACCAGGTGGTGCAGCTTCAGGTAGTAGGGATAGCCGACGGTGACCAGATTGTCGAAGGGTTCGCCGGTACGGCCATCGTACAGAATGGTCTTGCCGTCCTCCCGCAGGCCTGCCAGCTTCAAGGTCTCCCGGATGTCCTTCTCGTTGGCGCCGTCAAAGACGGGGGTGGCCACCTTCCAGCCCAGAGCCCGGGCAGCGTAGCCCAGGTGGACCTCCAGCACCTGACCGATGTTCATACGGGAAGGCACGCCCAGGGGGTTCAGCACGATATCCAGGGGAGTGCCGTCGGGCAGGAAGGGCATATCCTCCTCGGGCAGGACCCGGGAGACAACACCCTTGTTGCCGTGACGACCGGCCATCTTGTCGCCCACGGAGATCTTCCGCTTCTGGGCAATATAGACCCGGACGGACTTGGTGACGCCGGGGGCCAGCTCGTCGGAATTTTCCTTGGTGAAGACCTTGACATCCACAACGATGCCGCTCTCGCCGTGAGGCACCTTCAGGGAGGTGTCACGGACTTCTCTTGCCTTCTCGCCGAAGATGGCCCGCAGCAGGCGCTCCTCGGGGGTCAGCTCGGTCTCGCCCTTGGGGGTGACCTTGCCCACCAGATAGTCGCCGGAGCGTACCTCCGCGCCGATGCGGATGATGCCGTTCTCGTCCAGGTCCTTCAGGGTGTCCTCGCCCACGTTGGGGATATCCCGGGTGATCTCCTCCGGGCCCAGCTTGGTATCCCGGGCCTCGGTTTCATGCTCCTCAATGTGGATGGAGGTGAAGACATCCTCCCGGACCAGCCGCTCGTTCAGCAGAATGGCGTCCTCGTAGTTGTAGCCTTCCCAGGTGACGAAGCCGATGAGCACGTTTTTGCCCAGGGCAACCTCGCCGCCAGAGCAGGAGGGGCCGTCGGCAATGATCTGCTCGGTATCCACCCGCTCGCCAACCACTACGATGGGCCGCTGGTTGATACAGGTGCCGGCGTTGGACCGGGCAAACTTGGTCAGATGATGGGTGCAGACTTCCCCGCTGTCATAGTGGACAGTGATATCCGTGGCGGAAACGGCGGTGACAACGCCGGGGCCCTTGGCCTTGATGCAGACCTCGGAGTCCACGGCGGCCTTGTGCTCAATGCCGGTGGCGACGACGGGAGGCTCGGTAGTCAGCAGAGGCACAGCCTGACGCTGCATGTTCGCGCCCATCAGAGCACGGTTGGCGTCATCGTTCTGCAGGAAGGGAATGAAGGAAGTCGCGATGGAGATCATCATTCTGGGGGACACGTCGATATAGTCGATGACCTGACGGTCCACCTCGATGATTTCATTGCGGTGACGGCAGGTGATACGCTTATTGGCGAGGCACCCATTTTCGTCCAAAGGCTCGTTGGCCTGGCCGATGTAGTAGTCGTCCTCTACGTCGGCGGTCATATACTCCACGTTCTTGGTGACAAAGCCAGTGGCCTTGTCCACCTTCCGGTAGGGAGCCTCCACGAAACCGTACTCGTTGATCTTGGCAAAAGTAGCCAGATAGTTAATCAGGCCGATGTTGGGACCTTCGGGGGTCTCGATGGGGCACATGCGGCCGTAGTGGGTGTAGTGAATATCCCGGACGTCGAAGGAGGCCCGGTCACGGCTCAGGCCACCAGGGCCCAGCGCGGACAGACGGCGCTTGTGGGTCAGCTCTGCCAGGGGGTTATTCTGGTCCATGAACTGAGACAGGGGACTGGAACCGAAGAACTCCTTGATGACGGCGGTGACAGGCCGGATGTTAATCAGGCTCTGGGGGGTGACGGAATCCAGATCCTGGACGGTCATACGCTCCCGGATAACCCGGTCCAAACGGCTGAAGCCGATGCGGAACTGGTTCTGCAGCAGCTCACCCACGCAGCGCAGGCGGCGGTTGCCCAGGTGGTCGATGTCGTCGGGGGTGCCGATGCCCATGGCCACGCAGTTCAGGTAGTTGATGGAGGCCATGATGTCGTCCACGATGATGTGGTTGGGGATCAGATCGGTAAAGCGCTCGGCAATGGCATCCTCCCAGCCATCCGTGGGAACAGACTCCAGCATTTCCTTCAGCACCGGGAAGTAGACCTTCTCCTTGATGCCGTACTGCTTGGGATCAAAGTCCACAAAGCCAGCCATGTCCACCATGTTGTTGGAGAAGACCTTGACATTGCTGTCGCCAACCTTCACCACGGCCTCGTTGACACCCCGCTTGCTCAGCTCGTGAGCCTGGGCCCGGGAGATGAACTCGCCGGGCATGACCAGGATCTCACCGGTCATGGGATCGGCGATGGGCTCAGCAGCTTCCTGACCGGACAGCCGGCTCCAGATGTCCATCTTCTTGTTGAACTTGTAGCGGCC
>CAMGIN010000050.1 GCA_946056135.1 uncultured bacterium | reverse complement strand
AAGTTTCTCATATAAATGATCGTTTATGTGCATACCCACTGTAGGGGAGGGTCATCGACCCTACCGCTTGGTAACGGGACAGAGTGTGCAATAGGTTGCTGCCAGTACTGGTTTTCACAAAAAGCTACAGATTTGACCGCTCAAAAACTTTCAGCTGGCGGGAGGGTCAATGACCCTCCCCTACAGTGGGTGCTGTGTGAAACGATCATTTACAGGTGGAATTGTGGCGCTACTGAACAGATGCAAAAAGAGATGCACATGATCCGTGCATCTCTTTTGAAATTCCTTATTTTCCCAGCAGCTTTTCCAGGGCCGCCAGCTTCAGACAGGTGCACAACACCTCCATGGCCTGCTCCAGCTCCTCCACAGGGGGCAGGCTGGGGGCGATGCGCAGGTTGCTGTCTTCCGGATCGTGGCGGTAGGGGTACGTGGCACCCGCGCCGGTGAGGGTGACGCCGGCCTCCTTGCACAGCTGCCAGACCCGCTTGGCGGTGCCGGGCATGGTGAACAGGCTCACAAAGTAGCCGCCGCTGGGGTCGTTCCAGTGGGCGAAGCCCAGAGGTGCGATCTCCCGGTTCAGGTAGTCGGAAACCACCTGGAATTTGGGGGCCATGACGGAAGCATGGAGCTTCATGATCTCCAGCGTATGGGCCTTGTCCTTCAGATAACGGACGTGGCGCAGCTGGTTGACCTTGTCGTAGGAGATCATCTGCACCCCGAAAATGCCGGAGAAGTACTGGATGTTGGCTTCGCTCGCCGCCATGCAGGAGATGCCGCCGCCAGCGAAGGTGATCTTGGAGGTGGAGGCGAACTCATACACCATGTCTGGCCGTCCGGCTTCGGCACACAGGGAGATAATATCCGGGAAGGGGACATATTCCCCCCGGAACTCATGGACGCAGTAGGCATTGTCCCAGATGATGGCAAAGTCGGGGGCGGCGGGCTTCAGGTTGGCGAAGCGGCGAATGACCTCGTCGCTGTAGATGATGCCGTCGGGATTGGAGTACTTGGGCACGGTCCAGATCATTTTCACCTGGGGATCCTTTACCAGTTCCTCCACCAGGTCCATGTCCGGGCCTTCCGGGGTCATGGGCACGGGAATCAGCTCCGCGCCGAAGAACTCACCGATCTGGAAATGCCGGTCATAGCCGGGAACGGGGCAGAGGAACTTGACTTTTTCCTCCCGGCACCAGGGGCGGGGGCTGTGGAGCAGGCCGTGGGTGAAGGCCCGGGAAACGATGTCAAACATCATATTCAGAGACGCCGCGCCGCCGACGAAGACCTCGGAGGGCTTGCAGCCCAACACATCCGCCCAGTAGGCCCGGGCGCAGGGCAGGCCAGACAGCTGACCATAGTTTCGGGCGTCGATATCGCCGTCAAAGCAGTCTTCGGGGGTTTGCAGCATCGTCAGCAGTCCGCTGACCAGATCCAGCTGCTTGGTGGCAGGCTTGCCGCGAGCCATGTTCAAATTCAAACCCTGGGCCTTACAGCGATTGTAAGCCGCCAGTATGGTTTGATATTCTTGTTCCAGTTGCTGCGCATTCATGCAGGAATAGGGGGTCACATCCATCATCCTTTCAAGGGTTTCTCCGTCAGTAATGGGCATATTATATGTCTGAAAAACAAAAAATGCAATATCATAATGGCAAAAAATTCATTTTGAAAAGCATATTGGAGATTTACACAAAAGCCGCCGTTCCGTGGGAACTTTTTTGAACAGTTTCACTCCTTGCATTTTTCCGGATTCTTTAATACAATCATAAGGTATATTGCTCAAAATATGGGATTTTTCGGCCAGCTGGCAGCACTTTCGCCGGAAAAAAGTCCCTGTGCTGCAATTGCAGCGAACCGTTTTCCATCTTTCATTTTTTTGTTTGAAGGGATGTATGTTATGAGCGAGATTCTGAATGTTCCCGAAATTTTCGGCAGCGACGTTTTCAACGAGGCCACCATGAAGCAGCGCCTGCCGGAGCATATTTACAAAGGCTGGAAGAATTGCGTGGCTTCCGGCGTCCAGCTTCCGCTGGATGTGGCCAATGAGATTGCCGAGGCCATGAAGATCTGGGCCACGGAGAAGGGCGCGACCCATTATACCCATTGGTTCCAGCCCATGACCGGCATCACTGCCGAGAAGCACGATTCCTTCATCACCCCCACCGGCGACGGCAGGGTCATCATGGAGTTCTCCGGCAAGGAGCTGGTCCGGGGCGAGCCGGACGCCAGTTCCTTCCCCTCCGGCGGCCTGCGGGCGACCTTCGAAGCCCGTGGCTACACTGCCTGGGACCCCACCTCCAGCGCCTTTGTTAAGGATGGCAGCCTGTACATTCCGACCTGCTTCTTCTCCTACACCGGCAACGCCCTGGACAAGAAGACCCCCTTGCTCCGCTCCATGGATGAGGTTTCCCGGGAGGCGGTGCGGATCCTGCGGCTGTTTGGCGACACCGAGACCAGGCGGGTTTCCGCCTCCGTGGGCGCGGAGCAGGAGTACTTCCTTCTGCCGAAAGACCTTTACGCACAGCGGGAGGATCTGCGGCTGACGGGCCGGACCCTGTTCGGCGCCATGGCCCCCAAGGGCCAGGAGCTGGACGACCACTATTTCGGCACTATCCGCACCCGGGTGTCCTCCTTCATGCAGGACCTGGACGAACAGCTGTGGCGACTGGGTGTTCTCAGCAAGACCAAGCACAACGAGGTAGCCCCCTGCCAGCATGAGCTGGCTCCCATCTACACCGACGCCAACACTGCCTGCGACGACAACCAGCTGATCATGGCCATCATGAAGAAGTGCGCCGCCAAGCACAACCTGGTGTGCCTGCTCCATGAGAAGCCCTTCGCGGGGGTCAACGGCTCCGGCAAGCACAACAACTGGTCGCTTTCCACGGACGCCGGCAAGAACCTGTTCAGCCCCGGCAAGACCCCCAGCCAGAACGCCCAGTTTCTGGTGTTCCTGACGGCCTTTATCGCCGGTGTGGATGAATACCAGGACTTCCTACGCTGCACCGTGGCCTCCGCCGGAAATGACCACCGGCTGGGGGCCAACGAAGCCCCTCCCGCCATCGTGTCCATCTTCCTGGGCGACGAGCTCAGCGCCATTATTCAGTCCCTTATCGACGGTACCAACTATGTAGAGCCGGAGAAGAGTATGCTCCGCATCGGCGTGGATGTGCTGCCCGCCATTCCCCAGGACACCACGGACCGCAACCGCACCAGCCCCCTGGCCTTCACGGGCAACAAGTTTGAGTTCCGGATGCTGGGTTCCTCCCAGTCCATCGCCGGTCCCAACATCGCCCTGAACACCATCATGGCGGAGGAACTGGGAAAGTTCGCCGATGTGCTGGAGCAGGCGGAGGATTTCGACACTACTCTGCAGAAGCTGATCTCTCAGACTCTGAAGGAGCACAGCCGCATTATCTTCGGCGGCAATGGCTACAGTGAGGAATGGAAGCAGGAAGCTGCCCGCCGGGGCTTGAGCAACCTGTCCTCCACCGCCGAGGCCCTGCCCACCTATGTTTCCCAGAAGAACATTGACCTGGTGACCCGTCGGGGCATCTTCACCGAGACGGAGTTCCGGGCGAGATATGCCATCCACTTAGACTCCTACAATAAGATCGTCCACATTGAGGCGAAGACCATGCTGGATATGGCTACCAACCAGATCCTGCCCGCCGCCCTGCACTACACCCGCTCCCTGTGTGAAGGTGTGAGCGCTAAGAAAGCCATTGGCGCTTCCTGCCGGGCGGAAAGCGGCCTGATCCGGGAACTCAGTGCCCACACCGATGGCCTGTATGACCGCGTAGACGGACTGAAAGCCGCCCTGGAAGCCGTTCCCGCCGATGCCGAAGCTGCCGCGAATTATTACCGTGGCACGGTGATCCCCGCTATGGACGCCCTCCGAGCCGACGCTGACGTGCTGGAGACTTTGACGGATAAGAGCTATTGGCCCTATCCCACGTATGCCGATCTGCTGTTTTATTGATAACAGGGGAATGACGCAGTCATACCGAACGACAAAATGATAAGTAGGATGAGAAAGCGAAGCATTTTATGAAATGGAAATGTGATTTTCATCGGTCAGAGCTGACTGCCGCAGCTGCCGCATTGATCTGCGGCGTAATAGCCCATTCTTTTGCGCTGTTCAATTCGATTCACAATTATGACGATATTTTGCAGCAGCCCACAGGCTATGGCGCCGGAATTACGCTTGGAAGATGGCTGCTGACGGTTTTGGGGGATTTTTTCACAAAAGTCCTTGGTTTGGGGTATAATCTTCCCACAGTCAACGGTCTGATCTTTATTTTGCTCATTGCGCTGTCCGCTGCCCTGCTGGTGAATACGTTGAAAATCAACAGCCGCCAATCTGCTGCATTCCTTGGCTGTCTGATGGTCACGTTTCCCACGGTTTGCGCGGCCATGGCGTTCCGTTATGTGGCGCCCTATTTCGGTCTTTCCCTTTTCCTTTCCGTTTTGGGGCCCTGGTGCGCGGAACGGAGGAAATTCGGCCTTCCGCTTTCGGCCCTCTGTATTGCCTGCTCCATGGGAATCTATCAGGCCTATGTACCGGTAAGCATCGGCATCTTCCTTTTGCTGCTGATGAAGGGTTCCCTGGAGGAGAATGCAAAGCTCTCTTCCCTGGTGCGCAAGGGGGTCTTCTATTGCGGCTGCCTGATTTTGGGTGCGGCGCTCTATTTTGTTGGCCTGAAGATTTGCCTGGCCGCGTATTCCGGAACGGTTTTGGATACCTACCAGGGGGTCAGCACCATGGGCCAGCTGAGCCTGAGCAGGCTGCCGTCTCTGATCGCAAAAGCATGGAGCAATGCGGTCTTTTTCCCTCTGAAAAACCACTATAGCTTGACGCCTGCAAAGGCTTTGCGGATCGTTTGGCTTGCGCTGTTCCTTGCGATTGTGTGTCTGAGCCTTTCCGTTTTATTCACAAGAAGGGTCAAATGGCTGACTGGCGTGTTTTTCTGCCTGATGGGCCTGCTGTTTCCCGTTGGCGTGAATTTTATCGAGATCATGTGCCCCGACAGTATCGTATATACCCTTATGGTCTATGCGCTGGTTCTGTTTGCCTGTGTCCCGCTTCTGCTGCTGGAATATGTGCCGAAGACTCAGGGTAGGGAAAAGCGGATTTTTTCCTCCGTGCTGGGGATTCTGCTGGCCATTATCGTGTTTTACAATGGATATTATACCAATGTAAACTATACCGCGCTGTATTTTTCCAACCGTCAGGTGGAGAACTTCGCATCCGGACTGGTGAATCGGATGCAGGGGGCGGAAGGGTATACGCCCGATAAGAAATGGGTGTTTTCCGGCACGGTTCAGGATTCCAGATTTTATGATATCTGGCATGAGGTCCCCTTCTACGGCGGATACATAGGCTGCTCGGCCAATGGACTGCTGCGTGCCTCCTACAGCTTCTTGACCTGGTTCCAGGCGTATGTGGGTGTGGAGACACCTGTTGCGACAGCGGAGGAGCAGGAACGGATTGAGGCGGATTCCAGATTCCAGGAGATGCCCTGCTGGCCGGCTGAAGGCTCTGTACGGGTCATCGACGATTATGTAGTTGTCAGGTTCCCGGAAACGGAATCGCAAACGCCATAGAAAGAAGCGGCGCAGCTATTCGGTCGAAACCTGAAGCCGTTAGGGTAATAATTGATTCAAGGTAACTGGTCAGCCGCCTGCCCAAGCTTCTCATAGAAATCTACAGGCTAATCGTTAAGAAATGTCAAGAATGACGCGCGAATTGTTTCCGCCAACGGGCAGAAATCAATTCGCGCGTCATTTTTTGACATGTTCTGTTCCTGGAATCTGCGAAACGTTCACAGGATCCCTTTTTCTGTGCCAATAGACTGAAACATGGCTGATTCTCTGCGGCGTGATTCACTGGTCAGAAAGGCAATGTCATCTGAATTTGTCAGTTTTGCGATGTCCGCCTTTTCATAAATCCCGCCCGGATGCGCCAGTATTTCAATCCCACAATTCTGCTCCTTTGCGAATCGGATGGCATCCGGAAGAATTGCGGCGACATTCTCCCGGTCCATGTGTCCGGAAAGGAAAACACCCAAAAAGACTTTCTGGGTAAGCGGAGATAAATAAGCGCGATATTTTCTCTCGTTTCGAAGGGCCAACAGGTTCAATATCAGGACCTTGACAAGATTGATCGCAGAGAAATTGTGCAGTTTTTTCCAGTTCCTCAGATACAGCGACAGATGTTCCCGAGGGATCCGAATGTAGGAAACCTTCAAATGATCTTCCAGGATTACGTCCATTAACGCGTCAAACACCACTGGGAGCATATGATAATGCGCATGTCCATCAATCCGAATGCAGGAATCGTTTGGTAAAAACTGCTTGATGGCCCCAATCTGTGCGCGTATCTCTTTCTGGATCTGCTTTCTGTATTTTTCCTTCCCAGGGAGATAAGAGTGAAGCAACAGACTTCCAAAAGAAACCCGGAAAATACCGTTCCGGTCCACCAGAAACGGAAGCTCCATTGGACTGCAAAGGCTCCGTCCTTCGATCAGATTCAGGTGAATCGTAATCTCAATTTCCTCCCGAAATGGAGATAGGAGGGCCATACATTCAGACAGGTTCTCGCTGTTTGGCATGACACTGACACCGTTAAGCACTCCTGCTGTATGACAGTCCAGGATTCTCTTGCTTTGGGCTGGGAATAATCCGAAATCATCCGCGTGATACTCAATTGGGGAAGTCGTTTCGGCAATAGGGGGTCTCTCCGTTTCTCTCTTTTGCGCTGCTATCAAGCTGCGTTCACCCTTCTTTCCTTTGCGATTTACAGGATTGCGAACATGGTATCGGGGAAGCAGTGGATAACCGGTAAGGACGAACCCGATTATGGGACGCAAGGATCTCTCCACATCGGATACGAACCGGTGCCCTCAAAGGGCCAGCTGCTTCACATACTCCACCAGGGGCGCGATGGAAGCTGGATCCAGGAAATCCGCCGACTTGCCGTAGGAATCTACGATCACCTTGTCGTCGTCCCGGAGATTCTCGGGACCGTTTTGCAAGATGATCTTGCGCATCATCGCCATCATGGCCTTGTGCATGGGCCGCATCCGGGCGTAGTCGATGCCGCCCCGGAAGTGGAACTGCTTCACTGTTTTCTGCATTTCAGGTGTCAGAACTTTGGCAATCCCAGCCTCGATGTTGGCGACGTTCTGGGGGTCCTGGGGGTTGGCAATACCGCAGGTAAAGAGAATCAGAGTCTTGCCCCGGAGCTTGTCATAGTGCTTGACCAGAGGCTTCAGACCGGACAGGCTCCCGGCGTACAGTCCGCCGCCGTGAATGATTACGTCATAGCCCTGCCAGAGGGTGGGGGTGACTTTTTTCGAGGGCAGGATGCCGCAGCCCAGGGCATCCGCAATCCACTGGGCGTATTGCTTCGTGTAGCCGTATTCCGAAGAATAGGTAACCAGACAGTTCATATGTTCTCTCCTTTTCAAATCGGAAATTTGCTACTATTATAGGAATCTGGCCATGATTTGTCAACGCTTTTACCAGGTATCTTCTGGTTTTTAACTGTGAATGTACTGCACTGCCACGCAGCCGGGGCCGCCCTGGGTGATGAAGGCGGGGCTCAGGGGGTGGATCCGGTATTCCGCGTCAGGCATGGCCTCCTTCAGGGCATTCAAAGTTTGCAGAGCCTTGTCTGCCGCGTCGGCATGGGAGATCCGAACCTGCCAGCCCTTGCCAACACCGGCTTTGACCATTTCCTTCACCAGGTATTTTACGGCATGACCATAGCCTCTTCGGATGCCGGCCGCCGTCAGACGCTCCCCAGTGTCGGTCTGGGTCATGATGGGGGTCAGATTGGCCATTTTGCCCACATGGGACACCAGGGGAGACAGCCGTCCTCCCCGGCGCAGGTAGTCAAAATCCTCGGGGATCAGGTAGCTTTTGGCAGTGTCCATGAGCGCGTTCAGCTTCTCCACAATGACGGCCCGGGGGTGGCCCTCCTTGGCCCACTGTACGGCCTTTTCTACCAGATAGCGGTGGGGACCGCAGAGGGTCCGGCTATTGACCACGGTGATTTTCTCCGGATGGCTGCAGAACTTTGCCGCAGTTACTGCGCTGTCATAGGTGCCGGACAGCCCGGCGGCCATGGCGACATTGATGATCTCCTCACCGTCGAAGCGGCGGTACATCGCCTCTACCTCGCCGATGGCGGGCTGACTGGAGGTAGGCATATGGCCCTGACGGATCAGTCCTACGAATTCCCGGGAACTGATCTCATCAAACTCCCGGTAGCTTTTGCCCCCAATGGTGACGGACAGGGGAACCACGGCGAACCCGGCGGCTTCAGCCTGGGCAGAGGAATAGAGGGTGGAGGTATCGGACACAATTCGAACCATGGAGATAGGCTCCTTTATGTATCAGTTTTCGAAAAACCGAAAATCGGATTTTCGATATTTTCATTGTAACAAAGGGAACTTGAGGTGTCAACAACGATTTGGCCAAATTCCGGCATATTTCGACAATCCGGAGACTCCGTCCGGATGCAGCAGGAAGGAAAGCTGCAATTATGCAGTTATCGTAGGAGCCAATGCGTATTCGCAGCCAGCCTTGTCTGATACTAAAACCTAATTAAAATCTTTAAATCTTTCCGGTCTGAATTGCTCCAGAATGCGTTATCTTCCTTGCTGGGCGTCAGCCCAGCTGCGTCATCTGCCTTTTCTGGAACAATTCATCCTCGGAAATCTTTTAAAGCTTTCAATTAGGTTTTAGTATGAGAAACGATCATTTCCCTGATCCGCAGCAAAATGAAACGGCGTGACCAAAATCAAGGTCACGCCGTTTGTAAATTCGCTTATTCCTCAGCGGCAGCCTTCTTGGGTGCGCGCTTGCGGGTGGTCTTCTTTGCGGGAGCCTCGGCAACTTCCGCGGGCTTCTGCTCCTCGGCGGGGACTTCCGCTTTCTTGGTGGAGCGCTTGCGAGTGGTCTTCTTCGCGGGAGCTTCGGCGGTTTCCGCAGGCTTCTGCTCCTCGGCAGGGGCTTCCACTTTCTTGGTAGTGCGCTTTCTGGTGGCCTTCTTTGCAGGAGCTTCTGCGGTTTCCGCAGGCATCTGCTCCTCGGCGGGAGCGGCTTCCGTTTTCTTGGTGGAACGCTTCCGGGTGGTCTTCTTTGCAGGGGCCTCGGCAGGGGCCGGTTTCACATCCTCCGGCAGAATCACCCGTTCCTTCAGCACCACGGCGGTGCGGGCAGGCAGGTACAGCTCCACATAGTGCTTGCCGTCGAACATCTTGGTGGGATAGGTAATATGCTGGATCTGGTTCCAGCCGCCGTATTTCTCATCGTCGGTGCTCAGGGCCACGGTGTACTCACCGGGCTGAGGCACTGGCACCAGCACGTTGGTCAGGGACAGGCTCGGGTGGAAGTTGAAGGCGAACAGCAGGCCGTGGCGGTAGAACACCAGGGTCTTCTCGGGGCGTTTGCTCAGCAGCAGGTCACCCATGCGCTGGTCGAACATGCGGTTTTCCTTGGTCAGGGCGATCATGTCCTCGTCGAAGTCTCCCAGCCACTGGTATTTCAGGAATCCGTTGTCCTTCAGGCTCCACTGGCGGCGGCAGTAGTGGAAGCTCCAGCCGTTGCCCTCCCGGGGGAAGTCGATCCATTCGGGATGGCCGAATTCGTTGCCCATGAAGTTCAGGTATCCTTCGCCGCCGCCGGCCAGGGTGAACAGGCGGATCATCTTGTGCAGGGCGATGGCCCGGTCAATTCTGGGGTTGTGGCAGGCTTTGTCCATGTCGGTGTACATGTTGGCCCCAGCCAGACGGAAAATCATGGTCTGGTCGCCCACCAAAGCCTGGTCGTGGGACTCCACATAGGCGATGGTGTCCTCGCCGGGACGGCGCAGGCACATGTCACACCACATCTGGTAGATGTCCCACTGCTCGTCGGACTTTTCCTTGACGGTCTTGATCCACATATCCGGCAGGCCCATGCCCAGCCGGTAGTTGAAGCCGATGCCGCCGTCCTCGATGGGCAGGCACATGCCGGGCATGCCGGACATATCCTCGGCGATGGTGACAGCCTTGGGGTTCACCTGGCGAATCAGCTCGTTGGCCAGCTGCAGGTAGGTAATGGCCTCGGTGTGGGTATTGTAGGAGAAGTACTTGTCGTTAGAGTTAAAGTCGGTGCCCAGGCCGTGGTCGTGGTACAGCATGGAGGTGACACCGTCGAAGCGGAAGCCGTCGAAGTGGTACTCGGTCATCCAGTATTTCAGATTGCTCAGCAGGAAGTGGATGACGCCGGTCTTGCCGTAGTCGAAGCACTTAGTGCCCCAGGCGGGATGGTCGCCCTTGGGGCCGTCGTGGAAGAACTGCCAGGTGGTGCCGTCGAACATGTTGATGCCCTCGGCAGTGTTCTTCACGGCGTGGGAGTGAACCACGTCCAGCAGCACCCGAATGCCCATTTCGTGGGCCTTATTCACCAGGTATTTCAGGTCCTCCTGTTTTCCGAACCAGGAGGAGGCGGCGAAGAAGTTGGAGACCTGGTAGCCGAAGGAGCCGTAGTAGGGATGCTCCATAATGGCCATGAGCTGGATGGTGTTGTAGCCCGCCTTCTGGATTCGGGGCAGGGTGTAGTCGGCGAACTGGCGGTAGGTGCCCACCTTACCCTCCTCCTGGGCCATACCCACGTGGGCTTCGTAGATGTACAGCTTGTCCTCGCCAACGAAATTCTGGTCCGTCCAGGGGAAGACCTTCCGGTCGTCGATGATCTCGCAGGTAAAGGTCAGGGTCTTGGAGTCCTGGACCACCCGGTGGGCGTACAGGGGAATGTGCTCGGTGCGGGTCATGTTGGCGTCCACAACAGTTTTGACCTTGCAGCCCTCCCACAGAGCGTCGTCGCCCTCCAGGAAGATCTCCCAGTTGCCGTTTCCGATGTTGGTCAGGGGATGGCTGGTCTGGTTCCAGCCGTTGAAGTCACCCTCCAGGTACAGCTGGTAAGCGCTGGGTGCCCACTCCCGGTAGACCCAGCCGCCCTCCACATGGTGGAAGCCGAAGTAGTCATGGGCGTTGGCGAATTGGTTCAGGGTCTGCCCCTCGGCAAGGATCCGGCTCTTGGTGGCCCGGTACAGGAACATACGCAGATCAATGTCCCCCGCAAAAGGCTTCAGCTGGGGATTCAGTTCTAAAAGTCGATACATAACGTCACCTTCTGAATTTTTTTGATAAAGTTCGGAGAGGCTTTCTGGCTCTGGAACCTCTTATCCCTTATTTTAGAAGAATCCGCCTGCTATGTCAAGTGGATTTCCGTTTTTCTGCACAAACTCAGGGCGAAGAACGCCATAACGTTTACAAAAAATTTACAAAGCCCGCAGGAACAGGCTGCGTCCTCTGTAGGCGGTGCAGCTGTAAATAATCGTTTATCGCAGCACCGTCTGTAGGGGAGGGTCAATGACCCTCCCGCCAGCTGAAATTTTTTGAGCGGTCAAACCCGTCGCTTTTTGTGAAAACCAGCACTGGCAGCAACCTATTTCAAACTCTGTCCCGTTACCAAGCGGGAGGGTCAATGACCCTCCCTACAGTGGGTACGTGCGTAAACGATCATTTACAGCATCCATTCCACGCGAAACGCCTCACGACTGGTGGGCTTGACGAATATTT
>CAMGIN010000049.1 GCA_946056135.1 uncultured bacterium | reverse complement strand
TCCTTTATCGCTTCTTTCAATTTTATCCCCGGAGGGGATACCTTCATTTTGCATTCTGCATTCAGCATTTTGCATTCGAAGATAAACGATCATTTACAGCACAACCCAATTCCACACTCCACACTCCTCACTCCACACTGTTTGTGCATTGCATACAAAAAAACAAAGAAAAGGACGAAGAAACTGTGGTGTTTTTGGTGTTGACAAATGTCCGCCTGTGAGATACAATACACCCATATTTGAAAGGGGAGGTACATGAAGATGGCTGCACAATTTGCTTCCAAATGCCATTTTTCCCGCTGCGCTGCAGCGGCGTGTTCTTGCGCCCGAATTCGCCCCATCCTGGACACTGCCATTTTCTTGGTAGTGTCCATTTGCGTTCTTGTACAGGTATTGCTGCAGGGAATCGCGTAACCGGGGCTTCACAGTGTATGAAGAAGCGGTTGCGAAAACGTAGCCGCTTTTTTATAGTTTTGAGAAAAGGAGAAATGTATTATGAAAAAGATTCTTGCTCTGCTGCTGGCTGCTCTGATGGTAGTCGGTATGCTGGCCGGCTGCGGCTCCTCCAAGACCGAAGCGCCCAAGGATGCGGAAACCAAGGCTCCCGAGGCTGTTGCTGAGGCTCCTGCCGAAGGTTCCGCTCCCGCTCTGAAGATTGGCCTGACCGGCCCTCTGACCGGCGGCGCTTCCGAGTATGGTCTGGCTGTTCGCGGCGGCATGGAGATCGCTGTTGCCGAGATCAACGCCAAGGGTGGCCTGCAGATCGAGTTTAAGGCTGAGGACGACGAGGCCGACGGCTCCGATAAGGCTGTCTCCGCATACAACTCCCTGAAGGACTGGGGCATGCAGATCCTGGCAGGCGCTGTGACTACCGGCTCCGCCCTGGCCATCGCTGCGGAAACCGTCAATGACCAGATCTTTATGCTGACCCCCTCTGCTTCTGCTGTGGACGTGGCCATGACCGGCCCCAATGTCTACCAGATGTGCTTCACCGACCCCAACCAGGGCGCTTCCGCCGCGGAGCTGATGGCCCAGAAGTGGCCCGATGCCACCATCGGTGTCATCTACGACTCCTCCGACGCTTACTCCACCGGCATCGTGGACGGCTTCCTGTCCAAGGCTGCTGAGCTGAGCCTGAATGTGGCTGTTGACAACGCCGCCTTCACCGCCGACAACAAGGCCGACCTGTCTACCCAGGTTACCCAGTGCAAGGACGCCGGCTGCGACATCGTCTTCCTGCCCTTCTACTATACCGAGGCTTCTCAGGTTCTGACCTACGCCAACACCATCGGCTATGCCCCCACCTTCTTCGGCTGTGACGGCATGGACGGCATCCTGGCTGTGGAAGGCTTCGACACTTCCCTGGCTGAGGGCCTGGTGCTGATGACCCCCTTCGATGCCAACGCCACCGACGATGCCACTGTTTCCTTCGTGGAGCAGTTCAAGGCCAACAACGACGGCAAGGTTCCCAACCAGTTCGCTGCTGACGGCTATGACGTCATCTACGCCCTGTACAATGCCTGTGTCGCCGCCGGTATCGACGGCAGCACTCCTGCTGCCGATGCCTGCGCGATGCTGCAGGAGCAGTTCGCTGGCATGACCGTTGACGGCCTGACCGGCAAGGGCATGACCTGGGACGGCAATGGTATGATCTCCAAGGCTCCCGCAGCTGTGGTGGTCACCGACGGTATTTACGTTCCTCTGGCTTAACATCTGCTGGGATGGGAAGGGCTATCCTTCCCATCCCAATATTTCCGTTCGGCAGTCGATGAGAGCGGCAGACGCCCGTGCCGCCGTCATAGGCTGTCGAGATTTTGAAGTACACTGAGAAAGAGAGGCATGTTATGCGGATATTTCAGTATCTGATCAACGGTATCAGCATCGGTTCCGTTTATGCCATCATCGCCCTGGGCTATACCATGGTCTATGGCATTGCCAAAATGCTGAACTTTGCCCACGGTGATATTATCATGGTGGGTGCGTATATTTCCTTCTGCGTAACCAATTACCTGGGACTGCCTGCCTGGGCCTCCGTGCTGGCGGCTATGGCGGTGTGCACCGTGCTGGGCATCCTCATCGAGGGCCTGGCCTACAAACCCCTGCGGGGAACTCCCAGCCTGGCGGTACTGATTACGGCCATCGGCGTCAGCTATTTCCTGCAGAACGCTGCCCAGCTGATCTGGACCAGCAGCCCCAAGAACTTTACCAGCGTGGTCACCATGAAGCCCATCTCCCTGTTTGATGGGCAGATCGTCATCACCGGCGAGGTGCTGCTGACGGTGGGTGTTTCCATCCTGGTCATGGTTGGTCTGACTCTGTTCACCAGCAAGACCCGCACCGGCAAGGCCATGCGGGCTGTGTCCGAGGACCGGGCTGCCGCCCAGCTCATGGGCATCAACGTCAACCGGACCATCTCCACCACCTTCGCCATCGGCTCCGCCCTGGCGGCAGTGGCAGGCGTGCTGCTGTGCTCCACCGTGCCCACCCTGATGCCCACCACCGGCTCCATGCCCGGCATCCGGGCCTTCACTGCGGCGGTGTTCGGCGGCATCGGCTCCATTCCCGGTGCTATGCTGGGTGGTATTCTGCTGGGCATCATCGAGACCTTCAGCAAGGCGTATCTGTCCACCCAGTTCTCTGATGCCATTGTGTTCTCCGTTCTGATCATTATCCTGCTGGTAAAGCCCGCGGGTCTTTTGGGCAAGCAGGTCCAGGAGAAGGTGTGAGGTGATGGCTATGAAAACTCTGCTGAAAAACAAAACCACCCGGACCAATGGGATTACTTATCTCGTGGTCATTGCGGTGTTTGCCGTTATGCAGGTTCTGAACGGCGCGGGATTGCTGGGCAGCTCTGTCAAAGGCTACCTGGTTCCCATCTGTGTCTACATCTCCCTGGCGGTTTCCCTGAACCTGCTGGTGGGCATCTGCGGGGAGCTGAGCCTGGGCCATGCCGGTTTTATGGGCATCGGCGCCTTCTCCGGTATCGTTATCGCAGCGCTGCTGCAGGATACCATCCCCAACGATGTGATGAGGCTTCTGTGCGCCATGGTAGGCGGCGGAATCCTGGCGGGAGTTGTGGGCTTCCTCATCGGCATCCCGGTGCTGCGGCTTCGGGGCGATTACCTGGCCATCGTGACCTTGGCCTTCGGTGAGATCATGAAGAACATCGTGGGCAACCTCTATGCCGGAATCGATGCCCAAGGCTTCCATATGGCCATCTCCACCAGCAAGATGAAGCTGGGGGAAGGCGGAAAGTACATTATCAACGGCCCCCTGGGCGCCACCGGCGTACAGAAGCTGGCCACCTTCACCATGGGCTTTGTGCTGGTGCTGTTTACCCTGTTCGTGGTGCAGAATCTGGTGAATTCCAAGGAAGGCCGTGCCATTAAGGCTGTCCGGGACAACCGGATTGCTGCCGAGTCTGTCGGCATCAATGTCACCGCCTTCCGGATGAAGGCCTTCGTAGTCTCCGCGTTCCTTGCGGGTATGGCTGGCGCTTTGTTCGGTCTGAACTATTCCTCTGTCACCGCCTCCAAGTTCAACTTCAACACCTCCATCAACATCCTGGTGTTCGTGGTGCTGGGCGGCATGGGCAACATCCTGGGCTCCGTGATCTCCGCCACCGTGCTGTATGTGCTGCCGGAGGCCATGCGGGGCTTGCAGGATTACCGCATGATCCTGTACGCCGTGGTGCTGATCGTGGTCATGCTGTGTACCTGGTCCCCGAAGTTCAAGGAAAAGCTTTCCATTGTCAGCGAAAAGATCAAGAGCCTGTTCTGGGGACTGTTTAAAAAGAAGGAGGCGGGAACCAATGAATGAATACAGTAAGAAGATGCTGAAGGTTCCCACCTACACCCTGCTGCGGGAACAGGACAAGGACAAGCAGCCGGTTCTGGACGTGCGGAACCTGGGCATCGACTTCGGCGGCCTGACCGCTGTGGACGGCTTCAACATTACCATCGGCCCCACCGAGATTTCCGGCCTCATCGGCCCCAACGGCGCGGGCAAAACCACCATATTCAACCTGCTCACCGGTGTGTATCAGCCCACCCGGGGCAGCGTGCTGATCAACGGCATCGACATCAAGGGCATGCCCACCCACAAGGTCAACAAGCTGGGCATCGCCCGTACCTTCCAAAATATCCGCCTGTTCACCGACATGACGGCTCTGGACAACGTAAAGGTGGGCATGCACAACGGCATCAAGTGTTCCTTCGCTTCCTCCGTGCTGCATCTGCCCAGCTACTACCGTTCGGAGAAGCAGGCCAACGAGATGGCCATGGAGCTGCTGGACTTTATGAGCCTGACGGATGTGGCAGACCAGAAAGCGGGCAGCCTGCCCTATGGTGTTCAGCGTCGACTGGAGATCGTCCGGGCGCTGGCCACCAATCCCTCCATCATTCTGCTGGATGAGCCTGCCGCCGGTATGAACCCCAGCGAGACCACCGAGCTGATGCACCAGATCCGCCGGATCCGGGACACCTTCCAGATCGCCATTTTCCTGATCGAGCACGACATGAACCTGGTCATGAACGTCTGCGAGGCCATCGCCGTGGTGAACTACGGCCGCATCATTACCAAGGGCACCCCCGACGAGGTCCGGCAGAATCCCGCCGTCATTGAGGCCTACCTTGGCAGAGAGGAGGGGAAGACCGATGCTGAAAATTGAGGACATGCACGTCTACTACGGGGCCATCCACGCCATTAAAGGTGTGAGCTTTGAAGTGGGCGAGGGGGAGATCGTGGCGCTGATCGGGGCCAACGGTGCGGGCAAGAGCACCATCCTGAAGACCGTCTCCGGCCTGATGCATCCGCGCAGCGGCTCCATCACCTTCTGCGGTCAGGACATCTCCCACACCGAGGCCTATAAGCTCCTGCGCACCGGATTGGCCCATGTGCCGGAAGGACGCCGGATCTTCCTGCAGATGACGGTTCAGGAGAATCTGGAAATGGGCGCTTACGTCAACAAGGAGGTTTCCCAGGAGGATCTGGACCGGGTCTTCACCTACTTCCCCCGGCTGAAAGAGCGCCGCAAGCAGATTGCGGGCACTCTGTCCGGCGGTGAGCAGCAGATGCTGGCCATGTCCCGGGCGCTCATGAGCCATCCCAAGCTGATGATGTTGGACGAGCCCTCCATGGGTCTGGCTCCTATCCTGGTGGATCAGATCTTCGACATCATCCGGGAACTGCATAAAGCAGGCACCACCATTCTGCTGGTGGAGCAGAACGCCCGGAAGGCTCTGCAGATTGCGGACCGGGCCTACGTCCTGGAGACCGGCTGCATTACCCTGAGTGGAACCGGCGCGGAGCTTGCCAGCTCTGACGCAGTGAAGAAGGCCTACTTAGGCGGCTAAGCTTCATATTTTTGACACCCCCTGCATAGGATGCGCAGGGGGTGTTTTTATGTGCCGGAAGAGTCGCCTGCATGGCTGCTGTATTCTGTTTTTTGGTCTCGGCGTCATTGTGGGCCACTGCCTGGAGAGCTGGTTCCTCTGCTGCTGCGGCGGGATTGTGCTGATCGTGCTGGGGCTGTGCGTGATGAAGAGAAGGTGAACAGATGTGTGCAGTTAGGCTGTGGAGATGGTATTCTTCTGTAAATGATCGTTTAGCGCAGAGCGAATGCAAAATGCTGAATGCTAAATGCTAAATGATGGTATCCCTTCGGGATGAATAAAACACGCAGGCAAATGCAAATAGATTTCTTGATTGCCTGGAGAAAACGTTCCTTTATCGCTTCTTTCCATTTTATCCCCGGAGGGGATACCTTCATTTTGCATTCTGCATTCAGCATTTTGCATTCGAAGATAAATGATTATTTACAGCAATTACCGCTCTCGAATAATTCTCTGTCATAAACTTGTCCGGTGCCGAATATGCTGTTACTGACATAAGTGGGATAAGGAGTGATCCGAACGTGGAACTTCAATTTGGGAAAACCATGCTCTCCTGTCTGGATACCGCGGTGCAGGAGGTTCAAAACAGCGAGCAAACCCAGCAGATCGGCCTCCCCGACGGGATGCCGGATATCGGCCGGATTCTGTCCGCCTGGGGGCAGACGATTCTGCGGGGGAAGGAGTGGCGGGGGGACAGCATTGCCTTCTCCGGTGGGATGATGGTCTGGGTTCTGTACACCCCGGAGGACGGCACGGAGGCCCGGTGCATCGATGCCTGGATTCCCTTCCAGATGAAGTGGGACCTGCCTGCCGGAACACCGGAGGGGAGCATCCGCATTCAGTGCCTGCCAAGATTTGTGGATGCCCGGTCCGTCTCCGCCAGGAAGATTATGGTCCGGGCGGGGGTGGCGGCGCTGGGCATGGCCCTGGCCCCGAGGGAGATAGAGGTATTCGCTCCGGACAGCGTGCCGGAGGGGGTGGAGCTGCTGCGGAGCGTCTATCCCGTGCGATTGCCCAAGGAGGCCGGGGAAAAGACCTTCCTCCAGGATGAGGAGCTGATCCTGCCGGACTCCGCGCCCCAACCGGAGAAGCTGATCTACTACCGCCTGAACCCGAAGGTCACGGACAAGAAGGTACTGTCCAATAAGATCGTCTTCCGGGGGAATACGAACCTGCATGTTCTGTACCGCTCGGAGGAAGGGCAGCTCCACAGCTGGGATTTCGAGGTGCCTTTCTCCCAGTACGCGGATCTGAATGAGGAACACAGTACCGATGCCCAGACGGACATCCTCTTAAGTCCCACCAGCCTGGAGCTGGAGCTGGACGACGAGGGACACCTGCGGTTCAAATCCGGCGTGGTGGCACAGTATCTGATTACGGACAAGGCGCTGCTGGAGGTCATCGAGGATGCTTACAGCCCAGGCCGGGAGCTGGCGCTGCAGTCGGAGAGCCTGGAGCTTCCGGCAGTGCTGGAAACCCGGCGGGAAAACCTGTATGGGGAGCAGAGCATTCCCGGTGAGGCAAACGTGGCGGCGGATGTGACCTTCTTGCCGGATTTTCCCAGGCAGCGCAGGACGGAAACCGGCGTGGAAATGGAGCTGCCGGGGGTATTCCAGGTGCTCTATTACGGGGAAGACGGGGCCCTGCGCTCCGGCTCGGCCCACTGGGAGGGTAAGCACAGTCTGAATGCGGATGAAACCAGCGAGTTTCTTGCCATTCCTATGCCTGGGGAAGCCCAGGCGGCAGCCGGAAGCGGAAATATTCTGGTGAAGGTGGAGTTCCCCATGGAGGTCACCGCTGCGACCAGCCGGGGGATCCCCATGGTGACAGGGCTGAATCTGGGAGAACCGCGTCAGGCGAACCCGGAACGGCCTTCTCTGATTCTGCGCAGGGCAGGGGAGAAGCGGCTGTGGGATCTTGCCAAGGCCAGTGGTTCCACGGTGGAGGCCATCCGCAAGGCCAACAACCTCCAGGACGAACCGGCGCCGAATCAGATGCTGCTGATCCCGGTGGGGTGATGTCAAATGCAGAATGCTGAATGCAGAATGCAAAATGATGGTATCCCCTTCGGGGATGAATGAAATGTGAAAATACAATCAGCGCCGCACCGGGGGAGAGCCGGTGCGGCGCTTAGCAGGCTGTCGCGTTTGGGGGATGGTCTGCCTGAATACAAAATAACCGAAATGCTGTGGAAAAAGCTAGGGAAATGTGTCGAAAAGTTCATGAAATCTTTCTTGTAACAGTTGACAAGTGGTGTTATAATATGGGGTAGAAAATTTTTAACAGAAGGTGTAAACAATGACAAAAATAGATATCTACTCCGGATTCCTGGGGGCAGGCAAAACCACCCTCATCAAGAAAATGATCGCGGAAGGCTACAAAGGTCAGAAGCTGGTGCTCATCGAGAACGAGTTCGGTGAGATCGGCATCGACGGCGGCTTCCTGCAGGATGCCGGTATCAACATTACCGAGATGAATTCCGGCTGCATCTGCTGCTCCCTGGTGGGTGATTTCGGCAAGGCCCTGACCCAGGTCATCGAGCAGTACAACCCTGACCGGATTCTCATTGAGCCCTCCGGTGTGGGCAAGCTGTCCGACGTTATCGGTGCTGTGAACAAGGTCACCAATGAAAATGTGACCCTGGGTTACACCGTGGCTGTGGCGGACGCAGGCAAGGTCAAGGTGTATATGAAGAACTTCGGCGAGTTCTATAACAATCAGATCGAGACAGCCTCCACCATCATCCTGTCCCGGACCGATTCCATCCCCCAGGCCAAGCTGGACGCTGCCGTTGCGCTGCTGCGCCAGCACAATCAGGTCGCCACCGTGGTCACCACCCCCTGGAATGACCTGACCGGTGACCAGCTCATCGAGGCCATGGAGGGCAAGGCTTCCCTGGCTGCGGAGCTGGCGAAGCTGGAGCTGGAGCGGCTGGAAGAAGAGGACGAGCATGAGGAACACTGCTCCTGCGGCTGCCACGATCATGACCATGAACATGAGCATGAACATGAGCACGAGCATGAGCATGAACATGAGCATGAACATGAGCATGAGCATGACCACGATCATGAGCATGACGAGCATTGCACCTGCGGCTGCCATGACCATGAGCATCATCACGACCACGATCATGACCATGAGCATCATCACGACCACGACCATGACCATCACCATCATCACCATGCCGACGAGGTCTTCACCTCCTGGGGCGTGGAGACGGCCAAGAAGTTTGACAAGGCCGCTGTGGAGGCCGCTCTGAAAGAGCTGGACACCGGTAAGTACGGCATGATCCTCCGGTCCAAGGGTATTCTGCCTGCTGCAGACGGCAGCTGGATTCACTTCGACTATGTTCCGGAGGAGTACAATGTCCGCAGCGGCCCCGCGGATATCACCGGCAAGCTCTGCGTCATCGGTTCCAAGCTGGACGAGCAGGGTGTGGCCGCGCTGTTTGGGGTGTAACCTATGCAGCAGATCCCGGTCTATGCCTTTACCGGATTCCTGGATTCCGGCAAGACGAAATTTATCCAGGAGACCCTGGAGGATCCCCGGTTCAACGCGGGAGAGCGGACGCTGCTGCTGGTCTTCGAGGAGGGGGAGGAGGAGTATGACTTCTCTGCTTACCCTTATCAGAATGTCTATCTGGAGGTCCTGGACCAGCAGACCGTCACCACCAAGGACCTGCAGGCCTTGCAGAAGAAATACAAGGCCCAGCGGGTGGTTGCCGAGCTGAATGGGATGCAGCAGGTGGGAGACCTGTATATCCGTTTCCCGGAGAGCTGGGTGGTAGCTCAGGAGGTTATGTTTGCCGACTCCACCACCATTATGGCCTACAATGCCAACATGCGCAATCTGGTCATGGACAAGCTGGTGGGCGCCCAGATGGTGGTCTTTAACCGTATGACTCCGGGGGCGGATGTGATGCCCTTCCACAAGCTGGCCAGGGCCGCTAACCGCCGCGTGGACATCCTCTATGACTACACCGACGGGACCTCCACCTATGACGACATCGAGGACCCGCTGCCCTTCGACATTAACGCCCCTGTGATTCAGGTTATGGACGAGGACTACGCCCTGTGGTATCGGGATGTGTCCGAGGAACCGGAGAAGTATGACGGCAAGACGGTCTGCTTCAAGGCTCAGGTTGCCATGCTCCGTCGGGACAAGAACGGCATGTTTGCCCCCGGACGGTTCGTTATGACCTGCTGCGTGGAGGACATCCAGTTCTGCGGCATTCCCTGCCGGTATGACAAGGCCAGGGAGCTGGAATCCCGGAGCTGGGTCATGGTCACGGCGAAGATCACTGCCGAAAAGCATCCCCTGTACAAGGGCGAGGTTGGCCCTATGCTGACTGCCTTGCAGGTGGTCAAAGGCGCGGAGCCTGCCGACCCGGATGTGGCGACATTCTGATAGCAATCCCCTCCCAAACGGAGGGGATTTATTTTGAACAAAATTTCGAAAAATAGTAGGTGCAATTTGGCTGGGAATGTGGTATAGTGTAAATAATCGTTTATCGCAGAATCCATCGTTCTCCATCGTAGGGCGGGGTCATGACCCCGCCCTACGGTTGGTGCAAGCTTAAATGATCCTTTAGCACATGAATCCTCTATCCTATCATCATCCAGGGAGGGAACGCCTATGTATCAACCACTTGCCGATCTCCTGCGGCCCCAGACTTTGGACGAGGTCTACGGCCAGGAGCATATTTTGGGAAAGGGCGCGGTGCTGCGGCGGCTCATCGACTCCGGGAATATCCCCAATATGGTCTTCTACGGCCCCAGCGGCACGGGCAAGACCACTGTCGCCAATATCATCGCTAAGCAGACCAACCGCACCCTGTATAAACTGAATGCAACCACTGCCTCCACCGCTGACATCAAGGAAATCGTCTCTCAGCTGGACACCTTTCTGGCCCCCAACGGGGTGCTGCTGTACCTGGACGAGATCCAGTCCTTCAACAAAAAGCAGCAGCAGTCCCTTTTGGAACATATTGAGAACGGCAAGATTACCTTGATCGCTTCCACCACCGAGAATCCCTACTTCTATGTGTTTAATGCCATCCTGAGCCGCTCCACAGTGTTTGAGTTCAAGCAGATCTCCGCCGCCGCGGCCTTGCAGGCGGTAAAACGGGCGGTGGGTTTCATGGAGGAGAGGACGGCATTGAAAGCGGTTCCGGAAGAAGGGGCGCTGGAATACATTGCCGCCGCCTGCGGTGGAGATTTACGGAAGGCCATGAACGCCGTGGAGGTGCTGTTCTCCGCCGGACAGCCGGAGGGAGACCTGCTGCCCCTGACTTTAGCGGACGCCAAGGCGGTTACCCAGAAAAGTGCTCTGCGGGCGGATCGGGACGGGGACAGCCACTATGATCTACTGTCCGCCCTGCAGAAGTCCATCCGCGGCTCCGACCCGGACGCGGCAGTCCACTACCTGGCAAGGCTTCTGGAGGCAGGACAGATGCAATCTGCCTGCCGCCGTCTCATGGTCATCGCGGCGGAGGACGTGGGGCTTGCCTATCCCCAGATCATTCCCATCGTCAACGCCTGTGTGGACATGGCGCTGAAGCTGGGCATGCCCGAGGCCCGGATTCCCCTGGGCGACGCGGCGGTGCTGATGGCTACCTCACCCAAATCCAACTCCGGCTATCTGGCACTGGACAGGGCTGCCGAAGATGTCCGTAAGGGCATCACCGGGGATTTCCCCAGGCATTTGCAGAACGTCCACGCCGACTCCTACACCATGGAACGGGAGCAGGGGTATCTTTACCCCCACGACTATCCCAACCACTGGGTGCAGCAGCAGTATCTGCCCGACGAGCTGGTGGGGAAGCACTACTATGAATACGGCCCCAACAAGCTGGAGCAGTCCGCCAGGCAGTATTGGGATGCCATCAAGAAGGAGCGGTGACAATGGACATCCGGTTAAACGACATTCTGGTAATGAAGAAGCCCCACCCCTGCGGGGAAAAGCGGTGGCTGGTGCTTCGCACCGGCGCGGACTTCCGGCTGCGGTGCTTAGGCTGCGGCCACGAGCTAATGATCCCCCGGCACAAGGCTGAAAAAAATATCCGCTCCGTAGAGCGGAAAGAGACCTCCGACTGAAAAAGCCGGAGGTTTTTTATCGGTTTTGCGAGCCGATTTGGAATGAAACGGTAAATGATCGTTTAGCGGGCAAGGCCCGCGGCGAATGCGTTACGCACTTTGGGTGGTAGACGAACATCCTTTGGGCCCCTCGACCGCGGGTGCGGTGCTACGGTAAGTGATCGTTTACAGCAGTACCCACTGTAGGGGAGGGTCATTGACCCTCCCGCTGGCTGAAAGTTTTGATCGGTCAAACCTGTCGCTTTTTGTGAAAACCAGCACTGGAAGCAACCTATTTCACG
>CAMGIN010000048.1 GCA_946056135.1 uncultured bacterium | reverse complement strand
CCCCCTAAAGCAGACTTTGGTTATTTCCATGGTCTACTTTAGGGGGATCATATCAATTTCCGGATGGGGACTCATTATGTCAAAAGCAGGCTGATCCCGTAGATGACTACCAGGTGCAGCGGGTAATAGATGTAAAACAGTTTGCCGATGGGGTACTTTCCTCTCTGATCGTTGTAAGCCATCAGCAGCGGCACCGCCAGCAGTGCCCACCATTGCATTCCACCGAAGGCTGCGCCAAGCAGGACCGTTCCCAGCGTCAGCAGGAGAAGCTTCTGCCGCCGGTCCTTTCCGCAGTAGACAAGCACGGGAAGCAGAACGCCCCAAATCCCATAGTCCACTCCAAAATCCGTTCCTGCCATCAGCTTCGGCAGCAGAACACAGAGAAACACTTCCGCAAGGAACACTCCCAACGCCAGGAGAACGGAACCCGGATCTCTGCATTTTCCGGCATTGTCCAGGGCATAGATCAGACAGATGGACAGGGAAAACGTGACCAGAATGCATTGGTACAGAGATCCCATAGCTGCGAAATACACAACCTGGCACAGCATCGCCAGCGCCAGAATCCGGAGCAGATAGTTCTTCCGGTCATGGGTATACCGGCACCCTTCGGCAATCATGTAGGCGTAAATCGGCAGCGCCAGACGGCCAATGATCCGCAGCACGCCGAATTGCGGCAGCAGCTGCAAGCCAATATGGTCGCAGGTCATGGCCGCCATGGCAAGAATCTTCAGTTGATTGCCTGTAAGGCCGGGTCTTGTTTGAACTTCCGCCGGCATAGCATCACCTCTTTCCCTATCTTAGCATCCAAGTCGGAATGTGTCAACGTTGGACAGAAACGCCCGTCAAAACGGCAATAAAAAACGCCCTTTCGGGTGTAGGTGTGATAGAAAAGAAGTAACCCTTGACTGTTTCTTTCGGCGAATCAGCCAAGGGTTACTTCATTGAATTCTTGGTATCTAACATCGTTGGTTAACCTCTCTTTCTGCAGGATCAGGCGTCGTTTCCCTTGACAAAAATTGAATCACTTCCGGGTATTGTTTTTTGTTGATAAAAAATATATAGAAACGGAAGAAATCTGGAAGCGAAGCGCCTGTTCGGTTCCCAATTCTTTCAGGAACCTTGATCGATCAGATCATTGGTATCACCTCTTTGTATCTATAAGATACCACGACTTTTCAGAAAATGCAATATGGGGATTTGTATAAATAGCATGATTTTGCATTAAATATTGTGCCGAATTTCGTTATTTCGTCATATTTCTCATTGACAGGCGACGGGAAGTATGGTATGCTGAATTTGTTGGGGCGGTCGCGAAGCTGTCCCTTTTTGAAGAAAATCCGTCCATTTTTCACGATTTGGCAAGGTATACATGGAAACACAGCAAAATCGCGAAGAAATTGGCTTTCTGCGAATTGACGGTGTCCGCCCCGAATGGTATAATGAATTCCGTAAAAGCAAAACCCTTATGACTGACGGATAAGTGGAGCACCACATGGAGTAAGGGCACATTCCCGCATCGCCGACCGTCTGGGCACACTTTCCCTCACTTGGGGTAAGTGCGCCCTTTTTTGTTTGCCATCAAGGAGGTAACACATTGAAAAAAGTTGGTATCGTCATGGGCAGTGACAGCGACCTGCCGATCCTGCGCAAAACCATGGACACGCTTTCCTCTCTCGGCATTCCCTACGAGTGCCACGTGTATTCCGCCCACCGCACCCCCGAGGAAGCTCGGGATTTTGCCGCATCCGCCCGGAGCAACGGCTTCGGCGTGATCATCGCCGCTGCCGGTATGGCTGCCCATCTGGCTGGCGCTATTGCGGCCAACACCACCCTGCCTGTCATCGGCATTCCCTGCAAGTCCACCTGTCTCGACGGCATTGACGCACTCCTGTCAACGGTTATGATGCCCTCCGGTATCCCAGTCGCTACCGTTGCCATCAACGGAGGTGTGAATGCCGCTTTGTTGTCTGCACAGATTCTGGCTGTGGAAGACTCGGAGCTGGCCGCCAAGCTGGATGCCAAGCGGGCCGCCGATGCCCGGAAGGTCCTGGAAAAGGATGCCGCACTGCAGGCAGAGCTGAATTCGTAACGCAACCCACCACACTTTTTAAGGAGGACACCTGATATGGGCGGTTTCTTCGGGGCAATTTCCCGTAAAAACTGTATTTACGACGTTTTCTTCGGCACGGACTACCATTCCCATCTGGGTACTCGCCGGGCCGGTATGGCATTCTATGACAAGGATCGGGGCTTCCAGCGCCAGATCCACAACATTGAGAACACCCCCTTCCGCACAAAATTTGACACTGATCTTGCCAAATTTAGCGGCAACGCCGGTATCGGCAGCATTTCCGACACGGACCCCCAGCCCCTGCTGGTTCGCTCCCATTTGGGCATGTTCGCCATCTCCACGGTGGGCATCATCAACAATGCCGAGGAATTGGTTTCCTCTGCCTTCTCCGGCCCGGGCCACCAGTTCATGGCCATGTCCTCCGGCGATGTCAACACCACCGAGCTGACTGCCGCCCTGATTAACCAGAAGGACACCCTGATTGACGGTCTCCGCAACGCCCAGGACACCATCGACGGCTCCTGCACCATTCTGCTTCTGATGAAGGACTGCATCATCGCCGCCCGGGACAAGCTGGGCCGCCTGCCGGTGCTCATCGGCAAAAACGAGGACGGCTTCTGCGTCTCCTTTGAGTCCTTCGCCTACCACAAGTTGGGCTATGAAGACTGCTACGAGCTGGGCCCCGGCGAGATCGTGAAGATCACAGACAGCGGCATTCAGCAGCTGGCGCAGCCCGGCAAGAAGATGAAAATCTGCGCCTTCCTGTGGACCTACTACGGCTACCCCAACTCCAACTACGAGGGCAAAAATGTGGAGGTCATGCGCTACCACAACGGCGAAATCATGGCCCGGGAAGAGATGAAAAACGGCACCATGCCTGAGGTGGACTATGTGGCCGGCGTGCCGGATTCTGGTCTGCCCCACGCCATCGGCTACGCCAACTACTCCCACAAGCCCTTCGCCCGGCCCTTCGTCAAGTACACTCCCACCTGGCCCCGGTCCTTCACCCCCGCCAACCAGGAGATGCGCAATCTGGTGGCCAAAATGAAGCAGATCCCCGTGCCGGAGCTGATCCAGGACAAGAAGCTGCTGTTCGTGGACGACTCCATTGTCCGGGGCACCCAGCTGCGGGAGACAGTGGAATTCCTGTACAACAGCGGCGCCAAGGAAGTGCACATGCGCTCCGCCTGTCCGCCCATTATGTACGGCTGCAAATACCTGAACTTCTCCCGGAGCAACTCCGAAATGGAGCTGCTTGCCCGGCGGATCATCCAGAATCTGGAGGGCAAAGAGGGTCAGAAGCATGTGGCAGAATACGCTGACAGCTCCACCGAGCGCGGCCAGTGTATGCTGAAGGCCATCTGCGAGGAAATGGGCTTCGACTCCCTGGGCTATCAGTCCCTGGACGGCCTGCTGGAAGCCATCGGCCTGGACCGTGACAAGGTCTGCACCTACTGCTGGAACGGAGAAGAATAAATCCAAACAGGAAATTCCTTCAGCAAATCTTTCAACTATAAACTTCAAAAAGGAGCGCAAATATGGAGCATCAAAATTCCTATTCCGCCAGCTATGCCGCGGCGGGGGTTGACATCACCGCAGGCTACAAGGCCGTGGAGCTGATGAAGAAGCATGTGGCCCGGACACGGAATGAAGGCTGCCTGGACGACGTGGGCGGCTTCGGCGGCTGCTTCGGGCTGCCCATCGCCGGGATGGAGGAGCCGGTTTTGGTCTCCGGCACCGACGGCGTGGGCACCAAGCTGAAGCTGGCCATCCTCATGGATAAGCACGACACCATCGGCATCGACTGCGTGGCCATGTGTGTCAACGACATCATCTGTGTCGGCGCCAAGCCCCTGTTCTTCCTGGATTACATCGCCTGCGGCAAGAACGTGCCGGAGAAGATCGCGGAAATTGTCGGCGGCGTGGCCGAGGGCTGCGTCCAGGCAGGCTCCGCCCTCATCGGCGGCGAGACTGCCGAGCATCCCGGTATGATGCCGGAGAACGAATACGACCTGGCAGGCTTCTCTGTGGGCATCGTGGACAAGAAGAAGATCATCGACAAGGCCACCATGCGCGCAGGGGACGTGGTCATCGCCCTGCCCTCCACCGGCATCCACTCCAACGGTTTCTCCCTGTGCCGGAAGGTCTTTGACATCGACAACAACAACCCTGAGCTGTATGTCCCCCGGCAGGAGCTGAACGGCAAGACCATCGCCGAGGCCCTGCTGACCCCCACCAAGATCTACGTCAAGCCTGTTCTGGCCCTGCTGGAGAAGGTCCACGTCAAGGGCATCTCCCACATCACTGGCGGCGGCTTCTACGAGAACATTCCCCGCTCCATCCCCGACGGCCTGTGCGCCAAGATCGACAAGTCCGCTGTGAAGGTTCTGCCCATCTTCGACCTGATCGCCAAGTGGGGCAATATCCCTGAGCGGGACATGTTCAACACCTACAACATGGGTGTGGGCATGAGCATCGTGGTTCCCGCGGAGGAAGTCTCCGCCGCCCTGGAAATCCTGAAAGCCAACGGCGAGGATGCCTACGTCATCGGCACCATCATTGAAAATGAAGAAAAGGTGATCCTGGCATGAAAACCAAGATCGCGGTTCTGGTCTCCGGCGGCGGGACCAATTTGCAGGCCCTGATCGACGCCCAGGGGGAGACCCTCCTTAGCGGTGAGATCGTGCTGGTGATCTCCAACAACCGGGATGCCTACGCCCTGGAGCGGGCAAAAAAAGCGGGCATTGACACCGCCGTGGTGCTGAAAAAGGAATGCGGCTCCCAGGCGGCCTTCGAGGAAAAGCTGAAGGAGCTTCTCACCGCCTACGGCATTGAGGTCATCATCCTGGCGGGCTTTATGACCATCCTGACTGAGAATTTCACCGCCTGCTATCCCAAGCGCATTCTGAACGTCCACCCCTCCCTGATCCCGTCCTTCTGCGGCGAGGGCTTCTACGGCCTGCGGGTCCACCAGGCGGCCCTGGACTACGGCGTGAAGGTCACCGGGGCCACGGTGCATTTTGTCAACGAGATCCCCGACGGCGGCGAGATCATCGCCCAGAAAGCCGTCTACATCGAGCCCGGTGACACCCCTGAGACTTTACAGCGCCGGGTCATGGAGCAGGCGGAATGGATCCTGCTGCCCCAGGCCGCGGAAACCGTCTGCGCAGAGCTGCAAAAGCAGGATCCCCGCAAGTAATCATAACAAGAAACGATCCTTTCTCAAGAAAACTGTTGGAATGGAGAATCGCAATGAACGTCTATGAAACCAAATCCATGGCGGAGCGCTTGGCGGGCAACACCTATCCTGGCCGGGGCATTGTGCTGGGCCTGACCCCCGACGGAAAAACCTCCGTGGCCGCCTATTTCATCATGGGCCGCAGCGTCAACAGCCGCAACCGGGTCTTCATCCAGGAGCCCGACGGCATCCGCACCGAGGCCCACGATCCCAGCAAAATGGTGGATCCCAGCCTGATCATCTACCATCCTGTCCGGGAAATCGGCCAGGGCCTGATCGTCACCAACGGCGACCAGACCGACACCATCTGGGAGTACCTCGCCAGAGGCGAGAGCTGGGAAGCTGCCCTGCGTACCCGGAAGTTTGAACACGACGGCCCCAACTGGACCCCCCGGATTTCCGGTCTGATTGCCCCCGACAGCAGCTACAAAATGTCCATCCTGAAGTCCGCCGACCCGGAAGGCTCCGCTTGCGCCCGGTTCTTCTATGAGTACCCTGCCCTCCCCGGCCTGGGCCACTTCCTGCACACCTACGTCTGCGACGGCAATCCTGTCATCCCCACCTTCCAGGGGGAGCCGGAGCGGGTCACTATCCCTGCCGACATCGATGCCTTTACCTCTGAGCTGTGGGAAAACCTGAACGCCGACAACAAGATCTCCCTGTTCGTGCGCTACACCGACCTGGAAACCCGGCAGTACCAGCAGCGGATCCTCAATAAGCATCAATAAGCACCCTGCGTTTATGGAGGAAATCAAAATGAACGAATTTGAACTGAAATACGGCTGCAACCCCAATCAGAAGCCCGCGAAAATCTACATGGCCGACGGCTCCGAACTTCCCATTACCATTCTGAATGGCCGTCCCGGCTACATCAACTTTCTGGACGCCCTGAACTCCTGGCAGCTGGTGAAGGAGCTGAAGGAAGCCACCGGCATGGCGGCAGTCACCTCCTTCAAGCATGTCTCCCCCACCTCCGCCGCTGTGGGAAAGCCCCTGCCCGAAGCGCTGAAAAAGGCCTGCTTCGTGGACAACGTGCCTGAGCTGGACGAAAGCCCCCTGGCCTGCGCCTATGCCCGGGCAAGAGGCACTGACCGGATGTGCTCCTTCGGCGACTGGGTGGCTCTGAGCGATGTCTGCGATGTGACCACTGCCAAGCTGATTGCCCCGGAGGTCTCCGACGGCATCATCGCCCCCGGCTTTACCGACGAGGCCCTGGCCATCCTGAAGGCCAAGCGCAAGGGCAATTACAACATTGTTGCCATTGACCCCAATTACGTCCCCGCCGAGCAGGAGACCAAGCAGGTATTCGGCATCACCTTCCAGCAGGGCCGCAATAATTTTAAGATCGGCGAGCATCTGCTGCAGAACATCGTCACCAAGAACAAGGACCTGCCCCAGTCCGCCAAGATCGACCTGATCGTGTCCCTGATTACCCTGAAATACACCCAGTCCAATTCCGTGTGCTTTGCCTATGACGGCCAGGCCATCGGCGTGGGTGCGGGCCAGCAGTCCCGGATCCACTGCACCCGTTTGGCCGGCGGAAAGGCGGACACTTGGTTCCTGCGGCAGCATCCCAAGACCCTGGCTCTGCCCTTCCTGCCCACTCTGGGCCGTGCTGACCGGGACAATGTGATTGACGGCTACATCAACGGCAACGAGGAAGACGTCTGCGCCGACGGCATCTGGCAGA
This sequence comes from uncultured bacterium, assembly GCA_946056135.1. Classification (GTDB taxonomy): domain Bacteria; phylum Bacillota; class Clostridia; order Oscillospirales; family Oscillospiraceae; genus Faecousia. The sequence goes on along the minus strand of CAMGIN010000048.1, from coordinate 5,494 downwards.
ATTACTTCACCGAGCAGCCCCAGCGCCTGACCCAGGAAGAGAAGCGGGCATACCTGGACGGCATCACCGGCGTGTCCCTGGGCTCCGATGCGTTCTTCCCCTTCTCCGACAACATCAAGCGGGCCAAGGCCTCCGGCGTCAGCTACATTGCCGAGCCCGGCGGCTCCATTCGGGACGACCTGGTTATCCAGGAGTGCGACAAAGACGGCATCGTCATGGCCTTCACCGGCATGCGGCTGTTCCACCATTAATTGAGTGTGGAGTGTGAAGTGTGGAGTGTGGAGTGAATGGCTCCCCGAACTCCGCACTCCATCCTCCACTCTCCACACTTTTAATCGGAAAGGTATGGAATCTATGAAACTGTTGGTCGTTGGTGGCGGCGGTCGGGAGCATGCCATCATCAAAAGTCTGAAAAAGAACCCTGATGTAACAGAAATTTTCGCTCTGCCCGGAAACGGCGGCATTGCGGCTGACGCAACCTGCGTGCCTATCGGGGCTACGGATATTGAGAAGATCGTGGCCTTTGCTGTGGAAAACAGCATCGATTATGCTGTGGTAGCCCCTGACGATCCTCTGGTCCTGGGCTGTGTTGACGCTCTGGAGGGAAAGGGGATTCCCTGCTTCGGCCCCCGGGCCAACGCGGCCATCATTGAGGGCAGCAAAGTCTTCTCCAAAAACCTGATGAAGAAGTACGGCATTCCCACCGCCAAGTACGAAGTCTTTGACGATATGACCGCCGCTCTGGAGTATCTGGAGACCGCCCCCATCCCCACCGTCATCAAGGCCGATGGTCTGGCCCTGGGCAAGGGCGTCATCATCGCGAACACCCGGGACGAGGCCAAAGCTGCCGTCCGGGACATGATGGAGGGCCACATCTTCGGCAAATCTGGGGATCACATTGTTATTGAGGAGTTCCTCACCGGTCCTGAGGTCAGCGTGCTGTCCTTCACCGACGGCAAGGTGGTCAAGCCCATGGTGTCCTCCATGGACCACAAGCGGGCTGGGGACAACGACACCGGCTTGAACACCGGCGGCATGGGCACCGTGGCTCCCAACCCCTACTACACCCCTGAAGTGGCCCAGCGGTGCATGGAAGAAATCTTCCTGCCCACCATCGCCGCCATGAACGCGGAAGGCCGGGCCTTCAAAGGCTGCCTGTACTTCGGTCTGATGATTACCCCCGATGGCCCCAAGGTCATTGAATACAACTGCCGCTTCGGCGATCCCGAGACCCAGGTGGTGCTGCCCCTGCTGGAAAGCGACCTGCTGACGATCATGCGCTCCTGCACCAACGGCACCCTGGCGGAAACCGAGGTAAAGTTCGCCGACAAGCACGCCTGCTGCGTGATTACCGCCTCCGCGGGCTACCCCAAAAGCTACAAGAAGGGCTTTGCGCTGACCATGACCGAGGAAGCCGCTGCCCACACCTACGTGGCCGGGGCCAAGCTGGAAAACGGCAAGCTGCTGACCTCCGGCGGACGGGTCACCGGCACCACCGCCGTTGCGGACACTCTGCCGGACGCCATCCGGGAGGCCTACCGCATTGCCGACGGCGTTCAGTTCGAGAACGCCTACCGCCGCAGCGACATCGGTCAGCGTGCGCTCCAGGCGTTGAAATAACCGACAAAACCGAAGCTAGGAGGAAAATTACCCCATGGTTTATCGCGTATTTGTAGAGAAAAAGGAAGGTCTGGCCAACGAAGCCAAGGGCCTTCTCAGCGAAGCCAAGCATCTGCTGGGCATTGAAAAGCTGACCGATGTTCGCATTTTCAACCGCTATGACGCGGAGAACATCACCGAGGAGCTGTTCCGGTACGCCGTGAAGACCGTCTTCTCCGAGCCCCAGCTGGACATTGCCTCCGCCTCCATTGACCTGCCCGGCGCTTACGTCTTCGCCGTGGAGGCTCTGCCGGGACAGTTTGACCAGCGGGCCGACTCTGCCGCCCAGTGCATCCAGATCATCTCCCAGGGGGAGCGGCCCCTGATCCGCACTGCCAAGGTCTACGCTTTATACGGCGATCTCAGCAACGGAGATATCGCCGAGATCAAGAAGTACGTCATCAACCCCGTGGAGTGCCGGGAGGCCGCACTGGAGATCCCCGAAACTCTGGCGGTGCAGTATGACATTCCCACCGAAGTCGCCACGCTGAAGGACTTCACCAAGCTGGACCGGGAAGGCCTGGACGCCTTTATCCGGCAGTATGGTCTGGCCATGGATCTGGACGATATTTCCTTCTGCCAGGCCTATTTCCTCCAGGAGAAGCGGGATCCCACCATCACTGAGATCCGCATGATCGACACCTACTGGTCTGACCACTGCCGCCACACCACCTTCGGCACCATCATCGACGATGTGCGCTTTGAAGATGGGCTGCTGCAGAAAACCTACGAGGAATACCTGAAAACCCGGAATGCCCTGGGCCGTGAGAAAAAGCCCATCTGCCTGATGGACCTGGCCACCATCGCCGTGAAGCACCTGAAAGCCAACGGCAAGCTGAATAAGCTGGACGAGTCCGAGGAGATCAACGCCTGCACCGTGAAGATCGACGTGACGGTGGACGGCGTGACGGAGCCCTGGCTGCTGTTGTTCAAGAACGAGACCCACAACCACCCCACGGAAATCGAGCCCTTCGGCGGCGCGGCCACCTGCATCGGCGGTGCCATCCGGGATCCTCTGTCCGGCCGCAGCTACGTCTACGGCGCCATGCGGGTCACTGGCGCGGCAGACCCCCTGAAGCCCGTTTCCGAGACCATCCCCGGCAAGCTGCCCCAGCGCAAGATCGTCACCACCGCCGCCGCCGGCTATTCCAGCTATGGCAACCAGATTGGCCTTGCCACCGGCATTGTGGATGAAATTTATCACCCCGGCTACGCTGCCAAGCGTATGGAAATCGGCGCAGTCATTGCGGCGGCCCCTGCGGAGAACGTTCGCCGGGAGCGCCCGGATCCGGGTGACGTGGTAATCCTGCTGGGAGGCAACACCGGCCGTGACGGCATCGGCGGCGCCACCGGCTCCTCCAAGGCCCACAATACCCAGTCCGTGGAAACCTGCGGCTCCGAGGTTCAGAAGGGCAACGCCCCCGAGGAGCGGAAGCTCCAGCGTCTGTTTCGGAATCCCGAGGCTTCCCGGCTCATCAAGCGCTGCAATGACTTCGGCGCAGGCGGTGTGTCCGTAGCCATCGGCGAACTGGCGGACGGCCTGGAGATCGACCTGAACAAAGTTCCCAAGAAATACGAGGGCCTGGACGGCACCGAGCTGGCCATCTCCGAATCTCAGGAGCGGATGGCCGTGGTGGTTGAAGCCGGGGACGTGGCCCGTTTCCTGGAGCTGGCCTCTACCGAAAACCTGAACGCTGTTCCCGTGGCTACCGTCACAGAGAATCCCCGTCTGGTCATGCACTGGAACGGCAAGACCATCTGCGACATCAGCCGGGATTTCCTGAACTCCAACGGTGCGGACAAGCACATTACCGTGGCCTCCGCCAAGCCCGAGGACTACAGCCGGAACGTCTCCGGCAGCTTTACCGAGAACATGCTGTCCGTGGCAACGGACCTGAACACCTGCTCCAAGCGGGGCCTGTCTGAGCGGTTCGACTCCACCATCGGCGCTGGCACGGTGCTGATGCCCTTCGGCGGCAAAAATCAGCTGACCCCCATCCAGGCTATGGTGCAGAAGGTTTCCGTAGAAAAGAAGCACACCGACGACTGCTCCTTCATGGCCTTCGGCTACAACCCCTTCATCACCTCCGCCTCTCCCTACCATGGGGCGTATCTCGCGGTGGTGGAATCCGTGTGTAAGCTCATCGCCTCCGGCGCATCCTTCGAGGATACTTACCTGACCTTCCAGGAGTATTTCGAGCGTCTGGGTAAGGACCCCAAGCGCTGGGGCAAGCCTCTGGACGCCCTGCTGGGTGCATTTAAGGCCCAGATGGAGCTGGGGATCGGCGCCATCGGCGGCAAAGATTCCATGTCCGGCTCCTTCGAGGATCTGGATGTGCCGCCCACATTGGTGTCCTTTGCCGTCACCACCGGCAAGACCTCTGAAGTCGTCTCCCCCGAGTTCAAGGCTGCAGGTCACTCTGTCTGCCTGTTGGAAACCGAATACGACGAAAACAACCTGCCCAAGACCGATTCCTTGCTGGAAAACTTCACTGTTGTCACAGAGCTTCTGCGTAGCGGAAAGGCTGTGGCTGCCTACACCCCCGGCATGGGCGGCGTAGCGGAAGCGGTCATGAAGATGGGCTTCGGCAACGGCTTCGGCATTGCCATTACCGATGAAGTGACCATGGAAGACCTGTTCGGCTACTCCTACGGCAGCTTCGTGCTGGAAATGGCCCAGGGCACCGTTGGCCGGGTTCTGGGCGTCACCACAGCGGACGGCAACTTCTCCTACCGGGGTGAAACCCTGTCCCAGGAGAAGGTGCTGGCGGCCTATGAGGACAAGCTGGAATCCGTATACTCCTGCAACATTCCCACCGCTTCCCAGCCCATGGAGGCCTTCTCCTATAAGGCAGAGCAGCGCAAGGCCCCTGTGGTGAAGGTGGCAAAGCCCAAGGTGCTGATCCCCGCTTTCCCCGGCACCAACTGCGAATACGACTCCGCCAAGGCTGTCCGGGACGCTGGAGCCGAGCCGGAAATCATCGTCATCAACAACCTCTCCGCCGACGGCATTGCCAGATCCGTGGAGCGGTTCGCGGGCGAACTGAAAACAGCCCAGATGGTCTTCATTCCTGGCGGCTTCTCCGGCGGCGACGAGCCTGACGGTTCTGGCAAGTTCATTACCGCGTTCTTCCGCAACGCCGCTGTCAAGGAGGGCGTCACCGATCTGCTGGACAACCGGGACGGCCTGATGTGTGGTATCTGCAACGGCTTCCAGGCCCTGATTAAGCTGGGTCTGGTGCCCTACGGCAAGATCATCGACACCGACGAGACCTGCCCCACCCTGACCTTCAACACCATCTCCCGGCATCAGAGCCGCATTGTCCGCACCCGGGTGGCTTCCAACAAGTCCCCCTGGCTGGCTCTGACCAACGTCGGCGACGTGTACAACGTGCCCATCTCCCACGGCGAGGGCAAGTTCCTGGCCTCCGAAGAATTGATCCGGCAGCTGGCGGCCAACGGGCAGATCGCCACCCAGTATGTGGATCTGGAGGGCAACCCCACCGCCGACGTGCATTTCAACCCCAACGGCTCCCTGTACGCCATTGAGGGCATCACCTCCCCTGATGGCCGGGTCTTCGGCAAAATGGGCCACAGCGAACGCATCGGCGCGGGCCTGTACAAGAACGTCCCCGGCAAATACAACATCCGCATGTTTGAAGCTGCGGTGAAGTACTTCAAGTAAATTCCAACATCCCCCTGACGATTTTTCGTCAGGGGGATGTTATTTCAGGGAGGAAGGACTACCATTTACAGATACTAGAAATGCGTCAGTGGCAGGTAAATGATCGTTTAACGCAGAAAAGAATTGGAAAACTGTGCGTAGGGGGCGGCA
>CAMGIN010000047.1 GCA_946056135.1 uncultured bacterium | reverse complement strand
CCCTCTCTGGAAAAGACCCTGCGGGAGAATCAGAACGACACCGGCAAGACCGATGCCTATGCCCACACCGGCACCGCTTCCGCCGGTGATACCATCGACTACCAGATCATTTCCACCCTGCCATCCATCACCTCTGAAAGCACCTACCTGTCCTGCTACACCTTTGTGGATACCCTGTCCAAGGGTCTGACCTACAACAAGGGCGATGTGGTTCTGGAGTTCTTCACCGATGCCGCCTGCACCGATTCCGTTGCCAAGTGGACGGAGGCTGACGGCAAGTTTGCTGTTGCCTACAATACCACCGATGGCGGGGAATCCGTTATGACCATCGAAATGACCGCTGACGGTCTGACCGAGATCAACACCTCCAAGGCTGTGTACTCCGGCGCTTCCATGGTCAACTCCGGCTACTCCGACTGCACTGTACGCATCACCTATGCCGCCAAGATGGACAGCAGCAGCGATCTGGTGTTCGGTGACAAGGGCAACGATAACAAGGTTGTCCTGACCTGGAAGCGCAGCTCCCAGAACTACTACGACACCCTGGTGGATGACTGCCATGTGTTCAGCTACGGCATTGACCTGACCAAGCTGTTCTCTGACGGCAAGGGCGATTTCTCCAAGGTAGAGTTCCTGATTCAGAACACGACCGACAACTACTTCGTGAAGGCCGAGCTGAACAAGGACGAGGGCATTTACTATGTGGTGGATCATGTGACCGACAAGGCAGATGCCACCCATTTTGTTCCCGTCAAGACCGCCGATGCCCAGGGCAGAATCATCGTCAAGGGTCTGGAAGATGACACCTACACCATGACCGAGGTTCGCACCGACAGCGGCTATGTGATGCTGAAGCAGGGCATTGATGTGGTGATCTCCCAGAAGAATACCGATGCTTCCTGCGGCATCTATGGCACGGATGTGCTGGGTCTGATTCAGAACGATCCCCGGTACGCTACCATTATCCACGATAACGGTGATCTCCACAATATGCCCCAGAAGCATCTGGAACACAAGCTGCTGACCGCTTCCGCCACCGTAGACGGCAAGAAGGTCACCATGCTGGAGGATAACAGCAGCGTCAATGCCGAAGTGCCCCTGACTGTGGTGAACACCCGTGGCTTTGACCTGCCCAAGACCGGTGACAACGGAACCATGATGTTCACCGTCGTTGGCATTCTGCTGATGGCTGGCGCGGTATCCGTCATTGTGCTGGTCAGCCGGAAGAAGCGCTCTGTCTAATTTCATCTGCCCCGGAGGTTCATTCCTCCGGGGCTTTCCCCAAAAAGGAGGGTTCCATACGAAGCAAAAGCGTATCACAATCGCTCTGGCGGTCATGGCGTTCCTGCTGGCGCTGGGGCTAACCTTGTATCCCGTTATCAGTAATTATGTCAATCAAAAGTATGCCTCCCAAATTCACACCGCCTATGAGGAGGTCATGGAGCAGATAGACGATTCCGCGCTGCAAGAAGCAAAAGAACAGGCGGAAATTTACAATCATTCCCTGATCCCCGGCGCTTCTACGCAGGACGCATACAGTCAGGAGGGCTTACTAGCAGCATCGGCAGACTATGACAGCCAGCTCAATGTTGCCGGAAACGGCATCATGGGCTATGTGGAGATTCCCAAGATCAGCGTAAATCTGCCCATCTATCACGGAACAGAAAACGATTCTCTGGAACGGGGCATCGGGCATCTGCTGGGAAGCTCTCTCCCCGTGGGCGGTGAAAATACCCACAGTATTCTGTCCGGTCACAGCGGCATGGCTTCGCAAAAGATGTTCACTGATCTGGAACAGCTCACTGTCGGAGATGTGTTCTATCTCCATGTTCTGGATGAAACCCTGGCATATCAGGTGGTGGAGATCAACACCGTGCTTCCCTACGACACCAGCCTGCTGGGGATAGCACCCGGCGAGGACTTGTGTACACTCGTCACCTGCACCCCCTATGGAGTGAACACCCACCGCCTACTGGTTCGCGGCTCCCGGATTCCCTATGAGGAAGCTGCTGCGCTAGCGGAAGAAATCACGGAACAGGCACCCCATTCCACCTGGGAGCAGAAATATCTGCTGGGGATTCTTTGGGGCGTGATCGCCGCTCTGGGTCTGGGGCTGGTTATTTTCTCTGCGGTACATATCTATCGCGAATTTGGCAAAGGAGGCGGTATGTATGTTCAGAAGTAAATGGGAATCTTTCTTTGTTCTGTTTATGCTCATGCTGTTCCTGACAGGGCTATTTTTGGCGCTATATCCCCATATCCAGGGCGCGGTGGTTGACCGCAGGATGAATTGGGAGGCAGAAGTTTTTCTCAGACGGGTGGTGGGTGATCCCGAGGATGGCACACCCAATATCGTCATCCTTCCGACCGCACCGGAGACGGAGGAATCCCGCCAACACAAGGAACTGTGGGATGCCATGACCGCCTACAACCAGCGCATATACGAGGAAGGACAGTCCGCGTTTTCCAGTAGCAACGCATATCGGACAGCCAGCTTTGCCCTTACGGATTACAGCCTGCCGGATGAAACCTTTGGTGTAATTTCCATTCCAAAGCTGGAATTGGAAATGCCGCTGTATTTGGGTGCCACCGATGAAAACATGGCAGACGGCGCCGCTGTCCTCTCGGAAACCAGCATCCCCATTGGCGGTGCCAACACCAACACCGTCATTGCCGGTCACCGGGGCTGGGGTGGTGCTTCCTACTTTCGCTACATTACAGATCTGACCTTAGGTGACGAGGTTATCATTACCAATTTGTGGGAAACCCTGCGCTACCAGGTTGTGGGAACGAAGATCATTGAGTCCCATGAAATTGAGAATATTCTGATCCAGCCGGGGCGGGATATGATTACGCTGCTGACCTGCCACCCTTACGCATCAGGGGGAAAGCAGCGGTATTTGGTCTATTGCGAACGCATTTCAGAATCTGAAAACAAGGAGATATCTTACGGCTGAAACAAAAACACTGACCCATGTGAGCCTGTTTTCCGGCATTGGCGGCTTAGATCTGGCGGCGGAGGCGGCAGAATTCCAAACCGTCTGCCAATGCGAGTGGGCAGATTTCGCATACGCCGTATTGGAAAATCGATGGCCGGATGTGCCCAGGTTCCGGGATATTACTACTTTTACGAAGGAGGCGTTTTTTGAAAGAACAGGACTTGAAACAGTTACCGTCATTTCCGGCGGATTCCCATGCCAGCCCTTTTCCTCCGCTGGAAAACGAAAGGGATTTGAGGATACCCGCTACCTGTGGCCGGAAATGTGCCGGGTTATTACCGAACTGCGGCCCCATTGGGTGCTTGGGGAAAATGTTGCTGGCTTCATCAATATGGGGCTCGACAAGACGATTTTTGACCTGGCAAAAGCGGGATACGCTGTTCTCCCATTCGTATTTCCGGCTTGCGGCGTCGGCGCGTGGCATGAGCGCCAGCGAACTTTTATCGTCGCGGCTGATGTTTCCCACACCCCTTGCCTCCGACAAATGCACCAACCGGGATGCGCAAAACCTGGATGTGTTCCTGTCCGAGGGTGGGATCTTCCGCAAAAGGAACAAAAGCGGCACCATTTGGAGCCTCAGCCTGTCGGCGGCAGTATACTACTTGACCCCAGCAGCATCGGAGGGGTACCGTTCCACTCTGAAACCGGAGGCGTTTCGGAACAGTTCTCCGACTGCCAACCTGTCGGCGCAGATGATCGCCCAGGAGAAGCCGGTTTCGGACAGGTTGGCATTGAACCCGGATTGGGTGGAATGGCTCATGGGATTCCCGCAGGGATGGACGGACGTATCCTTTGGGCCAGAGAACCGGAAGGAGTGCCCCGCATGACGGAGCGCATGGACGGACGGGCCCTGAGGCTGAAAACTCTGGGCAATGCGGTTTGCCCGCCCCAGGCCTATCCAATTTTTCACTACATTGCTGCCATTGAAACCGGGGCCTGCGTTTCCATCTGTCCCTATGGGAAGGAGGGTGGATGCGGATGAAGGAAATGAAAGCGCCGGAAAAAGTCGCGCAGAAAATGACCCGCGATGGTGCTGTGGCGGAGAATCTGGTGACCGGCGAGGTGGACCGTATCAGCCACCGGGAAGCGGAGACTGATTTTTCTGCCCCGGAGGAAGAAATCTCTTTTGGCTCGCTTTTGGAGCAGGCCGCCCATGCTCATGCCCGGCACCGGGAATACAAGGCTGCAAAGGAAAATGCCGATTCTGTCCGTGAGGGCAGCGGAGCCCGGAAGCGTCCATCTTCACGGCTGCAATTTTCAGAGGAGGAACGTGCTGATCCTGCTCTGCAGAAGTACATTCGCCGCTCTGACCGGGCGGCGGATATACTGGATGACGCAAAAGCAGCCATTCCCACAAAGACCATCCGGGTCAAGGAACGGGTATTCGATAAAGTCACTGGAAAAGGCAAAACCTCTATCCGCTTTGAAAAGGCAGAGGCGAAGCCCAACGGCAAGCTACGGCAGAATCCACTTTCCCGACCTGTTCAGGAAATCACCCACGCCGCCCACAATGAGATTCGCAAGGTGGAACAGGAAAATGTGGGCGTAGAGGCTGGGCACAAAGCCGAGGAACTGGCGGAACACAGTGCGCTTTATGCCGGGAGCAAGGTGCGTGAAGCAAAATTCCATCACGAGACGAAGCCCTGGCGGGATGTGACAAAGGCAGAACAGGGATCAATCCGGGCAAACGCGGATTTCCTTTACCAAAAAGCACTCCATGACGATCCGGCGCTGGCTTCCTCCAACCCCATTTCCCGATATCTGCACAAACGGCGCATCCAGCGGGACTATACAAAGAAAATCCGTCAGACAGAGAAAGCTGCCTCTACCGCAAGGGGAGTTGCTGCACGAACAAAGGAGGCGGCACAGGCAGCGGCTTTCTTTGCTCGAAATCACAGCAGAGCTATCTTCCCGGTTTGGGGGATTGGCATGATTCTTGTCATGCTGATAGGCGGTGTTTCCTCCTGCTCCATGATGGCAGGCTCCGGTGTCAGCAGCGTCCTTGGCACCTCCTACCTATCTGAGGACAGGGATATTCGGGCAGCGGAGGCGGCTTACTGTGCAATGGAAGCGGAGCTGCAGGCGTATCTGGATACCTACCGCAGCACTCACAGCTATGATGAATACCATTTTGCTCTGGACACCATCGAACATGACCCCTATGTGCTGATCTCCATTCTCTCCGCCCTCCATGAAGGTGTGTTTACCATAGACGAGGTTCAGAATGACCTGGAAATGCTCTTTGGAAAGCAATACATTCTGACGGAAACGGTGGAGACGGAGACCCGGTATCGGACGGAGACGATAATTGACGAGCGCCCAAAACGCGACCCCATCACTGGAGAAATCCTGTATGACAGATACGGAAATCCCATTATGGAGGAATATGAGTACGAGGAAGTGGTGCCCTACACCTACTATATCTGCACCGTGGAGCTGGAAAACTTCAATCTTTCCCATGTGCCGGTGTACATTATGGGTGAAGAAACCCTCTCCATGTACGCAACCTACATGGGCACCCTTGGCAACCGGGAGGATCTGTTTCCGGATTCTCCCTATGTACCAAAGTACACCACCAAACCGCCCACCTATGAAGTTCCGGCGGAAGCATTGGCAGACGAAACCTTTGCGGCACTGATTACGGAGGCGGAGAAGTACATTGGCTATCCCTATGTGTGGGGCGGCAGCAATCCCAGCACTTCCTTTGACTGCTCCGGCTTTGTGTCCTGGGCACTGACCAACAGTGGCGTATGCAATGTGGGACGACTGAGCGCCCAGGGGCTGTACAACATTTCCACCCCGGTACCTGCTTCCAATGCCCAGCCCGGCGATTTGGTATTCTTCAAAGGAACCTATGATACGCCGGGAATCAGCCATGTGGGCATCTATGTGGGCGGCGGGATGATGTTACATTGCGGAGATCCCATCCGATATGTGACCATAAACACCAGCTACTGGCAATCCCATTTCTATGCCTTTGCCAGACCACCCTACAATCATTAAAATCAGGAGGAATTTGAACATTGGCAACAACTGATAAAATCCGCAGAGATATTGAAAAAACCAAGGAGAAGATTTCTGAGCTTCAGAAAAAGCTGCGCTCTCTGGAAGCACAGCTTGTGGAGGAAGAAAAATTGGAAATTGTCCGCATGGTCAAGGCTGTCAAGATGGACAACCGTGAGCTGACCGCTTTCCTGAAAGCCTATGCCAGCGGGCTTATCGCCCTGCCTGAAGATATGCTTGCAAATGCCAGCGGTACTGACCCGAAGGAGACTTCCGACGATATGGAGGGATATGCGGATGAAGAATAAGGGCGTTTTCCGGCTGCTGACTGCTATGCTGCTTCTTGTGGTGTGCCTGAGCGCGTTTCCCATGACGGCTTTGGCCTACAGTGACGAGGGTTCCGAAGAGTATGTGGAGGAAACGGGATCGTCTGAGCCGGTCACGGGCGGTATCCCCTTGACACCGGAGGGCAACATGACCTTGGTGGATGATATCCACGGGGAATCTGCTGGAGACAAGCAGTTCATCACTGTGGTTTCCAAAAGCGGCAACTATTTTTACATCATCATTGACCGGGCAGCCAACGGGGAAAATACCGTGCACTTCCTTAACAAAGTGGATGAAGCAGACCTGATGGTTCTGATGGATGAAGATACCACGGACAAGCCGCTGGTCTGCACCTGTACCGAGAAGTGCAAGGCTGGTTCGGTGAATACCTCCTGCGAAATCTGCATGACCAATATGAGCCGGTGTGCAGGTCGAGAGACAACACCTACCCCCACAGAGCTTACCGAGCCTGCCAAGGACTCCAACACCAGCGCACTTTTGGCTCTGGTGCTGATTCTGGCAGCCGGTGGCGGTGCTGCCTACTATTTTGTGGTGATGAAGCCCAAACAGACACAGAAGGTTCCTTCCGACCTGGACGATCTGGATTTGGAGGATGAAGAATATCTTACTGAAGATGCCGAGATGGAATAGAAAAAGAAAATCCCGCCTAAAAGGCGGGATGCATCATCGCAGACAGCTTGCTTATAATACACCTATTTATCCAAAAGTCAACAAAAAAATGAGGTTTTTTTAAATGTTCTACCATTTGAATAAAAACCTCAGCAAGAATTGTAGCAACTACACTAACAAGCAGTGGAGCGACAATGTTTTCAATATTCCATTGTAGGGAAAACATGCAATTCCACCGCCTTTTCTACATTTTGGGGTATTATACCCCAGAAATACAAAATTGTCAATGGCGATAAATATATGATTTTCGGAGGAAAAATGAAACTGATTATTGCAGAAAAACCGAGTGTAGCAAAGTCCATTGCATCGGCCCTGGGTGTCACATCCGGGGCCGATGGCTTTTATGAGGGCAGCGGCTGGATCGTTTCCTGGTGCGTGGGTCATCTGGTGTCCCCCATGGACGCGGCCAGCTATGACCAGCGGTTCAAGAAATGGCGTTATGAGGATCTGCCCATTCTGCCGGAGCCTTTCCGCTATGTGCTGATCCCCGGCAAGGAGGATGCCTACCGCCATCTCCGCGCCCTTATGAACCGCCCGGATGTGGAGGGCATTGTCAATGCCTGTGACGCTGGCCGGGAAGGGGAACTGATCTTCCGGCTGGTGTACGGCATGACCGGCTGCAGCAAGCCGGTGCAGCGGCTGTGGATTTCCTCTATGGAGGACAGCGCCATCCGGGAGGGCTTCCAGAATCTCCGCCCCAGCGGCGAGTACGATGCCCTTTACCATTCTGCCCTGTGCCGCCAAAAAGCGGATTGGCTGGTGGGTATCAACGCCACCCGTCTGTTCTCCGTACTGTACCACCGCACCCTGAATGTGGGCCGAGTCCAGACGCCTACGCTGGCAATGCTGGCAGAGCGGGAGCATCAAATCCAGAATTTCCAGAAGGAAAAATACCATCATGTCCGCTTGCAGATAGGTGGTGCCGAAGCAGTTTCGGAACGGTTTGAAAAATTATCTCAGGCTCAGGCTGTCCTTGTTTCCTGTTCGGATCGTCCGGCTACCTGTACCTCCGTCACCCGTGAACAGAAGAAGGAGCAGCCTCCCAAACTCTATGACCTGACCACCTTACAGCGGGAAGCCAACCGAATTTTGGGCTACACAGCGAAGCAGACCCTGGACTATGCCCAGAGCCTTTACGAAAAGAAGCTGCTGACCTATCCCCGGACGGATAGCCGGTATCTGACCTCTGACATGGCAGAGACCGCTTCCGTTATTGTCCATCTGGCGGCGAGAGTTGCCCCCTTTGACGGATGCGCCAGCTTTTTCCCGGATGTCCTGTCCCTGATTTCTGACAAGGATGTATCCGACCACCACGCAATCATCCCTACTATGGAGATTGAAAAGGCAGATATTCACCATCTGCCCGTAGGCGAGCGGAATCTGCTTCTGCTGATTTGTTGCAAGCTGTTGTGCGCGGTGGCGGAGCCTTATGTATATGAGGCAGTGACAGCAGCCTTTGACTGCAGCGGCCATGTGTTTACAGCTAAGGGCAAGCGTGTCATTTCTGAGGGCTGGCAGGAGATTGACCGTCTGTTCCGTTCGTACCTAAAGGTTGACGCAGAATCCAAGGAAGCTGCCGAGCTTCCCGATTTCACCGAGGTACAGGTTTTCTCCCATGTGGATGCCACAATCAGCGAGCATTTCACCTCCCCGCCCAAGCCCTTCACCGAAGATACCCTGCTGGCAGCCATGGAGCGAGCAGGCGCGGAGAATATGCCAGAGGACGCGGAACGGAAGGGACTGGGCACCCCGGCAACAAGAGCTGCTACCATTGAAAAGCTAATCTCTGCCGGTTTTGTGGAGCGCAAAGGCAAAAATCTGATCCCCACAAAGGACGGCATCAATCTGGTTTCAGTTCTGCCGGAGGCCTTGGCCTCCCCCATGCTCACCGCTGAATGGGAGCAGAAGCTTACCGCCATTGCCAGGGGCGAAGAAGATCCTGACAGTTTCATGGATGGTATTACCGAACTGGTGTGGGAACTGGTCAGAAATCACTCTCAGATTTCGGAGGATGGACAGAAACTGTTTTCTCCTGAAAAGGAAGCAATCGGCTGCTGTCCCCGCTGCGGAAAACCCGTCTATGAGGGTAAAAAGAATTTTGCCTGTTCTGACCGGGCATGTAACTTTGTCTTATGGAAGCAGGATCGATTTTGGACCTCCCGCAAGAAGGAGCTGACAGCAAAAATGGCTTCGGAGCTGCTGGAAAAGGGCAGTACCTTTGTGAAAGGCCTCTGGTCTGAAAAGCGGGGCACCACCTATGACGCGGTTGTGGTCATGGAGGATACGGGAGAAAAGTTTATCAAGTTCCATCTGGAATTTCCCAATAAGAAACAGTAAGGAGGGATTCCCATAGATAAACGATATAAAAACCATTTCAGCCCCTTTGAAGTGTACCTTGTTAATCAAAAGAAATACGAACAGAATGAGGACTACGGCGAGTGGCTGTCCCTGCCCACTACCCCAGAAAGGCTGCGAGAGGTGCTGCAAATCGTAGGTGGTGACCGGGACGGCTGGCTGATTGGGGATATTGAATCCCATATTTACGGAATCAGTGACGCATTGCATATGTGTGACGGTTTGAATGAGCTGAATTATTTGGCCGCGAGAATCGAGGCTTTGAACACGGATGAATTTGATTCCTTCCAGGCTCTCATTGAGGTTAATGAGCACTGTGATACTATGGCGGAGCTCATTAACCTGACCGGCAATCTGGACTGCTACGAATTTCAGCCGAACATTGCCGACTATGAGGATCTGGGCAAATGGGATCTGTATGAGCGCAGTGAGTTTACACGAAGCATGGTCGAAGCCCTGGAAGATTACATTGATTTTGAATCCTATGGTCATGATGTGGCACGCGGCGAAGGCGGCAAGCTGGCAGAATACTGCTATGTGTTTCCCTCCGGCAGCGAATTCTATGAGGAATACAATGGCGACCCTGACACCATCCCCGATGAATATGTGGTCTATACCACCAATCTTCTGAATCTGGACCCGGATGAAAAGCTGGCATGGGCCATTCCTCTGGCCATCAGTCTGGACAGCTTCTTCCGGGAATTTGATTCCGGGTACGCAGAGCAGCACCCCGATATCTCCGCACAGCAGGAATTTCTCTGCGATTCGCTGGTGGATGGGAAAATCGCCGCCATTGATAAGAGGTTGTCTGATATGGGGCAGACCGAGCAGGACGCGCTGCCCTCCGAACTGGCGGATTTCAAGCGGCTGTCCGGCTATGACCCGGAATCAGAGAAGCTGCCCGAAACCATGAGGGTTCTGGTGGTGGAACCGCGGCAGCCGCCCTGCGTCAAAGAAATCCCCTCTGGTTTGGAGGGGTTGACGGATGCTGTCGGCGGGACAATTTCTGCCACCTATCCCTTCCGTGACATGGTGGCGCTGATCTGCAACGATGAAGGCCGGAACATGGGGCTGGAACTGAACCGCGCCCTGTATAACGGCATGGGGCAGGTGTATGATGTGATCCCCGGCACATTTGTAATTGCCGGTTTAGCCGACGACAGCTTCACTTCCCTGCCGGAGGATATGATTGAGAAGTATTCCCGGCGATTCCAGACCATTGAGGTTTATGCCCAGGTTGGCAACCGCACCGTCATGTTCCAGGTGCCCCAGGATACCATGGAGCTGTCTGACCAGTGCTGGGACAGTGTGATCCGGGACAAGCTGGGGCAGAAACCTTCCATACGGGAAAAATTGGCGGCAGCGAAAGAAGAATGTGCGGGAAAATCTTCTCCGGAGCGTATCCACAAGCGTTCCGAGCATGAGCTGTAAGGAGGTGCCCTATGCCCAATTTTGAATATGACAAGGACTATCCCTTTGCCGCCTTCATTACCAATCTGGGAAAGTACAATGAAGGCGAGCTGGTAGGCGAATGGGTGAAGTTTCCCACCAGCGCCGAGGAAATCCGGGCGGTGTTTGACAGAATTGGAATCGGACAGAAGGACGATTTCGGCTACACCTACGAGGAATGGTTCATTACGGACTACGACTGCTATGTAGACGGTCTGTATGACAAGCTGGGAGAATACGAAAATCTGGACGAGCTGAATTATATGGCTGCTAAGCTGGATGATATGACCCAAGGGGAATATGCGCAGTTCCAGGCGGCTATGGAGATGGGCAATCACTGCGGCAGCCTGCAAGAGATTATCAATCTCACCGAAAATCTGGATTGCTATGATGTGTACCCGGATATCCATGACCATGACGATCTGGGGCGATACTACATTGAGGAACTGGATGCCATGCAGGTGCCGGAGTATCTGAGAAATTACATCGACTATGAATCCTATGGCCGGGATGTAGCTATAGATGAAAACGGCGAGTTTACCAGCTTTGGCTATGTCCGGGACAGCGGTTCGTCTTTTGTGGAGATTTACGATGGCAACCGTGAGAACATCCCGGAGGAATACCGGGTCATGTCCGCGGCGGAGGAATTGACGGAGGAGGAAAAAGTGGAATGGGCTTCCGATATTGCCTATGATATGGACAACTTTTTCCGGCAAAATGATCCGCAGTACGCACGGGCTTTCCCTGTGGCGGGCAATGCCCAGCTGGATATCCAGGAAAAACTTCTGGCCGGACGGATTGCGGATTATGAGGAAAAGCTGGCAGCTATGGGTCAGAAGCCGGAGGGCGATCTCCTTTCGGAATTGAATAAGTTCAAGGAGGCGACGGGCTATGAGGAATGGCTGGATATTGACCCTGACCAAGTCCGGGCTGCGCTGGAAAACACGGACACCTCCCGCGTTGATGATATGCTTGCCTTTGCGGAAAAAGCGGAGCAGGAATACGCAGCGGAAGCGGCTGCTTATGTGCAGACACCAAAGGATATCGTGGAGCAGGCGCAGGCGGTTCAAGGAGAAGCATCCTATTTAGACACCTTTTCCATTTATCAGCTAAAGAGAGAAAACGAAACTCTGGATTACCGTTTTGAACCGCTGGACAGCATCCACCGCAACGGCCTTTCTGTGAAGCCGGAGAATTATGAGCTGGTCTATCAGGCGCCTCTTGCGGCAGGCGTGAGTCTGGAGGATATCTATACCCGTTTCAACATTGATCGCCCGGCTGACTTCACAGGGCACTCTCTGTCCATATCGGATATCGTGGTGCTGCATGAGAACGGCAGGGATACTGCCCATTACTGTGATCGGTTGGGCTTTTCTCAAGTGCCAGAGTTTTTGAATCCCGCGCAGGAAGAGGAAGCACCCCTTCCCACGCCGGACGATCTGGAAACCGGAGAAGTGATACGAACTCCCAGAGGCGATTTCTATGTAACCGCCATGAGTCGGGAGCAGATAGAGGCTGCCGGGTATGGTTTCCACCATCAGTCCGATGACGGGAAATACCTGATTATGGCCAACGGCATACAGGCCTATGCAATTCCGGCAGAGTTAGAAAAGGAGAATCCCCTCCGCACCGCTGAAATGACCATTGAGGACGACTACAATATGATCGACGGGGCGATCAACAATGGCCGCCGGGGCGAGGAACTGGAAAAAGTAAAGCCCTCTATTCGGGAACGGCTGGAGAACGCGAAACGGGAATGCGCGGAACGAAAGCCCTCAGAAAAGGGGCATCCTGGCCGCAGCACCCCGGAGCATGGTGATCTATGAGCCGGAGCAAAAAATGGCGGCTGGAATGGGCTTTCTTTTTGGGTGAAAGTAGGAGACGGCAGTACCACCCCTTCTGCAGGAATTGCGTCCACGGTTGCAAGCAGAGCTTCCGGGTAAAATTGATTGCCTGTCCCAATTATCTTTCCCGGCGTTCTGAAAAGTGTAGTAATAAGGGTTGAAAAATCGTTGTTTCTTCCCCTGTATTGGCAGATGAAAAGCAGCCCCTTATGATTTCTGATACCCATTTCTCTCACAGGCTGAACGAAAAAAAATATCCGTTTTTCAACACTTCCAACACAGTGGGCGTGCAGTTCCCCGGTACTCCGAGGGCTGCACGCCCGCTAATTGCGGTGCGCCCGGTGAGCGCACGTTCTAAAGGGTGAAAGTCCCGAATCCGCCCGGCAG
>CAMGIN010000046.1 GCA_946056135.1 uncultured bacterium | reverse complement strand
CGGACTTCTGAACTGTGGATAACTTGTGGGCTTGGATATGCCGAAACTCAAGAGACTTGATTATTGACAAACCTGTTTTCCGGGTGTACTATATACATAATTTCATATGCTGTTCAAGTGCCGCTGGCTTTGTTTCAGAACTGGCGGAGAATAGTGAATCCGGTCAGAATCCGGAACGGTACCGCCACTGTATGCGAGGAGGCACCGCACGGGACGAAAGTCAGTCATTGGGATTTTTCCTGAGAAGGCAGTGCGGAGACTTTTGATACGCGAGTCAGGAGACCTGCTTGAACAAGTTACCTGTGCATTCTGCGTGATTTTGGGATGGACAGTTTGTTTGTCATGGAAAAACGGCCATGGTAGCATTATGCTGCCATGGCTTTTTTGAGTTCATTGGCGGTTTGCTGATTGCCGTTTGCAGACCGCTTCTGATAATTTTTCCGTAAAATGCGGAAACCTTTGCCCCGGTTCCCGTCAACCCCCTTCGGGAACCGGGAGACAAAGAAAAAATGCTGCAAAGATTGCTGGACAGGAGGAAATCAAATGAGGAAAATCGCGGTGCTCATTCTGGTGGCCGCACTGTTGGCGGGCTGCTCTGTTGCTCCGGCTTCCTTGGGTTCTTCCGCTCCGGAGGGGAAAGATATTCCTGGGCTTACCTGGGAATCCAGCATGGAACTGGAATACGCTATGGAATTCGCTGTGGACTACTACGAGGGCGGCTACGCGCTCATTGAAGTGATCGGTGACTGCCGCTATCTGGTGGTCCCGGAAGCAATGCCGGTGCCGGAGGAGCTGGATGGAAGCATCAAGGTTCTTCAGCAGCCGCTGGATACCATCTACCTCCAGGCAACCTCGGCCATGGCGCTGTTCGATCGGATTGACGGGCTGGACGCCATCCGGCTTGTAGGAACCAAGAAGGACGGCTGGTATGTGGAAGGTGCGGTAACGGCCATGGAGGAAGAGAAAATGCTCTTCTCCGGCAACTATTCTCAGCCGGACTATGAGCTGATGGTAGATGAGGGATGCAATTTGGCCATTGTCTCCACGATGATTCTGCACGCGCCCAAGGTGCAGGAGATGATCGAACAACTGGGCATTCCGGTGTTCATCGAGCATGCCAGCTACGAAAAGCACCCCCTGGGCCGCACCGAATGGGTGAAGGTCTACGGTGTGATGCTGGACAAGGAGAAAGAAGCGGAGGAATTTTTCAAAACCCAGACGGAAGCCATCCGGCAGTTTGCGGATATGGAGAATACCGGCAAAACGGTGGCGTTCTTTTACCTCGCGTCCAACGGCAGCGTCAACGTCCGCGCATCCTCGGATTATGTGCCGAAAATGATTGAAATCGCAGGCGGCAACTACATTTTCAGCGATCTTTCCGACCCGGAGAGCAAACGGTCCTCCATATCCCTGACCATGGAGGCATTTTACGACACTGCGGTTGACGCGGATTACCTGATCTACAATGCCGCCATTGATGATCCCATTTATACCATTGACGAGCTTGTTGCCAAGGACGGCCTTTTTGCGGATTTCAAGGCAGTGAAGAACGGTGATGTGTGGTGTACAGGCAAATACCTGTTCCAGGCAACGGACATCACGGGGGATTTAATTGTGGATTTCCATCACATGCTGACTGGACAGGAGGACATGCAATTTCTCTATCAGCTGAAATAGGAGTGGTTATGGAACAAGCAAACCTGCACACCTTTCGCAGAAGCGCCCTGTACGGCGTGGTTTTTCTCGCGCTGTTCGTGGCGCTTTGCGTGATTACGGTGCTGAACATCCATATCGGCAGCGTTCCCATTTCCATCGGGGAGATCTCGAAAATTCTGCTTTTTAAAGAAGGAGACCCCACCCAGGTGAACATCATCTGGAAGATTCGCCTGCCCCGGATACTGATGGCGGCGCTGCTGGGCGGCGCACTGAGCCTGTCGGGCTTTCTGCTGCAGACCTTCTTCGCCAATCCCATCGCGGGTCCCTTCGTGCTGGGCATTTCCTCCGGCGCGAAGATGGTGGTGGCCCTGACGATGATTTACTTCATCGGTACCTTCGGCGCGGTGTCCAGCTGGACGCTGATTATCGCGGCCTTTGCCGGTTCCATGCTGTCCGTGGGCTTTATCCTGCTGATGTCCCGGCGGCTTAAGGGCATGGCCGTGCTGCTGGTGGCGGGCATCATGATTGGGTATATCTGCTCGGCGATTACGGATTTTGTCGTCACCTTCGCGGAGGACAGCGATATTGTCAATCTCCACGGTTGGAGTCTGGGCAGCTTTTCCGGCATGAGCTGGGACAATGTGCGCATTGCGGCCATCCTCGTGGGCGTTACGACTCTGGCGGTATTTTGGCTGTCCAAGCCCATCGGCGCCTATCAGCTGGGCGAAGCCTATGCCCAGAGCATGGGCGTGAATATCAAGGTTTTCCGCGTGGCGCTGATCGTGCTGTCCAGCATTCTCTCCGCCTGTGTCACCGCCTTTGCCGGGCCAATCTCCTTTGTGGGTATTGCGGTTCCGTATCTCATCAAGCGGCTGCTGAACACATCCAAGCCCATTGTGGTCATTCCGGCGGTGTTCCTGGGCGGCGCCGTATTCTGCATGGGCTGCGACCTGATTGCCCGTACCGCTTTTACGCCCACAGAGCTGAACATTTCCACGGTTACCTCCGTATTCGGTGCGCCGGTGGTCATCGGCATGATGCTCAGAAGAAACAAGGAGCGGTAGTGTGAAAGTGAGTACCGGACCAGCACAGAAGAAAAAAGGGCGCACAAAAGTGTCCCTGCAAACAACCCGTTTTGCAAGGTTACAGTATGGTCAATCAGCGCTAAGCAACAGATAATCCCTGTTTTTCCAGGAATCGTATCGCCTGCTTAATGGCTTTGGCAAGCTGCTGCTCCTTCAAATGTTCGGGCATATCGATTTTGTAGAGGTCCACCGGGTTCCACACTTCGCCGGTGCAGAGCATCGAATAGATCGCCGTTAAAATCATTCTGGCAATAGCAATAATGGCGCGTTTCTTACCCCTACGCTTGGCAATTCTCTCATACTTCAACTTGTAGTAAGGATGCTTGTTGTCCTTTACCGCAGCGTGAGCGACCTGTACCAGCGCAGGCTTGAGGTAAACACCGGCCCGGGAGATACGCACAGACTTTTTCTTTCCGGCAGATTCGTTGTTGCCGGGAGTCAATCCAGCCCAGCAGCAAAGCCGTTTGGAGGAACCAAACTGGCCCATGTCCGTGCCGATTTCAGAAATGATGGTGATTGCGGAGTTTCGGTCAATACCCGGAATGGTGCAAAGAAGACTGATTTCACCTTCGTATTTTTCCACCATCTCATTGACACAGGTATCCACCTTGGTAATCATTTTCTCAATGAAATCGTAATGCTCACGGATGATTTTAATGCGAGCCTTCTGCTCGTCAGCAATGGAGTAGCCTTCAATGGACTCCAGCACTTGCTCAGCCTTCTTTTTGAGGGAGCGCTGTAACAGGGAAACACAATGTTCAGGGTCAAAGGGTTCGTCGGATGTGAGGTAATCCGTAATTGCAGTTGCGGATTTACCAAACATATCGGACACGACAGAATCCAGAGCCACATTGCAGACAGTAAATGCATTCTGAAAGCGGTTTTTCTCGCTGCTTTTCATGGAAACCAGTTTATAACGGTACCGAGTAAACTCGCGCAGAATACGGATATTCAAATCTGGGATGAAGCTGCTTTTCACAAGGCCAATGCGAAACAGATCCCCAATCCATTTGGAATCTTTCGTATCATCCTTGTTTCCCTTTACAGCCTTTACCCATTTTGGGTTGGCAATCA
This sequence comes from uncultured bacterium, assembly GCA_946056135.1. Taxonomy (GTDB): domain Bacteria; phylum Bacillota; class Clostridia; order Oscillospirales; family Oscillospiraceae; genus Faecousia. The sequence goes on along the minus strand of CAMGIN010000046.1, from coordinate 9,753 downwards.
CGACCCGAATACCGCGCTTTTCGAGGATGTTGAATACCGGAACCCAATACTTCCCAGTGGATTCCATGCAGACATCCAAACAGTTGTGTTCCAGAAGCCAGTCCGCAAAACGGTTCAAATCTGAATTAAAAGTGCTGAATCGCTTTTTCTGATAGTGGGGCTGCAAGCTGTCTGCGGGCGTGGTGATGATGGTAGCAACCAGGAATGTTTTGTGAACATCTACACCGCAGCAGGTTGGGAATACAACTTTCACAACAAAACCTCCTCCGTAAAAAATAGCGAGGAGAATGCAGGGACTGAACCGCCAAGCATTTAACAGGAGTTAAAACAATCCTTAGTGTACGGGTGCAAAACGCCACTTATTTGTGCTTGAAAAGGCAGTTCCAACACTGATTAACATACTGTTTTGAGTTCTGGATACAATCTACGACTCACCTTACCGTGCGTTGTAGTATGCATCCTCCTCAAGCTAATTCTACAAGAAAGGCGGCCGTTTGTCTGCATACTTTCATTCCTATTTGTGCGGACGCAAAGCGGCCGAATGGCTGATTAACATGGCTGACTTTTACTTTCAAACCAGGCTTTTGTCCGTGGGCTACGACGGAAAGGCTCTGATCCGGGATATCACAATCGATGTGGAAAAGGGAGAGATCGTGACCCTCATCGGCCCCAACGGCGCGGGCAAGAGCACGATCTTAAAATCCATCACCCGGCAGCTCAAAACCATTGCGGGAACGGTGGAGCTTGACCGGCAGAGCCTGAGTAGCCTTTCCTACAAGGAGCTGGCAACCCGGATGGCGGTGGTGCTGACCGAGCGGATGAAACCGGAGCTGATGACCTGCCGGGACATTGTCGCCACCGGGCGTTACCCTTACACGGGCCGTCTGGGCTTGCTGACAGAGCAGGATGAGGAGAAGGTCAGCCAGGCCATGGAAACCGTTCACGCCCTGGCGCTTTCCGATCGGGACTTTAACGCCATCAGCGATGGTCAGCGCCAGCGCATCCTGCTGGCCAGAGCCATCTGTCAGGAGCCGGAGATTATTATCCTGGACGAGCCCACCTCCTACCTGGACATCCGCCATAAGCTGGAGCTTCTGTCCATCCTGCGCGCCATGGCGAAGGAGAAGGGCATCACCGTGATCCTGTCCCTGCACGAAATTGACCTGGCCCAGAAAATTTCCGACAAGATCATCTGCGTCAAGGGGGAGACCATCGGCAGCTACGGCACGCCGGAGGAGGTTTTCACGGAGCAGAAAATCCGGGAGCTGTACGATCTGGACCGGGGGTATTTTGACCCCAGCTTCGGCAGCATCGAGCTTCCCAGGCCGGAGGGGAAACCGGAGGTTTCGGTACTCTCCTCCTGCGGCAATGGAATTCCTGTGTACCGCCGCTTGCAGAGGGAAAATGTCCCTTTCTGCGCGGGAATCCTGTATACCAACGATCTGGATTACCGGCTGGCCCGGCTGCTGGCCTCGGAGGTCATTACGGAAAAACCCTTCCATGAGATCAGCGATGCTGCCTTTGACCGGGCAATGGCGCAGGTGCGCACTTGCCGCTATGTCATCAACGCGGGCTGTGAAATCGGCCCCTGCAACCGGCGGATGCAGGCGCTCCTTGACGAGGCGCAAGCCCTGGGCAAGCTGCGGACGGATTTCGGGAAATGATGGCTTCCAGTGGAAGAATCCTATTGCATTTTCCGCTGGTCGCTGTTACAATGTGTGTGAACTGAATACGAAGATGGTTGGTGCCGCTGCTTCGCGGATTCGCGGAGCAGGGGGTAAAAGGGAAACAGGTGCAAAACCTGTACGATCTCGTCACTGTGAACCGGAGAGCACGCCGCAAAATGCCATTGCGAAAGTGAGAAGGCGCGGCGCTGTGATGACCCGAAAGTCAGGAAACCTGCCAGCCATTGGTACAGGGTGGTTTGCGCCCAGGTCACGAGGAATTGGCCGTACCGAACACTACCACTTTGCGTGGTATGCTTGGCTGATACGATGAGACTTTCCTCCGGGAGGGTCTCTTTTTTCGTATGTCCGTTTTTTTGCGATCTGCCGAATTCTGCCCTGCGCCGCGTTCTGTTCATAAAAATCTTTTGTGCGAAGGACACAAGGAGGAAAAAACATGAACACGAAAAAAGTATGTACCCTGATTGCTGCTGTATTGGCAGTGGCAATTCCGCTGTGCGCCTGCGGCGGCGCGGCGTCACCCACCACAGCGCCGGCGCCAGAGACAACCGCTCCGGTTCCTGCGGAAACCACAGCTGCTCTGGAAACCGAAGCCGTGGTGGATGATCAGGCAGCCGCGGATGCCGTGGCGGAGCTGATTGACGCGATTTACGTCCAGCAGCGTACCGAGGACACGGACGCCCAGTGCGCCGATGCCAAGGCCGCCTGGGACGCCCTGACCGATGCCCAGAAGGAGCTGGTGGAAGGTGAGGAAGCCTCTCCGGATTATTTTGGTCTCGATACCGGCGATGCCAAGGCGGATGATCCCCGGAATGCCGATGGCATTGGGGAAAAGGAGATCCTGGTGGTAAGCTTCGGAACCTCTTTCAATGACAGCCGGGTGGCGGATATCAAGAGCATTGAGGATGCCGTGCAGGCGGCTTTCCCCGACTGGTCCGTGCGCCGGGCCTTTACCGCCCAGATTATCATCAACCATGTGCAGGCCCGGGATGGAGAAACCATCGACAATATGGAGCAGGCCCTGGACCGGGCGGTGGCCAACGGCGTGAAAAAGCTGGTGCTTCAGCCCACCCACCTGATGCACGGCGCGGAATACGATGAGATGATGGACGCGCTGGATGCCTATCGGGATCAGTTTGAAAGCGTGGCCGTGGCGGAGCCTCTGCTGGGCGAGGTCGGCGCGGATGCGGCGGTCATCAACGCCGATAAGGAAGAGGTAGCCAAGGCTGTGGTCGCTGCAGCGGCGGCTGACGCGGGCTTTGCCGACGCGGCAGCGGCAGCGGAGCAGAGTACGGCGTTTGTCCTGATGGGTCACGGCACCGCCCATGTGGCAAAGGTGACCTACAGCCAGATGCAGACCCAGATGGAGAAGCTGGGATATCCGAATGTCTTTATCGGAACCGTGGAAGGCGAGCCGGAAGAAACCTCCTGCGAGGCGGTCATCGAGGCCGTGAAGGCAGCGGGCTATAAGAATGTGGTGCTGCGTCCGCTGATGGTGGTGGCCGGTGACCATGCCAACAACGATATGGCCGGTGACGAGGATGATTCCTGGAAGAGCATGTTCCTGGCTGCCGGATGCTTCGACAGCGTGACCGCGCAGATTGTGGGCCTCGGCAGTATCGAAGCGGTGCGGGATCTGTATGTTGCCCACACCCAGACCGCCATTGATGCGATGAATTGATATTTTTCTTTGCCCGGAGGCATTCCGCCTCCGGGCATTGGGACGCTCCTGTTGAAAGCCTTTCTTACCAAGGAGGGTTTTCAACAGGGTGAACCCAGGAAAGGATGGATGGACTATGAAGAAAACTGTAAAACTGGTATCTGCGCTGCTGTGCGCCCTGCTGCTGGCAGGCTGCGGCGCGTCGGAAGCCCCGGCAGCCACAACCGCGCCCTGGGCCTCCGCAGAAACAGCCGCGCCCACCGCAGCGGAGGAAACCGTTGCGGCAACAGCGGCAACCCCAACCCAGGAGACGGAACCTGCCTTATCTGCCAAGGTGCTGCCGGATGGGGAATATACGGTGGATTTTGAAACGGACAGCGGTATGTTTCGGGCAAACGAAGCCTGCAACGGCAAGGGTACGCTGACGGTAAAGGACGGCATCCAGACCCTGCATGTGAGCCTGCAATCCAAGAAGATCGTCAACCTCTATCCGGGCACTGCCGACCAGGCCCAGCAGGATGGGGCGGTTTGGCTGGAGCCTACGGTGGACACGGTGACCTACAGCGACGGTCTCAGCGAAGAGGTTTTCGGCTTTGACATTCCGGTGGCCTCGGTAGGCCAGGAATTTGATCTTGCCCTCATCGGCACCAAGGGCGTGTGGTATGATCACAAGGTCAGTGTCCAGAATCCTATGCCCCAGGCGGGCAGCTATACCTGCGCGGTGGAGCTGTCCGGCGGTTCTGGTCGGGCCAGCATTGCCTCTCCCGCCGCCCTTGTTTCCGATGGGGAAACCCTGATCGCTACCATTGTGTGGAGCAGTCCCAATTATGAATACATGATCGTGGACGACGTTCAGTATGACCCCATTCAAAAGGAGGGCAACTCCACCTTTGAAATCCCTGTATCACTGGATCGGGAGCTTGCTGTCAGCGCGTCCACAACCGCCATGAGCACGCCCCATCTGGTGCAGTATACCCTGTACTTTGACAGCACCACCCTGACAGCCAACGCGCAGACACCCTGACGGAACCCAGGAGGAACGGACAAAGTGGAAGCGGTTATTCCCAGAATCCTGTTTGCCGGCACCAACAGCGGCTGCGGCAAAACCACCGTCACCTGCGCGGTATTGCAGGCCCTGGTGAACCGGGGCTTGCGGGTCGGGGCCTTCAAATGCGGCCCGGATTACATCGACCCCATGTTTCACAGCCGGATCATTGGGGCCAAAAGCGCCAATCTGGATTCCTATTTCTTTGATGACAACACCCTGCGGTTCCTGTTGGCCCGAAATGGTGGGGATCGGGATGTCAGCGTTCTGGAAGGAGTCATGGGTTTTTATGACGGCATGGGTCTGACCTCTACCCAGGCCAGCACCTATTCCGTTGCCCGGATCACCCAAACCCCAGCGGTTTTGGTGGTGGGGGCCAAGGGAGCATCCCTGTCCATTCTGGCCATGATCCAGGGCTTTCTGGATTTCTGCCCGGACAGCCAGATTCAGGGGGTAATCCTCAACCAATGCGGGCCCTCCACATACCAAAGCTTGGCGGAGGAGATTCAGCGGCGCTTTGCCGGACGGGTCCGCCCCCTGGGATTTCTGCCCAAGCTGACGGACTGCACCCTGGAGAGCCGTCACTTGGGACTGGTAACGGCTGGGGAGGTGGAGAACCTCCAGGAGAAGCTTCGGATTCTTGCGGCCCAGGCAGAGCGAACCATCGATTTGGATGGGCTGCTGCAGTTGGCGAAAGCAACCCCCGGCATCTGCTGTGATCCGGTGGAGCTGCCCCGGTTTGGGGAACATGTGCGTATTGCCGTAGCCAGAGATCGGGCATTCTGCTTTTATTATGCGGACAGTCTGGAGGCTTTGACCCGAATGGGCGCGGAGATCATTCCTTTCAGCCCGCTGACGGATTCCGAGCTGCCGGAGAATATTCAGGGCCTGTACTTAGGCGGCGGGTACCCGGAGCTGTATGCCCGGCAGCTCAGCGAGAATGCTTCCATGCGGCGCAGCGTCAAAAACGCCCTGACCCGGGGGTTGCCCTGCATTGCGGAATGCGGCGGCTTCCTGTATCTGACGGAGGCCATCGCAGACTTTCCCATGGTGGGCTTCTTGTCAGGAACAAGTTTTGATACCGGAAAGCTGACCCGGTTTGGCTATGTGCGTCTGCGGGCCAAAACCGATCAGATGCTCTGCAAAGCCGGAGAGGAGATTCGGGGCCACGAATTCCACCACTGGGACTGCACCCAGCCGGGCAGTGCTTTCACGGCTGTGAAGGAGCTTTCCGGCAAGCACTGGGAGTGCGCGGTGTCCACGCCGACACTTTACGCCGGATTCCCCCATTTCCATTTTTATGCCAATCCGTCCTTTGCGGTCAACTTCTACCGCGCTTGTCTGAAGGAGAAAGAAAACTATGCTGGAACACATCGCTCCCATGGATATTGAAAAACGGAGCTTTGCCATCATCACGGAGCTTCTGGGAGAAAAGCAGCTGGACCCGGAAAATGAGCTGGTAATCAAGCGGGCCATCCATACCACCGCCGACTTTGATTACGCGGAAACATTAGTGTTTTCTCCCCATGCGGTGCGCAAGGGCATAGAGGCCCTTCGGGGCGGCTGCGATATTGTCACGGACACCCAGATGGCGAAGGCCGGAATCAACAAAACCATCCTCGGCAAGCTTGGCGGGGAGGTTCACTGCTTTATGTCTGATCCGGAGATTGCCCAGGAGGCAAAGCAGCGGGGCGTTACCCGGGCCATTGTGTCCATGGAACGGGCGGCAGCGCTGGAAAAGCCCTGTATTTTTGCCATCGGGAATGCGCCTACGGCCCTCATCTGCATCCGGGAGCTGATAGATGCCGGAAAGCTCAGCCCGGCGCTGATTGTCGGCGTTCCGGTGGGGTTTGTCAATGTGGTGGAGAGCAAGGAGCTGATTCTGGAGCTGGACACGCCCCACATTGTGGCCCGGGGCCGAAAAGGCGGCAGCAATGTGGCCGCTGCCATCTGCAACGCCATGCTTTACCAGATCACGCGATGATGGAACGGTATATGGAAAAGGACGGGAAACGGCTGCGCCTGGGCTACACCACCGGCTCCTGCGCCGCCGCGGCGGCCAAGGCGGCGGCCTGGATGCTGCTCACCGGACAGCGGAAGGAGCGGATTCAGATCCAGACCCCCAAGGGAATCCCACTGGATTTGCCGGTTCTGGACATCTGCATGGAGCCAGACCGGGTCTCCTGCGCCATCGAAAAAGACGGCGGAGACGACCCTGATGTGACCAAAGGGATGCATATCACGGCGGAAGTCTCCCGAACAGAAGAAAGCGGTATCCACATTGACGGCGGCCCGGGGGTGGGCCGGGTGACCAAGCCGGGGCTGGACCAACCCGTCGGGAACGCCGCCATCAACTCCGTCCCCCGGCAGATGATCCGGGAGAATCTGGAAGAAGTGTGCAGGATTACCGACTACCCGGGGGGCCTGGCGGTAGCCATCTCCGCTCCCGGCGGAGAGGAAATCGCGAAAAAAACCTTCAATCCCCGGCTGGGCATTGAAGGCGGCATCTCCATATTGGGAACCACCGGCATTGTGGAGCCTATGAGCGAGCAGGCCCTGGTGGACACCATTCGGGTGGAGCTGCGCCAGCGAAAGTGCAATGGGGCGCAGTATGTCCTGCTGGCACCGGGCAATTACGGAAGCGACTTTATCAAAGAGAGCTTGCTGCTTGACCCTGCCAGGGCGGTCCTGGTTTCGAATTATATCGGAGATGCTCTGGACATCTGCCGGGAACTGGGCTTCCGGGGCATTCTGCTGGTGGGGCACATCGGCAAGCTGGTGAAAGTTGCCGGGGGCATGTTCAACACCCACTCCAAATTCGGCGACTGCCGCATGGACATTCTGACGGCCCAGGCCGCCTGCTGCGGCCTCACCCCTGCCGGGGCGAGGGAAATGCTGGGGTGCGTCACCTGTGACGATGGCCTGCGGATTTTGCAGGCCCAGGGGATTTATGAACAAACCCTGGAGCAGCTGACGGAGCGCATCCGCAGACTGCTGGATATCCGCGTCGGCGGAGAACTGGAGACGGGTGTCATTCTGTTTTCGAAGGTATATGGCCTGTTGGGAAAAACCCCCAACGCGGATGGGCTGATCGAACATATCATGGAGGGGTAAGTATGGTTCATTTTGTGGGAGCGGGAAGCGGGGCGGTAGACCTGATCACCGTCCGGGGTGCCCGGCTGCTGAAGGAAGCGGACGTGGTCATTTACGCAGGTTCCCTGGTCAATCCGGAGGTTTTGCGCTACACCGGGGAAGGATGCCAAATCTATAACAGCGCGGAGTTGACCCTGGAGCAGGTGCTGGAAGTCATCCAGAAAGCCGAGGCCGATGGGAAAACCACCGTCCGGCTGCATACCGGCGATTCCAGCATCTACGGCGCGGTGCGGGAGCAGTTTGACCAGCTGGAGCAACTGGGGATTGCCTATGATGTCTGCCCCGGCGTCAGCGCCTTCTGCGGGGCGGCCGCAGCCCTGCGGGCGGAGTACACCCTGCCGGACGTGAGCCAGACCGTCATCATCACCCGGGCAGCAGGCAGGACGCTGGTGCCGGAGCGGGAGTCCATCCGCAGTCTGGCATCCCACCAAAGCACCATGGTGCTGTTCCTGAGCACCGGCCTGACAGAAAAACTGCAAACAGAATTGCTGGAAGGCGGCTATCTCGGCACCACCCCCGTGGCCGTTGTCTACAAGGCCACCTGGCCGGAGGAAAAGATTTTGCGCTGCACCGTGGAAACCCTTCACCAAACGGTAACGGAAAACCGCCTTTCCAAGACGGCGCTGATTATCGTGGGGGATTGCCTGGGGGACCGCTATGAACGCAGCCGCCTGTACGCACCGGATTTCTCCACGGAATTCCGGGAGGCCAGCCAATGAAAATCGCCCTGTTCGCCTACAGCCGCCAGGGCTGCAAAACCGCCCGCAGGGTTATGGATTTTTTTCAAAACGGGGAAATACGGGCTTTTACCATGGAACGGTTCGGGGAAGAAGGCTTTTCCCCCATTCAGCGGCCGTCGCCCCCATTTTACGGCCCGCTGTTTGCCTGGGCGGACGCCATGATTTTCGTCGGCTCCTGCGGCATCGCGGTTCGGGAGATCGCCCCCCATGTGAAAAGCAAGCTTACCGATCCGGCGGTCATCGCCGTGGACGAGCTGGCAAGATTTGCGGTTCCCTTGCTCTCCGGCCACATCGGCGGCGGAAATGCCCTGGCCATCCAATTGGCCGATTTCTTGGGCGCGGAACCGGTGATTACCACCGCCACGGACATCCATCGGAAATTTTCAGTAGATGCTTGGGCGGCAAGTCATGGTATGTATATCACCAGCCTGACCGCCGCGAAGCATGTCTCTGCCCGGATTCTGGAGGCGCCGGTTCCGATCTGCGCAGACTTTCCCATCGTAACTTCGCTGCCCGGCGGCACGGTGGAAGGAACCTCCGGAGAAATCGGAATCTGCATTTCCTACAGAAAGCGGGAACCTTTTGCGGAAACCCTGCTGTTGGTGCCGCCGGTTCTGCATTTGGGAATCGGCTGCCGCCGGGGAATTGCCTGCGAAGCCATCGAGGCGGCGGTGTCCCAGGTCTGCCGGGAGAACCGCATTCACCCTAAGGCCATAAAGCATGTGGCGTCCATTGATCTGAAAGCGGACGAGGCCGGGCTGCAGGACTATTGCCAAAAGCAGTGCCTGCCCGCTTACTTTTACTCCGCCAAGGCGCTGGGGGCGGTTCCCGGCGAATTCACGGCCTCGGAGCGGGTGCTGCGGGTGACCGGAGTGGACAATGTGTGTGAACGCGCTGCCATGATAGGCGCGGAAAAACTGTTGGTAAAGAAAACAGCGGTGGGCGGTGTGACCGTTGCCATCGCGCAGGAGCATTGGGAGGTACGCTTTGAGTAGACTCGTGGTTGTGGGCATCGGCCCAGGGGATTATGAGAATATGACGGTACGGGCAGACCGGGCGCTTCAGGCCTGCGATGTCATTATTGGCTACCATGTCTATGTGGATCTGGTGAAGGACCGGTATCCAGACAAGGAATTCCTGTCCACGCCCATGACCCAGGAGGTCAAGCGCTGCCAAATCGCTTTGGATTTGGCGGGTGATGGCAGGAATGTGGCCATGGTCTGCTCCGGCGACAGCGGCATCTACGGCATGGCGGCCCTGGTTTATGAGCTGCGGGGGGAAAGCCCGGACCCGGAAATCCAGGTCGTCCCCGGCCTGACCGCGGCCTGCAGCGGCGCGGCGGTTTTGGGCGCGCCGCTGACCCACGATTTCGCGGTGATCAGCCTCAGTGACCGGCTGACCCCCTGGGAGAAAATTGAGAAGCGGCTGGAAAATGCCGCTCAGGCGGATCTGTCCATTGTGCTGTACAAT
>CAMGIN010000045.1 GCA_946056135.1 uncultured bacterium | reverse complement strand
AAGCGCCGACAATACTTGGCGGGTGACTGCCCGGGAAGATAGGTAATGCCAACATTAGAAACTCCATCCGAAAGGATGGAGTTTTTTTCGTATTCGTTTTTATCAATAGAAGGAAACAACCTGAATTTCCAAATAACCTGATTTACCGCAAAAAATGAATCTACAAGTCATTTTGAAAATTGCAGGTTGACCTTGGACACCCAGAAGATTTTTTAGAAAAGTGGATTAGTCAAAAACGTACATTCCAAAGAATGCCAGCAGACCGTCGCCGCAGTCATACTCCATGCCGCATGCGTCGGCAAGCTTTTTAACGAAGATGCAGTAGGCAGACATGCAGGAAAAACAGTACTCCGGGAACAGGCAGGGTTCTCCGCGGGTTTTGGCACAGGGACTGCACAGGGCGCAGCCGCTGGCGCCGACAATGATGCCTCCGCAGCCCTCTGCACGAAGGTGCTTGGCAAGCCTGATTTCGGCGGCATTATGGGCAGCCTTTGCCTGTTTGATGGCAGGCATGTCGGAATAATCGGAGATTTCCCAGATGGTTTGCAGCACCAGCGCCTTTTTGTGGGACAGGATTCGCTGCTTCATTTCCTCCGGTGTTCCGCAGTCAGGGGGGCAGGAAAAGTTGACCCCATATTGACCGCAAAGGTTCTCCGCACAGTAGGGGCGGAAGGCTGGATCGAAGACGATCTTGTCCGTGTCCACAATGGCTGCGGCGGCAAAGCCTTCCTCAATAGCATAAGCAATCATTTTTTCCTGTTCCATAGTCCGTCCTCCTGAATGTGTGTGGTTATAGAATACCGCTATCATTGGCCTCCTGTCAACCCTTAATCTCCGAACCGCTCTTGACAAATGCTCCCGACTGGAGTGTCTTATAGGAAATTGCATAAGCATTTGAGTGCCGCTGAGAATAGAGAATCCGGTGTGAATCCGGAACGGTACTCGTATGCGCGGAGGCGGCCCACGAGACGAAAGTCAGTCATTGGGAGCAATCCTGAGAAGGCTGTTGGCGGCTGGGGATGTGCAAGTCAGGAGACCTGCTCAGATGTTGTTTTCGGCTTGCCCCCGTGCTATGGGGCAGACGATTGTTTTTGATCCGCGGAAATACGGCCGCGGCAGTCCCTTTGGGGATTGCCGCGTTTTTGCGTTGAATACATCGGAATGCTGTATCCCCCCTGCGGCTTCCGGTTAAAATAGCGGTTGATTGCCCACTGACCGCCAAAAGGATGCCCGGATGCCGGTGCTGACAGACACCGGCGTCCGGGCTATCGAAATCAAAAAGAAGGACGGGTAGGAGAAATCTTACCCGTCCTGTTTTTGTGCTTAGCCTTCCGCCTTGAAGGAATAGACCGTTCCTTCCGCCACGTTGGTGGAATCCACGCCGGTCTGCGCGTACTCGCCGTCAATATAGAAAGCCCAGTACATCTGATCCTTTTCCCAGTCCAGCGTAATGCCGTTGACCGTGGTGACATACAGACCGTAATCGCTGTCCTCGCCAGCAATCAGGCCTTCTTCCAGCAGGGCTTCTCCGACGGTTTCCTTGTCGGTGGAGACATCGAAGGTGGTCTCCGTGCCTTCGGGATCGGTGACGACCACAGTGAAGGAAACCTTAGAACCGGCCTCGGTGGTGGTAGTGTTGCTGTTGCCGCCGCATCCGGTGAAGGTCAGTGCCATAGCCGCAATCAGCACGACGCACCCGATGAGGCACAGCATTTTTTTCACACTGTACTTTTTCATCATAATACGCTCCTTATTCTGTTTTTCCCTCCTATCACCGGAAATCCGCGGAAACGGAAGGATAATGCTGCCGGATATTCCGACTTGGCGCATCCCCATTCGGCCTTCTCGGACATGTCCAATGACCGGTCCCACAGCTGCGGCGCTGCGGTAAGAATGTGGCTTGATAAGTGCCTCACGGCGACGGGCTCGTACAGGCCTTCCACCTGTTTCCCCGAACAGCATGGCTATTGTAGCACATGGGTGATGGAAATACAACACTTTTTTGAATTACGGATTGCGTACAGGGGCGAAACGTGGTATACTATTTAAAGTTATTGTTGAATTGGAATGGGAAAATCCCAACGGTACCAAGCCGCCGTAGACGGACAGATAAGCCGCTTATTTCATTGGCGCGAGCTGAGAAGGAATGGGCAACAGGGCGTCCGGAGTCGGCATACGGACATTGACGCAACACGCTAGACTCTTGGGGACGGTCTGGCGGTTGGGATTATGGGACAGAACGCTTATGCGCCTGTCCGCCTTTTCCGGTCCCCGAAAGGGGATTTTTTCATTTATGCGCCAGGATGCCTTTTCCAAATGTCATCCGCTGACCAATTTCGTGTTTTTTGTGGGCGCCATTGGATTTTCCGTGGTGTTTCAGCACCCGCTGTACCTCGCTGCCAGCTGCGCCGCCGGGGCCGTTTATCTGGTCCTGCTGAACGGGAAAAAGAGCTGGAAGCTGATTGCTGGGTTGGTGCCGGTGTTTTTTCTGCTTTCCGCCCTGAACCCGCTGTTTAATTCCTATGGAGAGCGGGTGCTGTTTCATGTATTCGGCAAGCCCTACACCCTGGAGGCGCTGTTCTACGGTATGGCCATTGCGGGGATCTTTGTGGCTATGATGCTCTGGTTCAACTGCTACAGCGCCGTGCTGACCAGCGACAAATTTGTCTGCCTGTTTGGCAGCCTGATTCCAGCCCTTTCTCTGCTGCTGGTCATGGTTCTGCGGATGATCCCCAATTTGATGCGCAAGGCCAGACAGATTTCCGATGCCCGGAAATCCATCGGCAAGGGGGCAGGGGAGACCGACAACTTCCGGGAGAAGGTAGCCGACGGCATGAATATCCTGTCTTCCCTGACAGACTGGGCTCTGGAGGGCAGCATCGTCACCGCGGACTCCATGCGGGCCAGGGGCTACGGCGGAGCCAAGCGCACCAGCTTTCAGATTTACCGCATGACAGCGCGGGATTATCTATTGCTGGGATTCTCTATCCTGCTTGCTTTCATCGTGATGTTCGCGGGGGGTACGGAAGCTACCTATACCCCGGTTCTCTATATTGCGCCGCCCGGCTGGGGTCTGGCGGCCTACTGCCTGTATTTGCTGATTCCCTCACTGCTGCATGGAAAGGAGGCACTCCAATGGCGCATTTCCATATCCAGGATTTGACCTTTCAATATCCCAATGCGGCCCATCCTTCTCTGGAGAACGTATCGCTGACCGTGGAAAAAGGGGAGTATGTGGTCCTGTGCGGCCAGTCCGGCAGCGGCAAGACCACCCTGCTGCGGCATCTGAAAAACGTTCTGATGCCCTACGGAAAACGCAGCGGCAGCATTTGCTTTGACGGCACGCCGCTGGAGCAGGTCAGCCAGCATGACCAGGCGGCAAAAATTGGCTTTGTGATGCAGAATCCCGATGACCAGATTGTGACGGATAAAGTCTGGCACGAACTGGCCTTTGGCTTGGAAAATCTGGGCACGGACCCCAAAACCATGCGGCTTCGAGTTGCGGAAATGGCAAGTTATTTTGGGATTCAGGACTGGTTTCACCGGGAGGTATGCAATCTCTCCGGCGGCCAGAAGCAGCTGCTCAATCTTGCCTCCATCATGGCTATGCAGCCGGAGGTCCTGATCCTGGACGAGCCCACCAGCCAGCTGGACCCTATCGCCGCATCCGACTTTTTGAATACGGTCCGTAAGATCAATATTGAGCTGGGCACCACGGTGATCATCACCGAGCACCGGCTGGAGGATATTTACCACAGCGCCGACAAGGTGGTGGTCATGGATCAGGGGAAGGTCATTGCCTGTGACACCCCCAGAAAGGTGGGCCAGCTTTTGTGGCTGCAAGGACATGAGATGTTCGCGGCTCTGCCTACGCCGGTGCGTGTCTTCTATGAATCCCAGGGCGCGGGAGACTGTCCGCTGACCGTGCGGGAGGGCCGGAGCTGGCTGACAGCCGCCTTTGAACATCACCCCATTGCCGTGGCGGAGCCTGCTCCTGAGCCTGCCCCGGAGAAACCCAAAGCGCCTGCCTTACAGGTCAAAGAGGTCTGGTTCCGATATGAAAAGGAGTCCCCGGACATTCTCCGGGATCTGAGCTTCGCCGTTCCCGCAGGCAGCTTATTTGCCATTGTGGGCGGAAACGGTTCCGGTAAATCCACCACGCTGAAGACGATTTGCGGCATCTGCAAGCCCTACCGGGGCACTGTGGAGGTTTTTGGAAAGCCCTTGAAGGCATATAAACCCAAAGAACTTTTCCAGAACGGCCTTGCCATGCTGCCTCAGGACCCTAAGAGCCTGTTTGTCAAAAAGACCCTCCGGGAGGACTTGGCGGAAATGAGCCGGGATAAGGAGGCTGTCGCTGCTGTGGCGGAAACCTGCGAGATTACCAAGCTGCTGGATTCCCATCCCTATGACCTGTCCGGCGGGGAGCAGCAGCGGGCCGCTCTGGCCAAGGTGCTGCTGACAAAGCCCAAGCTCCTGCTGCTGGACGAGCCCACCAAGGGTCTGGATAGCTTCTTCAAACAAAAATTCGCCCGAATCCTTCGTAAGCTCCAGGAGGAAGGCATCACCATTGTCATGGTTTCCCACGATGTGGAATTCTGCGCGGAGTACGCGGACCTGGTCAGCATGTTCTTCGATGGGCAGATCATCACTACCGATACGCCCCACCGGTTCTTTGGGCAGAACAGCTTCTATACCACCGCCGCCAACCGTATGAGCCGCTGTGTTTTCCGCAACGCGGTCACGGCGGCGGATGTAGCGGCGTTGTACCGGGCCAATCTGGAGGGAAAGCCATGAGACAATCCACTCTGTTCAGCCTTCTCACCTGTGTGGTGCTGATCCCGGCGACCTTGTTTCTGGGAACCCGGCTCCATGGGCGGTGGTACTACCTGACCTGCACCCTGGTGATTATCGAGGTTATGATTCCGTTCTTCCTGGCTTTCGAGACCCGGAAGCCCCAGGCGCGGGAATTGGTGACTATCGCGGTGATGTGCGCCTTGTCCGTTGCTTCCCGGGTGGTGGTGCTGATTCCCAATTTCAAACCCATGACAGCCATCATCATGATTACCGGTATTGCCCTGGGGCCGGAGGCGGGGTTCCTCACCGGAGCGGTCGGGGCCTTTGCCAGCAACTTCTTTTTCAGCCAAGGCCCCTGGACGCCCTGGCAGATGATGGGCTACGGCTTCGGCGGCTTCCTGGCGGGACTGGTTTTCTACAGAAAAAACAGACGGCGCAGCCCGGTAGTTCTGGCAATCTTTGGCTTCCTTACCATTCAGCTGGTGGTGGGACCGCTGCTGGACTGCTGCACCTTCTTCACCACCGGCAGCAAGCTTTCCTGGAAATATGCGGCTGCGGTCTTTGGAGCCGGGGTGCCCTATAACTTCAAGCATGCCCTGGCCTGTGCTTTGACCATGCTGCTGTTCAGCAAGCCTTTGCTAGGGAAACTGGACCGGCTGATTACCAAATACGGGATGATGAACACCCGGTTGGAGGCATGAGGATGGAAAAAAGAAAACTGTACCTATCCACCATCGATGCCAATGCCCAGGAATACGCGCGACAGTACGGCCTGGGACTGGAAATTGCCGAATACTGCACGGCTGGCAATATGGACGAGGACTTCCCACAAACGGATGCCGGGGTGCGGGAGAAGCTGAAGGGCATTGACAGACGGATGTTCCACGCCCCCTTCAATGAACTGTTTCCCTGTGCCATCGATCCCAAGGCCAGGGGCCTCGCCCATGACCGTTACCGGCAGGCCATTGCGTTGGCCCGGGAGTATGGAGCGACGCGGGTGGTAATACACGGGGGCTACCAGCCGTTTATGTATTATCCCGTTTGGTACACGGAGCAGTCCGTTCCCTTTTGGAGGGCTTTTCTGAAGGAGCTGCCGGAGGACACAACCATTCTGCTGGAAAATGTCCTGGAGGAACAGCCCCAGATGCTGCTGGATATTGTGAAAACCGTGGACGATCCACGGCTGCGGCTGTGTCTGGATGTGGGGCACGCTAATGTGTATTCCAAAGTCCCGGTGCTGGAGTGGCTGGAAGTGCTGGCCCCCTGGATCGGCCATTTCCACATCCACAACAACGATGGCTCCTGGGACACCCACAGCCCCCTGAACCAGGGCAATATTCCGATCAGAGATTTTCTTATCCGGGCGGAAACCCTTTGCCCGGAAGCAACCTATACCCTGGAGCTGACAGAATCCGCAGCCTCCGTCCGTCTTCTATTGGAGGAATCCTTATGGAACAGAAATTGAAAGCGCTTATTCAGTCCGTCACCGCCCTGGACGAATCTGCCATGGACGCCGCCCGGAAGCGGCAGGCACAGCTTGCCAAGCCGCCTGGAAGTCTGGGCCGCCTGGAGGAGCTGTCCATCCAGCTGGCGGGTATTACGGGCCGGGTCCATAACAAAATCGAAAAAAAGCACCTGCTGGTCTTTGCCGCCGACAATGGGGTGGTGGAGGAGGGCGTTGCCAGCTCGCCTCAGTCGGTGACGCTGATGCAGACCGTGAACCTGACCCGAGCCAAAACCGGCGCCAGCGTCTTGGCAAAGCACTTCGGCTGCGGCATCACGGTCTGTGATGTTGGCGTCAACGCGGAGGTGCCGGAGCGGGCGGTTCTGAACCGGAAGATCGCCTACGGGACGCAGAACATCGTGAAAGGCCCTGCCATGACCCGGGAGCAGGCGTTGACTGCCATCCTCACTGGGGCGGAGCTGGCCCAGAATACTCAGGCGGATGTCATCGGTATCGGGGAAATGGGCATCGGCAATACCACGACTTCCTCTGCGGTGCTGTCCGTCCTGCTGGGGGCGGATGTGGAAGCTGTTACCGGAAGAGGCGGCGGCCTGACAGACGCGGGATTTCAGAAAAAGAAAGAGGTCATCCGCCGGGCCATCGCCGTCAACGCTCCCGATCAAGCAGACCCGGTGGATGTTCTGACCAAGGTAGGCGGCTTTGATCTTGCCGCCATGTGCGGCGCATTCCTGGGAGCCGCTGCGGCCCACCATCCGGTGGTCATTGACGGCTTTATTTCCGCAGTTGCCGCTCTGTGCGCCGTTCGGCTCTGTCCCAATGCCCAGGGCTATTTGGTCCCCAGCCATGCCTCCTATGAGATTGGCTACAGGCTGGCTATGGAGGCCATGGATTTGCAGCCCATGCTGCTGCTGGGTATGCGGTTGGGAGAAGGCAGCGGCTGCCCGCTGGCCTTTGCAGTTCTGGACGCCGCTTGCGCGATTCTCAACGATATGGCCACCTTCGATCAGGCGGGCATTGACGACGGCTATCTGGACGAGATCCGGCAGGGAGACAAGTTCTCCGTGGAGGGAGCCAGATGACCTATTTTCTCTCCGGCGGGGCGAAAAACGGAAAGTCCACTCTGGCCCAGAACCTGGCGGTATCCCTGGCCCAGGGCGGGAAGCACTACTACATCGCCACCATGATCCCCGTGGACGACGAAGACCGGGAACGCATCCGCCGCCATGTGGCAGACCGGGAGGGACTGGGCTTTGAGACCATCGAATGCGGAAGACATATTCTGTCCTGCCTGGAAACCGCTGACCCGGACGGCACCTTTCTGCTGGACAGCGTCACCGCGCTGCTGATGAACGAGCTGTTCCCGGCGGAAAAAAACTACGAAATGGACATACAGGCTGCCGCCCGGTGTGTTGGGGAGCTGACTGCCTTTGTCCGCACCGTTCGAAACGCGGTGATCGTCAGTGACTACCTGTATTCCGATGCCATCCGCTACGACAAAAGCACGGAGGTCTACCGCAGGTGTCTGGCGGATATTGACCGGGCTCTGGCCGGAGTATGCGATACGGTTGTGGAAGTGTCCGCCGGACAGGTCATCCTTCACAAGGGGGAACTATGAAACGCTATCTTCACGCTTTTGCCATGTGCCAGAGCATGTTCTGCGCCATACCCTGTCCCTGGAAGCTCTGGGATGCGGAGGCCAGGGACAAAATGCTCCTGTTTCTGCCCATTGTTGGGCTGGAAATGGGCATCCTCTGGGCGCTGCTGGGGTATCTGATCCAATGGCTGGTGCTGCCTACCTTGGTGCGGGGCTTGCTTCTCAGTGCCTATCCCTATTTCGTCACCGGTTTTCTTCATCTGGACGGCTTTATGGATGTGACAGACGCCGTCAAATCCTGCCGGGACCTGGAGCGCCGACGGGAGATCCTGAAGGATTCCCATGTGGGCTCCTTCGCGGTCATCGGTGTGTGCCTGCTGGTGCTGGCCCAGTTTTCCCTGTTTGCCAGCGCAGACGGAGACATTCGAGTTCTCATTTTCCTGCCTGCGGTCAGCCGCTGCGGCTCTGCCTTGGCTGTGACGGTTTTGAAGCCCATGTCCACCAGTCAATATGCCCAACAGAAGAAGCCCAAGTCCCACGTTGTGATTGTGCTGGGGATGCTGTGCCTATTCATCGTAGCGGGGTTCCTGATCTGCGGAAGGTACGGCTTTGTGCTGTTGGGATGCCTGGCTGGGTATGGCATTGCCTTGCGACGGGGCTACCGGTCCCTGCAGGGCATGAACGGAGACATTGCCGGCTACGCGCTGACCATCGGAGAGTTGTGCGGCGCGGCGGTTTATGCACTATTGTAGGAGGCAAGCTATGATTCTCATTATTGGAGGCGCCTATCAGGGCAAGCTGGACTTTGCGAAAGCAGCCTTTGCCCTTTCCGAAGAGGATGTGTTTTCCTGCACCGGAGATACCATCGACTTTTCCAAACGGTGTGTTGACCGGATCGAGGAATTTACTTACGGCTGCGTCCAGAAGGGCGTGGAACCGAAGACGTTTTTCCAGACCCACCGGGAACAGTGGCGGGACAGCATCCTGATTTGCCAGGATATTTTCTGCGGCGTGGTTCCCATGGATCCGGACCAGCGGGAGTGGCGGCAGGCCACCGGACGGCTTTGCCAGTATCTGGCAGGGGAGGCCAGTCAGGTCAGCCGGATCTTCTGCGGATTGGAGCAGCGGCTGAAATGACGGTCTATCTGATTCGCCACGGGAAAACGGAGGCCAACGAAAAGCACCTTTACTGCGGCAGCACCGACCTGCCCCTGTCGGAAGGGGGCAGGGAGGAACTGAAAGGGCTGACCTATGCCATTCCCAATGCCCGTTTCCTTACCAGCGGCATGCTCCGTGCGGAGCAGACCTTGGCGCTCCTGTTCGGTCCGGTGGCCCATACTCTGGAGCCGGGACTGCGGGAGGTGAGCTTTGGGGCCTTTGAAATGCACAGCTACGAAGAACTGAAGGACGATCCTGCCTACCAGACCTGGATCTCCGGGAATAACGAGGCCAACGTTCCGCCGGGAGGGGAAAGCGGCATGCAAATGCGCAAGCGGGTCCTGGAAGCCTATGCCCGGATTCCCGCATCCGGCCGGGACACGGTGATTGTGACCCATGGCGGCGTCATCGCGGCGATCATGGCGCACCTTTTCCCCGGGGAGAACAAAAACCGCTACCAGTGGCAGCCGAAGAATGGGTGCGGCTATGCCATCCGGGATGGTCAATATTGGGCGATTCCGTAACCGGTTCGAAACCTTTTTTGAAGTTGCATCTGCCATTTTGTTCAGTTAAAAATGGAAAAACGGCCAGTTGACAGGAACTGACCGTTTTTGTTTATTTCTCCACATGGGCGCGAATGGCTTGAAAGGATTGGTCGCTGATGACATGCTCGATGCGGCAGGCGTCTGCGGCGGCGGTTTCCGCGTCCACACCCAGGCGGATCAGAAGATCCCGCAGCACGGTGTGCCGCTCGTAAATTTTGGAGGCCACCTCCAGACCGCTTTCGGTCAGGGAAAGGAAGCCGTCACGGTCTGTGGTGACATACCCGCCCTGCTTCAGCAGCCCCATGGCCCGGCTGACGCTGGGTTTGGAGAAACCCATATATTCTCCCACATCGATGGCACGGACAGCGCTGCCCTCCTGGGACAGAATGTAGATCGTTTCCAGATACATTTCGCCGGATTCCTGTAAATGCACGTGGAACCCACCTTTCCTTTTTCTTTTTCCTCAGCATACCATAATTGTGCATGGATTTCAAGACGAGGACCGCCGGATTTTTCCGGACTGGCGGTGATAGAGAAAAAGATTTGCCTGAAGCGGGATTTGCTGCTTGCCTATGCCCGGCTGGGACCCCTGGACGGAAACGCCAGTTACCGGAATTACATCATCGACGCCCTGTTCCATTTGCGGAGCGGGGATCTGGAAAAAGGAGCGAAGTATGAAATTATCTGAGTCCATGCTGTGGCTGTACGCGGTGACAGACAGAAGCTGGACGGGGAAGAAGAACCTGTACCAGCAGGTGGAGTCCGCATTGAAGGGCGGAGCCACCTGTGTGCAACTCCGGGAAAAGGACGCGGATCCCGATCTTTTTTTGGAAGAAGCCATCGGGTTGCGGGCGCTCTGCGGACGTTACAGCGTACCGCTGATTATCAATGACAATGTGGCCTTGGCGCAGGAAATCGGCGCGGACGGGGTCCATGTAGGCCAGGACGATATGGACCCCAGGCAGGTCCGGGCGCTGCTGGGACCTGACAAGATCATCGGCGTCACCGCTAAGACGGTAGAGCGGGCGGTCCTGGCCCAACAGGCGGGGGCGGATTACCTGGGCAGCGGCGCGGTTTTCGGCTCCACCACGAAGTTGAATACCCGGCCCATGTCTCAGGAAACCCTGCGTCAGATCTGTCAGGCGGCGACCATCCCGGTGGTAGCCATCGGCGGCATCAACCGGCAGAACATTTTGGAGCTTTAGCATACCGGTATCCGTGGGGTGGCGGTTGTGTCCGGCATTTTTGCGGCGGAGGATATTGAAGGGGAGTGCCGCTATCTGCGGTCTCTGGCCGAAATACTGTAATATGACCATATATGCCTGACTGGCATTTTGGAATTTCCTTTGAAAGGAGGACGGAAAACACTGCTCGTAGTAGAGCCCGTCAGAGGGGGAGCGCCCTGTGATGTGAACAGCAGCGGAGGACAGCTGCTCCATGTGCGGAAAATTCTGCGCCGTCCGCAGTATGAACAAGGCCCTGAACGGGGAGTACATTGATATTCTGTAATCTATCTGCAAAATAGAAACATCCGCTGCCTGCTTTGGCAGCGGATGTTTCATGAAAGAGATTGGAAAGAAGAGAGGTAGAAAAGAGGATCTGCAGGAAAGGAAGCGGCTCACGGCTTCCGCTGCCTTTCATGGGATTAGGATAAAAGACAATTATGAAGCGCTTATATCCAAAATAAAAACAATTCCCTACGAATTTGTTAACATGTTCTAAAAATAATGGTTCTTATGGGATATATTTGTGGATTCGTACTTGACATGGAAAAAAATTGGAATATAATAGTATCAAGTCCTAATATTGTGAGGTAGGTTATGATGAAGCAGCAGCGCAAATCCAGGCAGCGTCAACAGATTCTGGACGCTGTGCAGATAAGATGCGATCATCCAACCGCCGACCAGATCTATCTGGATGTCCGTGCCAAGGATGCGAAGATCAGCCGGGGCACGGTGTACCGGAATCTGGGTGTTTTGTCCGAGGACGGGCAGATTACCAATGTGAAAGTGTTTGCGGCGGACCGTTTCGATTCCCGTTTGGACCGCCACTACCACTTGGTCTGCACCGGCTGCGGAAAGGTTTTCGACGCGCCTCTGGAGTACCATATGGAATATGATGCTCAAATCGCAGCGGAGACCGGATTCCGGATCGACAGGCACCGGATGATCTTTGAAGGCTTGTGCCCGGAATGCGTCAAACGGGAAGAAGAAAAAATGTAACGGAGGTGTTTTCATGGCAATTTACAAATGCAAGATCTGCGGTGCGATCTACGACGAGGAAAAGGAGGGCAAGCCCTTTTCCGAGCTGACCAGCTGCCCGGTGTGCCGTATGCCGGTTTCCAATATGGAGCCGGTTCCCGCAGCTCCGGCCAAAACTGCGCCCAAGGCCTGGTCCGGTTCGCTGGACTATGACAGCGCCACGGCCAGGCAGGACCCCACCAGTCGGTATATGGCGGAAATTCACCAGATGGCCGTGACGGGAAAGTCCATCGGCGGCTCCATGGGGACCAAAATGCCCATGCCCAATTGGGATGATGTGCTGCTGCTGGGCTCCCAGCTCAATCCGCCCCCGCTGAATGACGGCGACCCGGTGGATACCACCACTGTCATCGGCAAGCACGCGAAAAAGCCCATGGTGCTGGTGAATCCCGTCTATATTTCCCATATGTCCTTCGGCGCTCTGTCCAAAGAGGTGAAGGTGGCCCTTTCCAAGGGTTCCGCCATGGCGAAGACCGCCATGTGCAGCGGCGAAGGCGGCATCCTGCCGGAAGAAAAGGAAGCGGCCTACAAGTACATCTTTGAGTATATCCCCAACAAGTACAGTGTCACCGACGAGAACCTGCGCTCCTCCGACGCCATTGAGATCAAGATCGGCCAGGGTACCAAGCCCGGCATGGGCGGGCACCTGCCCGGCGAGAAGGTCACTGCCGAGATCGCCGCCATCCGTGGGAAGCAGCAGGGCCAGGACATTCAGAGCCCCAGCAAGTTCCCGGAGCTGAACTCCAAGGAGGACCTGCGGGATATGGTGGATATGCTGCGCCGCCGGTCTGAGGGCCGTCCCATCGGCATCAAGATCGCGGCAGGGAATATTGAGCGGGATCTGGAATACTGTGTCTATGCCCGTCCCGACTTCATCACCATCGACGGCCGGGGAGGCGCCACCGGCTCCAGCCCCCTGATGCTCCGGGAGGCCACCACCGTTCCCACCATCTATGCTCTGAGCCGGGCCAGAAAGTATCTGGATTCTGTGGGCTCCGACATCTCCCTGGTAATCACCGGCGGTTTGCGGGTGTCCGCTGATTTCGCCAAGGCCCTGGCTATGGGTGCGGATGCCATCGCCATTGCCAGCGCCGGCCTGATTGCCGCTGCTTGTCAGCAGTACCGGATCTGCGGCACCGGCAACTGCCCTGTGGGCGTGGCCACCCAGAACCCTGAGCTGCGCCAGCGCCTGAAGGTGGACGCCGCGGCCCAGCGGGTTGCCAACTTCCTGAATGTTTCTCTGGAGGAGCTGAAAACCTTCGCCAGAGTGACAGGTAATACATCGATCCACGGCTTGTCTCTGGATAACCTGGTGACAACGGACCGGGACATTGCCGAGTATACCGGCATCCGGCATGTGGGTCAGCCCAATCCCAGTGAAAATTCTAAAGTATCCAATTCCAATATTTATAAGGAGGAAACCAAAATGAGCAAGTATAAGTGCAAGCTGTGCGGTGAAATTTTTGAGGTCAAGGATGGCGAAACCCCTGTCTGCCCCCGCTGCCGCGCCACCGGTGACAAGCTGGAACGGATCTCCGGCAACAAGTACGCTGGTACTCAGACCGAGAAGAACCTGCATGCCGCCTTTGACGGCGAGTCCGGCGCCAGAAACAAGTACACCTATTTCGCCTCCGTGGCCAAGAAGGAGGGCTATGAGCAGATTTCCGCTCTGTTCCTGAAGACCGCTGAGAACGAGAAGGAGCACGCCAAGATGTGGTTCAAGGAGCTGGGCGGCATCGGCAACACCGCCGCGAATCTCCTGGCCGCTGCCGAGGGTGAGAACTACGAGTGGACCGATATGTATGAGGGCTTTGCCAAGACCGCCGAGGAGGAAGGCTTCCCCGAGCTGGCTGCCAAATTCCGCATGGTCGGCGCCATCGAGAAGCACCACGAGGAGCGCTACCGCGCGCTGCTGAAGAACGTGGAGACTGCCACCGTCTTCGAGAAGAGCACCGTGAAGGTCTGGGAGTGCCGTAACTGCGGTCATATCATGGTTGGCACCCAGGCACCGGAGCTGTGCCCCGTCTGCGCCCATCCCAAGAGCTATTTTGAAATCCACGAAGAGAACTATTGATTTCGACCTATCCGCTGCCCACGGGAGCCAGACGGTTTCCGTGGGCGGTTCTCCATTTTGGGAAAATGCAAGCATATGATTTCTAGTTACTGTTCAGTCGTACCCCATATTCCTCATATAAATGATCGTTTACAGCAGCACCCACTGTAGGGGAGGGTCATTGA
>CAMGIN010000044.1 GCA_946056135.1 uncultured bacterium | reverse complement strand
TGGGCAAGCAGTTAAGCTGGTCGGCGGGGTCATGACCCCGCCCTACAGTTGGTGCGGCTGTAAACGATCATTTACCGGAAGTCATTGCGGCGTGGCTGAGTCGTTACCCATTTTCAAGGATTTAAAGTTTTTCGCAGACGCGAAGCTTGGCGCTTCTGGCTCTGGGGTTGCGTTCCAGCTCCTCCTCCCCGGACACGATGGGCTTGCGGGTGATGAGCTTGACCTGGGGCTTCTTGCCGCAGACGCACACCGGGAATTCCGGTGGGCAGGTGCAGCCCTTGGCAGCGGCTGCCATGGCGGTCTTGACGATCCGGTCCTCCAGGGAATGGAAGGTAATCACCGCCAGCCGTCCTCCGGGCTTCAGCCGAGGAATCGCCACCTCCATGACCTTGCTCAGGCCGTTCAGCTCATCGTTGACCGCGATGCGGATGGCCTGGAAGGTGCGCTTGGCCGGATGCTGCTTCTCCCGCAGGGCGGAAGCGGGCATGGCGCTGCGGATGATATCCACCAGCTCCAGGGTGGTTTCGATGGGCGCCGCTTCTCTGCGGCGGCAGATAGCTGCGGCGATCTGGGGGGCGTACCGCTCCTCGCCGTAATCATACAGGATTCGTTTCAGCTCCTCGTAAGGCCACTGATTGACGATTGCGTGGGCATCCTGGGCGTCTGTGCGGTCCATGCGCATATCCAATGGTGCGTCCACCATGTAGGAAAATCCCCGTTCCCCGTCATCCAGCTGGGGCGAGGAGACGCCCAGGTCCAGCAAAATGCCGTCCACTTTGTCAATGCCCAGCCTATCCAGGGCATGATCCATCTCACAATAATTGGCGTGTACCAGCGATACACGATCCTGGAACGGTTCCAGCCGCTGCTTTGCGGCAGCGAGGGCAACGGTATCCCGGTCAATGCCCACCAGATGTCCGGTGGTCAGTCTGGCCGCGATCCGGCTGGAATGTCCGGCCCCGCCCAGGGTACCGTCCACATAGATGCCGTCGGGCCGGATATTCAGAGCGTCGATGCACTCCTCCAGCAGGACGGAAACATGGTAAAATTCTGTCATAGCCCAATTGCCTCCAGAGAAGCCAGCAGTTTTTCAGGGGTCAGGTTCTCCGCCTCGAAGGCTTCGAACTCCCTGGCATCCCAGATCTCCGCCTGCCCTGCCCGGCCCACGATCATGACCTCCCGGTCAATGCCCGCGTAATTTATCAGGAACGGCGACAGGCTGAAGCGGAACTGCTTATCGGGGGTACATTCCACAGCGTTCATAAAAAGCAGGCTGGTAGCCCCGGAACGCTGTGAGATGCTGAGGGCATTATAGTTATCGGAGAGCTTCTGCCATTCTTCGGCAGTATATATGGTAAGGCACCGGTGGCCGCAGTTGACCCCCAGGGTGACGACGAAGGTGTCCCCCAGATCGCTTCTGAGCTTGGACGGAACGAACAGACGGCTCTTCTCGTCCAACTTCGCGGGATATTTTCCGATCATGGGCGCACCTCCTTTCCATTTTCCTCCACTTAACTACCCTTTTGCTCCATTTAGGGACAGTATACTACCATCTACAAGAAAAATCAATCTTTTTCTCATGGATTTTTGTTTTTCCCCCGAAAAAACGCCAATATTCGAACATTCGTTCAATTCAAAGCATTAAAAAAATGAGCGCGCGGAGTTGGAGTGGAGAGCTGAGAATTGAGAGTGGAGTTGGTATTGTAAATGATCGTTTAGCGTCGCACCAACCGTAGGGCGGGGTCATGACCCCGCCGAAGCACTAAGTTGACAAACATGCCAGATTAGATGCATAAACCGAACATTTCGCATCCGATTTGCACAGGCAGTCCGTTGGCCTGGTCGGCGGGGTCATGACCCCGCCCTACGGTTGGTGCAAACGTAAACGATCATTTACACGAGAATTCCATACTCTCCACTCTCAACTCTCCACACTCCACTCTCAAAACGCCGAACACCTTGCCGCCCAATTCACCAGCCTGGTAACGCTGTCAGGAACAAAAGGAAACCTCCCCGCCCTCCAGCCGCAGCTTCACCCGGCTGGGCTTCCGGGAGCAGCGCAGCAGGAAGCTTGCCAGGGGCCCCTCCACCTCGGTCTGTACCAGCCGCCGCAGCTGCCGGGCGCCGTCCCTGCCGCAGCACTTGCCCAGCAGAAATGCAGCCGCCTCCTGGGGGTATTGCAGCTGGGTTCCCAGGGCCTGGGTACGCTCCTGGAGCTGGCGCAGATACTTCCAGGCAATGGCCTCCATGGCGGATTTGTTCAGGTTCTCAAAACGTACCGTCTGATCCACCCGGCCCAGGAACTCCGGGGAAAAGGCCTGCCGCAGCGCCTGGCCCATCTCTGCTTCCTTGCCAGCGGCGCAGAAGCCCAACCCCTCTCCCCGGAGCTGGCCGCCGACGTTGGAGGTCATGACCACAATGGCGTTCTTGAAGCTGACCCGCCTGCCTGTGGAGTCCGTCAGAACCCCTTCCTCCATGATCTGCAGCAGAATCCCCAGCACATCCGGGTGGGCCTTTTCCAGCTCATCCATCAGCACCAGACAGTAGGGCCGCCGCCGGACGGCCTCCGTCAGTTTGCCGCCCTCCTCGTAGCCCACATATCCCGGAGGCGCGCCGATCAGCCGGGACACGGACTGCTTCTCCATATATTCGGTCATGTCCAGCCGGATCATGGCCTCCCGGCTGCCGTAGACCTCCTGGGCCAGCGCCCGGCAAAGCTCCGTCTTCCCCACTCCTGTGGGGCCGGTGAACAGCAGGCAGGCAATGGGCCGATTGCCGTCACGGATGCCGGAATACCCCCGGCGCACCGCCTCCGCCACAGCGGAAACCGCCTTCTCCTGGCCCACCACCTGGGCCGACAGCAGCCCCTCCAGATTCAGCAGCCGTTCCCGCTCCCCTGCCGTCAGCCGTCCCACGGGAATTCCCGTCCGGGCGGAGACCACCCAGGCGATGTCCGAACCCGTAACACTGCGGCTCCGGCGGCCCTCGGCAGGCTTGGACAGGGTCTGCATTTTGTCCCGCAGCTCCGCCGCCCTTTCGAATTGCCGTTCCCGCACCGCGCCCTGAAGCTCCTGCTCCAGCTCCTTCCGGGCTGCGCCGCCCCGGGAATTCTGCATCTCCTCCATCCGGGCCCTTGCCGCCCCCTCGTCCAGCAGGTCAATTGCCTTGTCGGGCAGGTACAGGTCCGACAGATACCGCACCGACAGCCGCACCGCCTCCTTCAGGGCATCCTCGGTGATGCGCAGGTGATGGTGCCGTTCCAGTCCCGGTTTCAGCGCCCGGAGAATGGCAAGGGTGGCATCCTCGCTGGGCTCCTCCACCACCACCGGACGGAACCGCCGCGCCAGGGCCGCGTCCTTCTCAATATACTTGCGGTATTCCTCCCGGGTGGTGGCCCCCAGCATCTGCAGCTCTCCCCGGCCCAGAGCGGGCTTGAAAATGTTGGCCGCGTCAATGGCCCCTTCCGCAGCCCCCGCTCCCACAATGGTGTGCATCTCGTCCACGAAGAGAATCACGTCCCCGCTGCGCCGGATCTCCGCCAGAACATCCCGCAGCCGTTCCTCGAATTCGCCCCGGTACTTGGTTCCCGCCACCAGACTTGCCATGTTCAGGCTCACCAGCCGCTTTTCCTTCAGCTCCGGCGGCACGTTGCCCATAGCCATCCGCTGGGCAAGTCCTTCGGCGATGGCGGTTTTGCCCACCCCCGGCTCTCCCACCAGGGCAGGATTGTTCTTGCTCTTCCGGCACAGGATGCCAATGACCATGTCGATCTCCTTCTCCCGTCCGATCACCGGCTCCATGGCGGATGCCTTGGCGATAAGATCCTCACTGAACTGTTCCAAAAGCTTCGTAGAGACCGCCTCCTTTTTTCCCTTCCCGGGAGCCTCCCGCTCCCAGCGCATATAGTCCACCGTATGGGTAAACAGCGTATCGGCGCTGACGCCGTTCAATTTCAGCAGCTCTCCTGCCGCGCTGGTTTCCTGCCGGGCCATGGCAAGCAGAATATGCTCCGGCTGGATCTGGCGGCAGGAGAGCTGCTTTGCCTCCCGGGCGGCAGTGCGCAGGATCTCCTTTGCCTCCCGGGTCAGGCCCTGGGGCAGCGGCAGATCCGGGCTCCCGGTGCCGTAGAGGAGCTGGGCCATGGCCTCCGTCAGGTCCGGATCCACCCCCAGCAGCCGCAGCAGCTGCCCCGTCAGCCCCGGCTCCCGGGCCATCACCAGCAGCAGATGGACGGAGCCCACATAGCTGTGGCCCAAGTCCCTGGCCTTCTGCCCCGCCTGCTGAATCAGCTCGGCGGTGAGTGTATGATATCGCATGGATTCCCTCCATCGTCAGCGCAGAAAAGCGCTTCCTTTTCTCATCTGAAATTTCCGTGTAAATGATCGTTTATCTGCGCAACCCAAGGCTCTCCCTTTGGGAGAGCTGGCACGCCGAAGGCGTGACTGAGAGGGGATACGAAGGCCCTCTCCGACCCGGCATTCGCCGGGCCACCTCTCCCATAGGGAGAGGCTTTGGTGCGATAAACGATCATTTGTCATTGGATTTGGGAGAATAAAACCCTATGGTAACTTACGGAAAATCATCGCCAAGAGAGGAAAAAATTATTCCTCATTTTTTGAAAAAAGGAATTGCATTTTCGGAAATACATGTTACAATGAAGATACGTTACGTACATAACGTACACCACATACAAGATTTTGGAGGTAAAACCATGGCTTACAACATTACTGACGCTTGTGTCGCTTGCGGCTCCTGTGCCGAGCAGTGCCCCGTCGAGGCTATTTCCGAGGGCGACGGCAAGTACGAAATCAACCCCGATATCTGCGTTTCCTGCGGCTCCTGCGCCGAGCAGTGCCCCGCCGAAGCCATCGAGGAAGTGTAATTTATTTACAAACCCAAGACTTGCCTGCGCAGTTCTTGCGCAGGCAAGTTTTATTAGGGAATCGGGAATAGAGAATAGAGAATAGAGAATAGTGAATAAGTAAGGAGTCCGCCTAGGCGGACAGATTGAAAAAATGCTTTTCGTGATTGCCTTTGATTTCCTTTCCCCTACGGAGTAATTATGGAATATTTGCCCAAGGGTTTCACTCTGGAGATCCCGGAGGGAGCCTTCCCCTTAAGCACCGATTCCATGGTATTGGCCCATTTTGTCCGGCTTCCCAGAAATGCCCGGGTTCTGGATCTTGGCTCCGGCTGCGGCACCCTGGGGCTGCTGCTGTGTGCCAAAGAGGACAGCTGCACTGTCACCGGCATGGAGCTGGAGGAGACTGCCCACCTGGCGGCTCTGGAGAACATCCGCCGCAACGGTTTGGCGCCCCGCATGGAAAGTATATGCGCCGACCTACAGTCGGTATCTGAGATGTTTTCTCCCGGCAGCTACACGGTTTGCGTCTCCAATCCCCCCTACTTTTCCGGCGGCCCGGCAAGCAGCCAAACGCCCCTGGCCCGCCGGGAGGACGCCTGCACCCCGGCGCAGCTGTTCCAGGCCGCAGCCTGGGCTTTGAAATTTGGCGGTGACTTCTTCCTTGTCCACCGCCCGGAGCGTCTGGCGGAGCTGATCGCGGCGGCAGCGGAAGAAAATCTGGAAGCCAAACGCCTTCGGCTGGTCCGCCACCGGCCGGACGGCCCCGTCAGCCTGATCCTGCTGCAACTGCGCAAAGGCGCGAAACCGGGCCTACAATGGGAGGAAATCGTCCTCCATCACCCCGACGGCACGCCAACGCCGGTCTGGCAGGAAATCTACCACTTAAAATAATGCTGAATGCTAAATGCTGAATGCTGAATAATGGTATCCCCTTCGGGGATGAAATGAATATGATTCTGACGGATCCTGCCCAATTTTTTGCATTCAACATTTCACATTCAGCATTTAGCATTCAGCATTTAGCATTCAGCATTATATAATCAGGAGGAAACCTATGCCCGGAACACTCTATCTCGTCCCCACGCCTATTGGCAATCTTGGAGACATCTCCGTCCGCTGCCGGGAAACCCTGGAAAACGCGGACTTCATCGCCGCCGAGGATACCCGGGTGACCCTGAAGCTATTAAACCACCTGGGGATCAAAAAAAGCCTTGTCAGCTACTACGAGCATAACAAGGCATTTAAGGGAGAAAAAATCGTGGACCGGATTCTGGCTGGGGAAACCTGCGCCCTGGTGTCCGACGCCGGCAGCCCCGCCATCTCCGATCCCGGCGAGGATCTGGTGAAGCAGTGCGCCGAAGCGGGGATCACCGTCTGCGCCATTCCCGGACCCTGTGCCGCCATCACCGCCCTGAGCATCTCTGGGCAGGCCACCGGCCGGTTCTGCTTCGAGGGCTTCCTCTCCACCGCCAAGAAAAGCCGCCGGGAGCATCTGGATTCCCTGAAAAAGGAGCAGCGCACCATGATCTTCTACGAAGCCCCCCACAAGCTGCTTAATACCCTGGAGGACCTGCGGGATGCCTTCGGCGCTGACCGCAGCATCAGCCTGTGCCGGGAGCTGACCAAGCTCCACGAGGAGGTGGTCCTCACCACCCTGGGAGAAGCGGTGCAGCGCTATACCGAGACGCCGCCCAAGGGAGAGTTCGTCCTGGTCATAGCAGGCGCCCCCCAGGAAACAACGGAGGTTGTCCCCGAAGCGGATGCCGCCGCAAGGGTCGCCCAGCTGATAGAGGCAGGCCTGAGCCGCAAGGACGCGGTGAAGCAGGCCGCACAGGAGCTGAACCTGCCCAAGAATACCGTATACGAGATTGCACTGAAAATCCCTGAATGACCGCGGTCATTCAGGGATTTTTCGTCAATTGCTTGATACAATCCTGACACACGTTCCTCCGGCGGTACAAAACCAGATCCCGGGAGGAACCGCAGAATATACAGGACGGCTCGTACTTCTGCAGGATAATCCGTTCATTCTCAATATAGATCTCCAGCTCGTCCCGTTCCTCAATGTCCAGCGTGCGGCGCAGCTCGATCGGCAGGACGATCCTGCCAAGGTCGTCTACTTTTCGTATGATCCCTGTAGATTTCATGCAGTCATCCCCTTCCTGGCAATTCCTGCCGCTATCTGCTATCAGAAACGACTTATTTGTTTTATCATTATAATAGTTTCTTCTTCGATAGTCAAACACTTTTTAAGAGTCATTATCATTTTGTGGAAAATGACCATACATTTTCCAGGGAATCACGCCATAGTGTAAACCAAAGGAGGGATGGATATGGTAATGAGCTGGATCTGGACAGGCCTCGTGCTGGTCAGTATTCTCTGCGCGGCCATCTCCGGCAATGGCGGGGTATTGGCGGCGGCAGCGCTCCAGGGGGCCCAGGCCGGGGTGACGCTGGCAATTTCCATGGCGGGAGCCATCTGCCTGTGGTCCGGCGTGGGAAAGCTCATGGAGGCAGGGGGGATTACGGACACCCTCGCTGGGGCCTTGAAGCCGCTGCTGCACCGGCTGTTCCCCTCCACCAAGGAGGACGCAGCCCTTTCCCGGGACCTGAGCGCCAATATCTGTGCCAATTTTTTGGGCCTGGGCAATGCCGCCACCCCCATGGGCATCCAGGCAGCGAAGCGGCTGAAGCGGGGTGACACCGCAACGGATGAGCTGTGCAGGCTCATCGTGCTGAACACCGCCTCCATTCAGTTAATTCCCACCAATGTGGCGGCGGTGCGCAGCGGTCTGGGCTGTGATACGCCCTTTGACATTCTTCCGGCGGTGTGGATCACCAGTCTGTGCTCTGCGGGCCTGGGGGTCACGGCTGCCTGGCTGCTGGGGAAGGTGTGGAAACGATGACAGACTACCTGGTTCCCCTGATCCTGTTTCTGGCCGCCGCCCTGGCATTGCGGAAGCAGGAGAACGCCTACGGTATTCTGCTGCAGGGAGGCGCAGAGGGGCTGCAGCTGTTGGTTTCCATTCTCCCGGCGCTGATCCTGCTTCTGACCGCAGTGTATATGCTCCGGGCCTCCGGAGCCATGGAGATCCTCAGCGGCATTCTGGCCCCAGTGCTGACCTTCTTCGGCATCCCGCCTCAGACCGCCATGCTGGTTCTGATCCGTCCCATCAGCGGCAGCGCGGCCCTGGCGGTAGGGGCGGAGCTGATGGCCCAGTACGGCGTGGACTCCCTGATAGGCCGCACCGCCGCCGTCATGCTGGGCTCCACAGAGACCACGTTTTACACCGTCAGCGTCTACTTCGGCGCCGCCGGAATCCAGAAGACCCGCTACACCATCCCGGCAGCCCTGTTTGCGGACTTTGTGGGCTTCTTCATGGCATCGCTGACCGCACGGCTTCTGTTCTGAATGCGAATCCGGGTATTGTCTAAAATGCACAATTCATAGTGCAAAATGGTAAAAAGAAAGTGTCTTTCCTTTGCTGTTCCACCCCGGCGCACAGCACCATTCCTGCGTAAATGATCGTTTACGTTTGCACCAACCGTAGGGCGGGGTCATGACCCCGCCGACCAGCCTAACGGATTGCCAGTGATAATTGGATGCGTAATGTTAAGATTTTACATCTAATTAAGCGTTTTCATCAACTTACTGCTTCGGCGGGGTCATGACCCCGCCCTACGATGGGTGCTGTTCTAAACGATCATTTATCTTATGATTAACCAGCCGCATGTGAATCAATCCCTTTTTCCGTTTTGGAGGATCCGGAACGGGAAATGTCAAAACGCTGCCCACAGAGCTTCCTTGCTCCATGGGCAGCGTCTAAGGAACTGTTCAGAAATTAGTTTTGAATAGATGGCGAAGGATTTTTCGCTGGCAGCAAGGCGGAAAAGCGCAGGAATACCTGGTGTATTTCAAGCTTTGACAACGAAGCTGCCAGCGAAAAAGACGAGCCAGAATTTAAAAGTAATTTCTGAACAGTTCCTAATCATTCTGTTTTTGGCTCCGCAGTCCTTGCCGCGCTGCCGCTCCTTCTTCTTCTGCGGCGGCGGGGACGGGAGGGGGTTTCCGGGTCCGCCTTTTCCGCCCGGCGGGCGTAGGCTTCGGCGGCTTCGGAGGTGGCTTCGTAGGTCAGACGGCTGACCCGGATCAGACCGTCCGGCTGCTCCGACAGCCGTACCCGGATCAGGAACTTGCCGTCCTCCGGGCAGGTGGCCATGTCCATGTACCGGTGTCCCGGCTGGGAAAACCACCTGGAGCCCAGCATCCGTCCTCCGCAGACCGGGCAAAGGTTCTCCTCCCCGGCCATGGCGCTTAACGCCGCGTGCTTGTCGGCGTAGTCATAGAATACCTTTCTGGCAATGCAGCCGGGCAGCTCCGCGCCGTGGAAGCCGTTCTCATGGCTTTTCAGCGCCTCGTCATACTCTGCCGACCCCCGCTCCAGATCCAGCCGGGCGCAAATCAACGCGGTGTGATAGGCATCCCCCAAAGCGTCATGGGCAGGCCGGGTGGCCTCGATGCCGAAAACCTCCATGGCGGTCTTCAGGGCCTTCTGGGAGGTGGAGCCGTCAGTCTGGGCATTGAAAATCATCTGGGCATTGTACCACCGCTGGGTAAAGCCGGTGTCCAGGCCGTAAAGCTGCAGGTTTTCCCGCAGGATGCCGATATCGTCGAAGCCCCAGGTCAGGAACACGATGTCCTCCCCGCACCAGCTCCGGAACTGCTCCACGGCCTCCGGGAAGGGCACACCCTCCTCCCGCAGCTGGGTCTCCTTGATGCCGGTGAGCTTGCTGACCCGGCGGTTTAAGTGCCGGTAGAATTTGGGCTTCACCATGATCTGGAACTCATCCGCCACTTCTTTTTCCCAAGTCAGCCGTACAGCGCCGATCTGGATGATCTCGCCCCGGATCTGCACCGGCAGCACCTTCTTGGAAGAGGGAGACCCGGGCCAGGGCTGATTCCATTCCATATCCAAAACGATGTAATTCATTGCAAAAACCTCTGCGCTCCATAATCTTACGCTTTATCATACCACATCCCGGCGTCATCTGTAAACAACAACTTTTCCGAAAAAGTAAAAAAGCAGAACACAAAGCGCAAAATTTCCCTCCATTTTGCATTTTGCATTCTGCATTTTTCCTTTTATTTGTCCATGATATTCTTCCGGTCCAGCTCCCCCTCCTGCCAGCCGGCGCTTTTGCCGCAGACCGGGCAGGGGTCGCAGGCCCGGATGCCCTCGTAGGCGTAGCCGCAGTTCAGGCACCGCCAGCGGATAGGCTCCTGCTTTTCCGTCAGAGTCCCACCAGTGAGCTGCTCCTTCAGGCT
Source organism: uncultured bacterium (assembly GCA_946056135.1). Lineage (GTDB taxonomy): Bacteria > Bacillota > Clostridia > Oscillospirales > Oscillospiraceae > Faecousia. The sequence goes on along the minus strand of CAMGIN010000044.1, from coordinate 4,383 downwards.
CTGAAACTGGTTGTGGTGGAGGCCCTCGATCCGGGCGATCTGCATCCACAGCAGGGCGGCGTCCTTGAAGCCCTCCCGGCGGGCCATCTCCGCGAAGCCGGGATAGGCATTGTCGTGCTCATCCCGCTCCCCTTCCGCGGCGAAGCCCAGGTTTTCGGCGGTGGAGCCCAGCTGGAACGGATACCCCGCCTCCACGTCGATGTTTTCGGCGCAGCCTCCCAGCCGCTGGAGCATTTCCAGAAACTCCTCCGCGTGGACGGCCTCGTTGGCGGCGGTCTCCTCAAAGACCCGGGCAATCCACTCGCAGTTGTCCTCCCTGGCCTTCTGGGCGTAAATGGTATACCGGGTTCTGGCCTGGGACTCCCCGGCAAAGGAACGGACCAGATTCTTCCTGGTTTCCGAATGCATGAATTCCATATTGGCATCCCCTTTCTGTTGGCAGGATGCCCGGAAACTGGAAGATTATGCAACAGAATGCACACTCTGCAATTGTGAATTCATTTAAATGATCGTTTAGCGCAAAGCGAATGCAAAATGCTGAATGCTAAATGCTAAATGATGGTATCCCTTCGGGATGAATAAAACACGCAGGCAAATGCAAATAGATTTCTTGATTGCCTGGAGAAAACGTTCCTTTCTCGCTTCTTTCAATTTTATCCCCGGAGGGGATACCTTCATTTTGCATTCTGCATTCAGCATTTTGCATTCGAAGATAAACGATCATTTATCTCCTTATTACCCAGCCGCAGTACAAAGTGAAAACCCGGAGGACCTGTCATCCTCCGGGTATTGTGTTATTCTCTTACAGAAGATCCTTCACCAGAGACAGCGCTGCCTCGTCTGCCACCAGAGTGAAATCCGGGTGCAGCTGCAAAATGGAGCCGGGAGCCTGGGGACGGATGGGTCCGAAGAAGCAGTCCTTCACCGCCTGGGCCTTGTTCTCGCCGTTGACCACCAGCAGAACCCGCTTGGCCTTCATGATGGAGCCAATACCCATGGTGTAGGCGTGGGTGGGAACGTCCTCCCGGGTGGCGAAGAAGCGGGCGTTGGCATCGATGGTGGAGGCCGTCAGCGTCACCTTGTTGGTGCCCTTGGCAAAGGCGTCGGCAGGCTCGTTGAAGCCGATGTGGCCGTTGGGTCCCAGGCCCAGCAGCTGCAGGTCCGCGCCGCCGAAGGCATCGATGACCGCGTCGTACCGGGCGCACTCGGCTGCCGCATCGGGGTTCATGCCGTTGGGGATATTGCAGTTGGCCTGGTCGATGTTCACATGGTCGAATAGGTTGGCGCGCATGAAGTAGGCGTAGCTCTGGTCGTGATCCTTAGGAAGGCCCACATACTCGTCCAGGTTCACGGTTCTGACCTGAGAGAAGTCCAGGTCGCCGCTTTCGAACTTCGCGATCAGCTCCTTGTAGGTACCCACAGGGCTGCTGCCGGTGGCCAGACCCAGAACGCAGTCCGGCTTCAGATAAATCTGGGCGGCAATGATATTGGCGGCTTTGCGGCTGACATCCTGGTAATCCTTGGCACGAATCAGTCTCATGAAAAATACCCCTTTCAAAATTCTTGTTTTCGGGCGGAATGCCGAATTTTCGGAAGACAGCCCTGGGTTCTCTTGGAGGTATTGTAACATCCTTTTCAAATTCTGTACAGCCCTCTTGCCATTTTTCAGTTAATTTAGATAAATTCCTCATTCCTTTCTGTCCATTCTTTCTATCTGGCCCTATTTTATATTACAGTTTTGGTTCTGTATTTATTACCAGATTTCGATATAATGGCATCAAATCTGATACGGGAGGTATCTACTATGGAAAAGAAACAAACCATTTCCACCAGACGGCTGGTGCTCGCGGCGCTGCTGGCTGCCCTGACGGTGGTAGGCTCCGCCCTGCGGATCACCCTGCCCCTGGAGGTTGCGGGCACCACGTCCTTCCACCTGGGCAACATCATGTGCGCCCTGTCCGGCATCCTGCTGGGGCCCTGGCTGGGCGGCGCGGCAGCGGGCCTGGGCTCCGCCATCTATGACATGACCAATCCGCTGTACATCTCCGAGTGCTGGATCACTTTCCTGACCAAGGGGGCTTACGGCCTGGCCGCCGGTCTGGTGGCCTGGAGTGGGAAAAGAAACTGGGGCTACGGCAAGGCTGCGGCGGCCACCGTCACCGGCGCTGTGACCTACGCGGTGCTGTACCTGGCAAAGAGCTACTTCTACAGCGGCCTGCTGCTGAAGGGCCTGACCCCGGAGGCCGCTCTGGCAACGGTCATTGCGAAGCTCCCCGCCACCACCTTCAACGCGGTTGTGGCCGTCATCTTCGCCCCCATCCTGGCCATCGCCATCCGCAAGGCCCTGGAGAAGAACCACATTTCTCTGAAGTAACCGAAAACGGCAAAAAGGAAGGCAGCTCACCCGAGGGATGCCTTCCTTTTTCCGTCATATCGCCTTCCATTGCCGGGGGAAACGTAACGAAATATTAACATATCATTTTTCTCCTATGATATAATATAGAAAGCGAACCGATATCCGTTGCACCTGACTTTTTCGTGTAATGGATCGTTTATCGCAGCACCCACTGTAGGGGAGGGTCATTGACCCTCCCGTAAGGCTTACGCATTCCGAGCAGTTGGATCAGCCCCATTCTGTGAAAACCAACGACGGGAGCATCGGATTTCACGCTCTGTTTCGTTACGCAGCGGGAGGGTCATTGACCCTCCCCTACAGTAGGTGCGAACGAAAACGATCCTCTTTATGAAAAGCATGGGGATGACTGAATCATAACACAGAATCAACATAGAAGGAGAACTGGCATATGGCAAAGAAACTTGTCGTTTACTACTCCCGCAAAGGAGAAAACCACATGCCCGGCGGTGTCCAGGTCCTGGAAAAGGGCAACACCGAATACGCCGCGGAGTACATTTGTAAAGCTCTGGACGCTGACATTTTCGAAATCGACACCGTGAAGCCCTACGCGGCTAACTACCGGGAATGCTGCGCGGAAGCCTGGGCGGAAGCAAAGGCCAATCTTCGTCCGGAAATCAAGAGCTATGTGGCCGATATCCGCCCCTACGACACCATTTTCGTCTGCTACCCCTGCTGGTGCGGCACGGCGCCCATGTGCGTCTTCACGTTCCTGGAGCACTATGATCTGACGGGAAAGAAGATCGTCCCCCTGTGCACCAATGAGGGCAGCGGCATGGCCCACAGCGAGCAGGATCTCCAGGCCGCCTGCCAAGGCGCTACGGTGGTCCCCGGCCTGTCAGTAAAAGGCCATCAGGCAAAGGACAGCGAAGCCGTCATCGCCGCCTGGGCAAAGGAAAACGCGTAAAAACAGCCCATGACCGATTGCGTCATGGGCATTTGATTTGCATTACCAGAACTCCAGCATTTCCTGGTTTTCCGGCAGGATATCGAAATTCCGCAGATCTCCTTCCTCCACCAGGTACGCCCCCAGCTCCTCCAGCTGCCGGGCGCTCTCGCTGCCGTCCCGGAAGCAGGCCACCGGGCTCCAGCCGAAGCGGAGGTTCTTCACCGTGCCGTCCCAGGTGCCGCCCTTGCCCAGCTCGGACTGGGCCACGAACACCATCCAGCCCAGGGCGTGGATGCAGCGGTTGCGGCTCAACGCTCTCTGGGAGGAAAAGGGCTCGTCGAAGTCCTCTTCGCTTAAAAACAGCACATTGCGGAGCCTTGGCTGCTTGCTCAGCTCCTCCGCCACAATGCTGATGACCTGACCTCCCGCCTCCAGGCAGGCGTCCTGGGCCGTTCGATCCGCACCTCTGGCATTGCCGGAGACCAGGACCATCCCCTGCTCCGCGGCGAACCGGCCCACGGCGGCGGCAAATTCCCGGTTTGGCTCCCGCAGCTCCCGGCTGCCCACCAGCGCCACAGCAGGCCTGCGCAGAAGCTCCAAGTCCCCCTTGGCCCACAGGCAGCCGGGGCTGTCCAGGCCCAGACGGCGGCGCAGCAGCGGCGGATAGTCCGGACTGACCCGGGTAATGGGAACGCAGTCAAACCGGGCCGCCTGTTTCCGATAGTATTCCAGTACCTCCTCCTGCTCCAGCAGTGCCAGAATCCGCCGGGCCATCTCCCGATTATATCCCAGCTGGAGCAGGTCTTCCTCCCGCAGTCCCCGGTCCTCCCGGGGCTGCCGGGCATACTGCACCCGGTCCGCCAGCGTCCGCAGCTGGGCCGTGGTCAGGACTCTGCGCTGCGGGTCCCCCAGATGGCTGGTCAGCAGCAGGAAGCCCTTTTCCCGGGGCGTCAACGCAGCCGCCTCTTGGGAGGCACAGGCGCCTTGACCTCTTCCTCCGTCAGCGTGCCGTCGGCCTGCAGCACCATGGGCTGAATGGTGAAATGGCAGTATTTGCAGACCTCCTCCAGCTTGGCCTTCT
>CAMGIN010000043.1 GCA_946056135.1 uncultured bacterium | reverse complement strand
TCATGCGTGTGAAGCATGCGCTCTAACCAGCTGAGCTATGCCTCCATACCGGAGCGAGAATTATTATATCACATTTCCCTGGAATGTCAACACAAAATTCCAGAAATTTTATCCTTGATTTCTGAAAAATTTTTGGTATCCTAGTTTTTACGAAATACAAAAAGGAGACACCCGCATGAAATACGCGAATATGGTGCCCGGAACCTTTCTCTCCCGACCCAACCGGTTTATTGCCCATGTGCAGATCGGGGGTCAGACGGAGGTTGTGCATGTGAAGAACACCGGACGATGCCGGGAGCTACTGCCAGCTGGGGCGCAGGTCTGGTGCCAACGCTCTGACAATCCTGCACGGAAGACAAAGTATGACCTGATTACCGTCCGGAAAGGGGAACGGTTGATCAATATGGATTCCCAGGCCCCCAATATCGCGGCGAAGGAATGGCTGTCCTCCGGCGGTTTGGGACAGGTGGAGGAATTGCGGGCGGAAACGGTCCATGGGGATTCCAGGTTTGATTTTTCCTTTTGGAAGGACGGCAGACAGTGTTTCCTGGAGGTTAAGGGCGTTACCCTGGAGACCGATGGAGTCTGCGCTTTCCCGGACGCCCCTACAGAACGGGGGACCAAGCATTTAAGAGGCCTGACAGAAGCGGCAAAATCGGGCTTTGGGGCCTATGTGCTGTTCGTCATTCAGATGGCGGATGTGGAATATCTGCATCCCAACGATGCCACGGATCCCGGTTTCGGAGCAGCCCTTCGGGAAGCTGCGGCAGCAGGTGTTCAGGTTCTGGCTGTGGACTGCGAGGTTACGGAGGAAGAAATGCGAATCCAAAACCCGGTGCCGGTGCGGTTGTAAAGGATTGGGAAATGTGCTATAATGCGAAGGAACAGAAAAAGCAGGAAATCTGTATAGGGGGACAACGGTATGGATCACAGTGACTTGGCAGCGGAATTATTTTTGGGGGGCTGTAACTGCGCCCAGTCCGTTGTGGTGGCCTTCTGCGACGTGACGGGGCTGGAGCGGGAGTTTGCGGCAAAGCTGTCCTCTTCCTTTGGCGGCGGTATGGGACGGATGCGGGAGGTCTGCGGGGCTGTCAGCGGGATGCTGATGGTGGCTGGGCTCCTCTATGGCTATGACGATCCCGGGGAGAAGGACGTCAACAAACGGGCTCACTATGCCCGGGTCCAGGAGCTGGCCGGAGCTTTCCGGGAGGAAGTGGGCAGCATTGTCTGCCGGGAGATCCTGAAAAACCCGCCCTCTGATCCCAATCCCACACCCCGAACGGCGGAGTACTACAAGACACGGCCCTGTGCCCGGATGGTTATGACGGCGGCGCGAATTCTGGACGAATACATTGCGGAGCATCCGGTGGAGCAGCCGTAAGGGAACATATCGTATGAACGATCTGATTTACAATCAACGGGACATTCCGAAAGAGGAACACCGCTACGGCCTGCGGGCATCCGCGAATGTGGGCTGCGGCTGGGTGGCTACTTACAACGCCCTTCGCCTGCTGGGCTATCATACAGACATTGACGAGCTGATCCGCTACTATGAGTGGCAGCTGCCGCTGATTCACGGTAACGCAGGGACTTCCTTCTGGGGCCCTGCAGTGTGCTTCCGGCAGTGGGGGTTCCCGGTGGAGGTGGTAGTGAACCGCCAACGCTTTGACGAAGCGGCCAAAAGAGCGGATGTGTGCGTCCTGTTTTACCGCTGGCGGAACAAATGCAAACTGGGCGCGCATTTTGTGGCGCTGCATCACACGGACCGGGGGGTTGTTGGCTACAATACCTACCGCAATTCCACCGGGCCGGACGCTTACGGGGAGAGCCTGGACGGCTTTCTGCGGCAGAAGAACTATTTCGGTGCGGTGCTCATTGCCATACGGAACAAGCAGTGACCCAAAAAGCAACAAAAAAGCGCCCCTTCCGGAGCGTCAAATCCTGCTGTCAAATCTACCGATAAAAAGTGAAATGACCCTTGACTACTTGTATCTTGCCATCGATACAATTTTGATGTAGTCAAGGGTCATTTCTGTTCACTCTTATTATCTAACATCATTGGTTAACCTCTCTTTCTACGGATTGACGATTTCTTCGATCCCATATTCCTTCCGCAACACTTATATATCTTCCTATTCTATCCCTTTCAGCGGGATGCTCTTATAAGTCGGAATTGACGTTTGATCGATAAAATCGCCTGTTTCGGCTCTTTCTTCCAGTTGCTTTACATCCAACGGTCAGCTTTCTTTTTCGCTTCTACACAAATTCTTGATAACTTTCTTACCAACTTGACGTAACCTGACAACGTTTTCGCATTTCCTGATCTTTCGAATGAAAATCGAGAAAATCCATTTTTTTAAATGTTTGATTTCAATGGAATCTCAACGAAAAGGGATTTGCTTCATCTGGACATTTGACTGGAACGTATGCTTTCAGGAATTTTGTTTTTACTGTTTTGTTTTTTCTCGGATATTTCCTGATGATCTTTTTTCAAAGGAAAAAAGTTTTGAGGAAATTCTTTTGAAATCGGATCTTCTGATTTCCTTTTTGGAGACCTTTCAGATCTTTCCTCTTAATCCATATGATACATATTTCTTAAGAATCAAAATCAGCGGAAACACGTTTCTCTATTGCTTTCGTGTCCTGATCTATGTCCCGTTCGCTCAGGTTTTGTCTTTTGCTTTCTGCTTTTTTCTGCCGTTGATGATGCATTTGGTTTTGAGCCTTTAAAGAGTTACCTGTAGTTGGTATCACCTCTTTGTGCTTATAAGATATCACAATAATTTCGATTTTTCAATATGGAATATTATCTAAAATCACGAAAACGTACTTGTGCAAAATACAGATTTCCATGTATACTGGACAAAAAGAGTTGACACCTCGTTTCCGCACTGCTATAATAAAACTGTTGAGCGGCCTTTCCGGGCCGCTCAATTTTTATGCAGTTGTTCCCTGCTGCTCCAGATAAATCAGCAGCACCGCGATATCCGCAGGACTGACGCCGGAGATACGGCTCGCCTGTCCGATGGACATGGGGCGGATCTGGGATAGCTTCTGCCTAGCCTCCAGGCGAAGACCAGCGATGGCATTGTAGTCGATCTCTTCCGGCAGGCGGCGGGATTCCTCTTTCTTGAATTCCTCCACCTGCTTTTCCTGACGGGCCAGGTAACCCGCATACTTGATCTGGATCTCGACTTCCTCCGTGACCGCCGGGGGAAGGGCGGGACGGTTGGCGTCAAAGGGCGTCAGGTCGTCGTAGCTGACCTGGGGCCGGCGGAGCAGGTCAGCCAGCCGGGCAGAGTTGGTCACCGGAGCAGTGCCCTTTTCAGCCAGCATGGCGTTCAGAGCCTCGGAGCCGGGGACGCCGCTGCTCTCCAGGCGGCTGACCTCCCGGCGGACGGCTTCATATTTTTCCTCCACTTCCCGCAGGCGCTCCGGCGGGACCAGCCCGATCCGCGCGCCGATGGCCGTCAGGCGCTGGTCCGCGTTGTCCTGGCGGTGGAGCAGGCGGTACTCCGAGCGGCTGGTCATGATGCGGTAGGGCTCCTGGGTACCCTTGGTCACCAGGTCGTCGATGAGAGTGCCGATGTAGCTGGTGTCCCGGGTCAGGATCATGGGCTCCCGGCCCAGCAGCTTCAGGGCGGCGTTCACCCCTGCCACCAGTCCCTGGGCAGCGGCCTCCTCATAGCCGGAGGTTCCGTTGAACTGTCCCGCGCCGTAAAGCCCGGAGATAATCTTGGTCTCCAGAGTGGGCAGCAGCTGAGTGGGGTCCACGCATTCGTATTCAATGGCATAGGCCGGACGCATCATTTCCGCATGCTCCAGCCCAGGGATGGTGTGCAGCATGGCAATCTGGACATCCTCCGGCAGGCTGCTGGACAGGCCTTGGATGTACATTTCCTCCGTGTCCAGGCCGCAGGGCTCGATAAACAGCTGGTGCCTGGGCTTGTCGGCAAAGCGGACAATCTTGGTCTCGATGCTGGGGCAGTACCGGGGGCCAACACCGGAGATGGTTCCGTCGTACATGGGGGAACGGTACAGGTTGTCCCGGATAATCTCATGGGTTTTTTCGTTGGTATAGGTCAGATAGCAGACGGCGGAGTTGTTCACCCTGTGCCCGGTGCGGAAGGAAAAGGGCTCCACGGTTTCGTCCCCGGGCTGCAGCTCCATTTTTGAGAAGTCGATGCTGCGGCGGTTGACCCGGGGCGGTGTGCCGGTTTTGAACCGTCGCAGGGACAGTCCCAGGCCGCGCAGATTTTCCGCCAGGCCGATGCTGGGGTGCATCCCGTCCGGGCCGGAGGAGACCACACTCTCGCCGGTGATGACGGTGCTGTCCAGATAGGTTCCCGTGGCAATTACCACGGCTTTACACGCATACTCCGCTCCCAATTGGGTGCGCAAGCCGGAGACTGCGCCGTTTTCCGTCAGAATTTCCACGATCTGAGCCTGCTTCAGCTCCAGATTTTCCTGCAATTCCAGGGCGTGCTTCATGTACTGCTGGTACTTCCGGCGATCCGCCTGGGCCCGGAGGGAGTGGACGGCGGGACCTTTGCCCCGGTTCAGCATCCGGTACTGGATGCAGCTGTGATCGGCGGCCACGCCCATCTCGCCGCCCAAGGCGTCCAGCTCCCGGACCAGGTGACCCTTGCCGGTGCCGCCGATGGCGGGATTGCAGGGCATATTGCCCACGGCGTCCAGATTGATGGTAAAAAGGATGGTGTGCAGCCCCAGCCTGGCGGCAGCCAGCGCCGCCTCGATCCCCGCATGGCCCGCGCCGATAACGGCTACCTCACACGTCCCCGCAAAATAAGTCATAATGGTTCCTCCTCATGCAAGAAAATGCGGAATGCAGAGTGCTGAATGAATACTCTTTTGCGCAGCAGGCTCAGTGGAAACGCAATTTTGCATTGTGCATTCTGCATTTTACATTTCCGTCTCCTGCGGTTCCGTCAGAGCGGGTTTCTTTTCCTCCGGCGGCAGGATGAAAGGCTTGCAGACTACTTCGCAGCGGTTGATGGGGGTTCCCAGCTCGTGGAACTTTTCTTCGTACCCGGTCATGATGCCCACCACGCCGTTGGCGTGGAGATCCCGGGTCAGGTTCTTCACCTCCAGGCCACAGGCAGCGAACTCCTCCAGAGAGTATTCAAACAGCGGAGCATTGTCGGTCTTAAAGTGGAACTCTCCCCCCTCCCGGACCACCCGGCAGTACTTGTCCAGAAAAGAACGGTGGGTCAGGCGGCGCTTGGCGTTCTTCTTCCGGGGCCAGGGGTCGGGGAAATTGATGAACAGCCGGTCAATCTCGCCGGGGCCGAAGATTTCCTCGATATTGGCAACGTCCATATCGATGTAATAGACATTGGTCAGGCCCATGGCTTTGGCTTTCTCCATGGCCACCACCATGGCTTCTCGACAGCGCTCCACGGCGATCAGCAGCACGTCGGGATTGGCCTGGGCGGTTTCGGCGGTAAACTTTCCCTTGCCGCAGCCTACCTCCACCCACAGGGCGGTGCAGTTCGGCTTCAGGCCCCGCCAGTTTCCCTTCCGCTGGGCGGGCTCCAGAATCCGATAATCGGCGCACTTCTCCATTCGGGGTTCCAGATTGCGCATTTTTCTCATCCGCATAAGTAACTTCCTCCAAGTCAAAACATTTTCTTGATTATATCAGATTACAAACCGGGAATCAAGCCGGGTTCCGTGCTTATCCGAGCCCGATTCCAACAACGTGAATTACAGCATCACCAAAAGCAATATGCCGTGCCTGCGCATCCAAACGCAGGCACGGCATGCATGTTTCTAAAAAGGCTTAATCCAGGTGCTCACCGGTATGCCGATAGGGGCTTTCCAGCGGGGAAGCGGTCACGGCTTCCTTGCTGTATTTCTCCACGAACTTGGTCGCCTTGTCGATGGGCAGGATGGTGCCCGCACCGGCCACACAGCCGCCGGGGCAGGCCATACCCTCCAGCAGGTAGCCCTTGTATTTGCCCGCCTTGGCCAGAGTCATCAGCTTGCGGCACTCCCGCAGTCCCTCTGCCCGGGCGGTCTTGATCTCCAGACCGGGATGCTCCTTTTGGGCCAGGTCTGTCACCGCCTTGGCGACACCGCCGGAGACGGCGAAGCCCCGGCCGGCGCCGGTACCCTCGTTCAGCCCCTCGCTCTCCGGCAAGGTGGCAAAGTCGATCTCCTTGGCCTCGAACATGCCCTGCAGCTCCTCAAAGGTCAGCACGAAGTCCACATCGGAACGGATGGTCTCCCGGATGGCTTCCAGCTTCTTGGCGGCGCAGGGGCCCACGAAGACAACCTTGCAGCCGGGGTATTCCTTCTTCATCAGCCGGGCGGTGAAGACCATGGGGGTCAGGGTCATGGAGATCTTGTCCTTTTCGCTGGGGAACAGGCGGTAGATCATGGAGTGCCAGGCAGGGCAGCAGGAGGTGGCCATATAGTCCTGCTCCGCAGGAACCTTCTCCAGGAAGTCCTTGGCTTCTTCAATGGTGCACATATCCGCGCCGATGGCCACTTCCACCACCCGGTCAAAGCCCAGCTTCTTCATGGCAGTGACCAACTTGCCGGGAGAGGCCTGGCCGCTGAACTGACCGATGAAGGCGGGCGCCACAATGGCGATGACCTGATCGCCCTTCAGGATGGACTGGATGACCTGGAAGATCTGGCCCTTGTCCACAATGGCGCCGAAGGGGCAGGACACCAGGCACTGGCCGCAGGCGACGCACTTGTCCTGGTTGATGACCGCCTTGCCGTGCTCGTCGGAGACGATGGCGTCCATGCCGCAGGCTGCCTGACAGGGCCGCTCCAGGTGGATGATGGCGTGATAGGGGCAGGCCGTGGCGCACTTGCCGCACTTGATACATTTCTCCGGATCAATGTGGCTCTTGCCGTTGACGAAGGAAATGGCGCCCTTGGGGCAGACCTTCTGGCAGGAGGCAGCCAGACAGTTCTGGCAGCTCTCTGTAACCCGGTACTGGTTGGTAGGGCAGGCGTGGCAGGCATAGGGGATGATGTTGACCAGGGGCGGCTCATAGTACTGCTCCGCGATGGCAGCGTGATCCATTCCCTCGGTCATCAGGGTTCGGGTCTGGATGGGGCGGATGGAAAGGCCCATGGCAAGCCGCACCCGCTCGCCGGCAATGGCCCGCTCCAGGAAAATGGATTCCCGGTGCAGGGGCTGGTCGCCGGGGACGACCTTGAAGGGCAGATCCTCGGCCTGGGTATAGTCGCCGCCGGCATAGGCCATGCGGGCAACCTCAGTGAACACTTTTTTGCGGATGTCTGTAATCAGGGACGGGATACCTCTCATATGTTTTTTCCTCCGTAAAAGAATGCTGAATGAAATTCCTTATCGTAAATCCACCCGGCAATTGGCACCGAATATTTTACTTTCTTATCCTACCATATCTGCGCTCTGTTTTCCACTGGATTTTCGGGGAAAAAATTGCCTTTTTCGGATTTCCAACCGGCCTTTCCCCGAAAAGAGAAAAAAGAAAGCAGCAATTGTCGCATTCTTGCCGCTTTCTTTCGATATCTTATCAGAACTTCACGCTGGAGAGACGGCGGATCCGGGTGCGCTCCGGTTGGAATCCGCGCTTTTTCATGCAGTAGAAATACGCCGGGAACAGGAAGATGTCCGCCATGACCCAGGCTGCCGGGCTGGCAAAGCAGGCGGCCCGGAAGCCCAGCCAAGGCACCAGGCAGATGCCAAAGACACCTCTTGCCACCATTTCAAATACCCCCGCAACCACTGCCAGCTCCGAGAAGCCCAGGCCCTGAATGGTGAAGCGCAGCAGATTCACGAACAGCAGCGGCACATAAAACACCAGATTGGTCAGCAAAAACTGCTGGCTCAGGGGTGCGATGGTTTCCAGGACTGCCGGGTCCTTGGTGTCCAGGAACATGGAGGTTAAGCTCTCGCCCAGGAAGTACATGGCTGCCAGAATGACGCCGGAATACACCACGCCCAGCACTGTGCAGTCCTTGATTCCCTGATGGATCCGCTCCGGCTTGCCCGCGCCCAGATTCTGCCCGGCGAAGGTTGCGGTGGTGGTACCCATGGCATCAAAGGGGCAGGCGCACAGCATACTCACCTTGCTGCCTGCCGTCACCGCAGCCATGGCGTTGGCGCCTAGGCCATTGACAGCGGTCTGGAGCAGGATGCTGCCGATGGCGGTGATGGAATACTGCAAGCCCATAGGCAGGCCCATGGTCAGAAGATGTCCGGCATACACCGGACGGAACTGCAGATCCTCCCTGGTCAGGTGCAGAATGGGGAACTTCCGGGCCATGTAGAACAGGCACAGCACCCCGGAAATCAGCTGGCTCAGCAGGGTGGCCCATCCCGCGCCAGCCACGCCCATCCGCAGTCCCAGGATGAACACAATATCCAGCGCCACATTCATCAGGCTGGACAGAATCAGAAAGTACAGCGGGGTTTTGGAATCTCCCAGGGAGCGGATAATGCCGGACAAAAGGTTATACAGCATGGTTGCCGGGATGCCCAGGAAGATCACAAAAATGTAGTCATAGGCATAGGCGAAGGTATCTGTCGGTGTGTCCATCCAGACCAGGATCCGGCGGCAAAGCAGGGTTGTCACCAGCGTCACCATCAGAGCGATTACGGTGCTCAGCCAGATCATATTGCCCACAAACCGCCGCAGACCTTCAAAATCCTTCTGGCCGAATTTCTGGGCCACCGGAATGGCAAATCCGGCGCACACGCCGTTGCACAGTCCCAGCACCAGAAAGTTGATGGAGCCGGTGGAGCCGACCCCAGCCAGCGCATCCACGCCCAGGAATTTGCCCACCACCACCGTGTCCACCATGCTGTAAAACTGCTGAAACAGCAATCCGAAGGTCAGCGGGAGCATAAAGGAAAGAATCAGCTTCATGGGGGATCCTACCGTCAGATCCCTGGTGTGATTATCCGTCATACAAATCGCCTCAATCCCAAATTATTTGTAGGGTTGCACAAAATATTAGCACTGTTTTTGTGTAATGTCAATATCGCTTTTTAGAAAAATTCGCATATCTTTCGGACGGGCTTCATAGGCTGTAGCACATTGCTAGGGAGGGATCATTATGAAGCGGGCAGGACGGATGATTGCGGTGGCGCTGCTGTTTTTGGCCTTACCTCTGCGGACCCAGGCGGCGGAATTGGACATCGACGGCAAGAGCGCGGTGCTGATGGATGTGGCGACAGGGACCGTGCTGTACGAGTCCAACCCCCATGAACCGCTGGCCCCCGCCAGCGTCACCAAGGTTATGACCATGCTGTTGATTATGGAGGCCATCGACTCCGGGAAAATCGGCTGGGACGACATGGTGACGGCCTCAGAGGCCGCCGCAGCTAAGGGCGGCAGCCAGATTTATTTGAAGGTGGGGGAGACCATGAGCGTCAGCGACATGCTCAAATCCATCGCGGTCAGCTCTGCCAACGACTGCGCCTGTGCCATGGCGGAGCATATCGCGGGATCGGAGTCCGCCTTCGTGTCCATGATGAACACCCGGGCGGCGGAGCTGGGCATGAAGGACACCCATTTTGTCAACTGCACCGGTCTGGACGACGATGACAGCGCCAAGGAGCACCGGACCTCCGCCTACGACATCGCCCTGATGTCCCGGGAGCTGCTGAAAAACCATCCCATGATTAAGAAGTACACCACCATCTGGATGGACACCGTGCGGAACGGCACCTTCGGCCTGTCCAACACCAACAAGCTGATCCGCTTCTACAATGGCGCCACAGGGTTGAAAACCGGCTATACCTCCGGCGCGGGCTACTGCCTGTCCGCCTCGGCCCAGCGGGAGGGCATGGAGCTGATCGCCGTGGTCATGGGCTGCGAGAGCAGCCAGATCCGCAACGCCGCCTGCAAATCCCTGCTGGACTACGGGTTCGCCAACTTCGCCGTTATTAACCCGGAGCTGACGGAGGCGGAGCCGGTTCCCGTAAAGCTGGGAAAAAGCAATACCGTAGACTGCAGGCTTGGGGATACCGCCAGCCTGCTCATTGACAAGGCGCAGAAAAATGCCATCACCACGGAGCTGTCCATGGAGCCCTCCGTCACCGCTCCCGTCAGCCAGGGCCAACGGCTGGGAACCCTGACAATCAAATCCGGGGAGCAGATATTGCGTGAGGTTCCGCTGGTAGCGGCGGAAAACGTGGAACGTCTGACCTGGGGGGATCTGTTCGGAATGGTTCTGGGCCGGGCAGCCATGGCGAAGACCTGACAGGATGTGTTTTGCCGCAGCGTATTGTTACGGCTTGTTAATAAATTATTTACGGATTATTCCATTTTCCCTCTTGCTTTTTTTTGCTGGTTGGAGTATTATGTATTAGCACTCAGGAAGAAAGAGTGCTAAACATTGTAGATATATGCAGCTTGCGCTGCGGTCTAAATACATCTTGTATGGAGGAATTACAAATGAAACTGAAACCCATGGCAGATAACGTGCTGCTGAAAGCCTACGAGGCGCAGGAGACCACGGTCTCCGGCATCATTCTCGCCACCACCAACAAGGAAAAACCCGCAATCTACGAGGTTGTTTCCGTTGGCCCCGGCACCAAGGACGTGACCATGACGGTGTCCGTCGGTGACCGTGTGGTTGTCGGCAAGTTCGTCGGCACCGACGTAACCATCGACAAGCAGGAATACAAGTTCGTCAAGCAGGATGATATCCTGGCTGCTGTTACTGACTAAGGAGGAACATTACTATGGCAAAGATGATCGTTTACGGCGAGGATGCTCGCAAGAAGCTGCAGTCCGGCATCGACCAGCTGGCCGATACCGTTAAGGTTACTCTGGGACCCAAGGGCCGCAATGTGGTTCTGGGCAAGAAGTACGGCGCGCCCCTGATCACCAACGACGGCGTGACCATCGCCAAGGAAGTGGAGCTGGAGGACCCCTTTGAGAACATGGGCGCCCAGCTGATCCGGGAAGTCGCCACCAAGACCAACGATGTGGCCGGCGACGGCACCACCACCGCCACCCTGCTGGCCCAGGCCATCACCCGGGAAGGTCTGAAGAACCTGTCCGCCGGCGCCAACCCCATGGTCATGCGCAAGGGCATCGACAAGGCTGTTCAGGCTGCTGTCACCGCCATCAAGGCCAATTCCGTGCCCGTGTCCGACTCCGCTGCCATCGCCCGGGTTGGCGCTGTTTCCTCCGGTGACGAGTCCATCGGCCAGCTGATCGCCGAAGCCATGGAGAAGGTCGGCACCGAGGGTGTCATAACCATCGAGGAGAGCAAGACCGCTGAGACCGGCCTGGATGTTGTGGAAGGCATGCAGTTTGACCGGGGCTATATCTCCCCCTACATGGTCACCGACACCGATAAGATGGAGGCCGTCCTGGACGACGCCTACATCCTGATCACCGACAAGAAGATCTCCTCCATTCAGGACATTCTGCCCATCCTGGAGCCCATCGTCAAGTCCGGCCGAAAGCTGATGATCATCGCCGAGGACGTGGAAGGCGACGCTCTGGCTACCTTGCTGCTGAACCGTCTGCAGGGCCGCTTCAACGTGGTCTGCGTCAAGGCTCCCGGCTTCGGCGACCGCCGCAAGGAGATGCTGCAGGATATCGCCATCCTCACCGGCGGCACCGTCATCTCCAGCGAGCTGAACATGGAGCTGTCCGAGGCACAGATGACCGACCTGGGCCACTGCCGTCAGATCGTTGTCACCAAGGACACCACCACCATCGTGGACGGCGACGGCGCTCCCGAGGATATCAAGGCCCGGGCCCACATGATCCGCTCCGCCATTGCCACCACCACCTCCGACTACGACCGGGAGAAGCTCCAGGAGCGTCTGGCGAAGCTGAGTGGCGGCGTGGCCGTCATCAAGGTTGGCGCCCAGACCGAGGTCGCCATGAAGGAGCAGAAGCTGCGGGTTGAGGACGCTCTGAACGCTGCCCGTGCTGCCGTTGAGGAAGGCATCGTGGCTGGCGGCGGCACCGCGCAGGTCAACGCCATCGCTGCTGTGGAAGAGCTGATCGCCACCCTGCACGGCGACGAGAAGACCGGCGCCAAGATCATCGCCGCCGCTCTGCAGGCTCCCATCCGTCAGATCGCCGAGAACGCCGGTGTGGACGGCTCTGTGGTCTTCGAGAAGATCCGCACCTGCGGCAAGATCGGTTTCGGCTACAACGCCTACACCGAGGAGTATGTGGACATGATCTCCGCCGGCATCGTCGACCCCACCAAGGTCACCCGTTCCAGCCTGGAGAATGCCGCTTCCATCGCCGGCTGCGTTCTGACTACCGAGTCTCTGGTGGTGGACAAGCCCGATCCCGCTGCTGATGCCGCTGCCGCGGCTGCCGCAGCTCAGGGCGGCGGAATGTACTAATTCCAAAAACACAAGTAAGACAGCACCCCTTTGGTTTAAAGCCGGAGGGGTGCTTTCGTGTCTGGGCGTCGGGAGCGCTTGGGTAAATAAACGTTTCTGAAAGAACCAAAAATAACAGACAGTGCGTAGGGGGCGGCATCCTTGACGCCCCATTTGCATGCAGTCTCGTCATAAGGGGCGTCAAGGATGCCGTTCAGGTCATACAGTTCTGCTTCCGGTTCGGCTGCGGATGCTCCGCCCATACCGGACATGCCGCCCATCATACCGGACATACCGGAGCCACCCATCAGTCCTCCCAGGCCGGACAAATCTCCGATACCGCCGGGATAGGTGGGAGTCGTGGCTTCTTCTCCGGCAGGCTCAGAGGCTTCCGGCGGAATTATGGGATCTGTGGGAGTGGGTTCCGGCTCCGCTTTCTGCGCGATCACCAGGGACGGGAAATTGCTGGTCTCGTCGTAGATCAGCACGACGATGTCATTGACGGTGTACGCGCTGGTTTCTGAGGTGGTGAAGGGGACATTCCGCTCCAACATCAGGGAGGGGTCCAGATTCACCTGGCTCAGGTCCCAGAGCCCATCCTCCGTTTGGGTTACGGTGTAGGGTGTTTCATTCACGGAAAGCAACAGGCCGTCAATCCCCACGCCGGTGACGATTCCCGCATAGCCGGTGTAAGCTGTGCTGACGATAGGGGCCTCTGTGGCCTCCGTGGGTTCGCCTTCTTCTACGCTGCTCAGCAGGACAATGGTCCACTCGGTTCCTGTATTTGCCAGAAGGGATGCAGTCAAAGGCGTTTCTTCCGCAGCCAGCAGGTAGGGACTGTCCGCATCCACGCCGGAGACCAGGCCGTCACAGAGAGCGTTGATGGTGCCCTCTTGATACATCCGGGACAGCTCCTGCAGCTGCTGCTCATACTCCCGGTGCTGGGAGGCCAGGGAATCCAGCTGGGCGGTATACTCCGTGCCGGTCAGGCTGAACAGGGACGCGCCGGAGGAAACGGTGGACTCCTCCTTGGCCCAGACGGTGCTGACCATGCCGGTGTAGGCGGTGGCTTTCCAGGCGTTGTGGATGTACAGTTCTCCGCTGCCCACCTGGCTGCCGTCCTGGGCGGTGACGGTTGCCGTTTCACCCATGGCATAGCCCTCGTCCTCTACGGTGACGACGGCTGCGCCATTCAGGCAGGTCTCCACCCGCCCGGTGACCTCTGTCCCGTCGGAAAGGGTGACCTGAACGGCATCGCCGGTGGTCACGCTGCTGGTTTCCAGATCCACAGCCATATACCCATCCAGGGACAGAACCGCCAGAGCGCCGTTTTCTGCCATGCAGGCGGAAACGTCCATGTCAGGCTCCGCATAGAGGATCTTCACCCGGCCGGAAACGCCGGAACGGATGTAGCTGCTCACCGTATCGCCCTTGGCGTCTGCAATGTCGCTGTCCAGTTCGTCCAGCTGCTCCTGGGCATCGGACAGGGCGGTCATGACGGTAGCCATGTCCACAGTGGCCAGCATGTCGCCCTGCTTCACGGTATCGCCGCTCTCCACCAGGACGTCGGTAATTTCCACCCCGGCGGGAACGGTCAGTTGCTCCAGGTCCTCCTGGGTCAGGATGCCGCTGCCGGAGACCAGGGTGCTGATGGTTCCGGTCTGCACTGTGTAGGACTGGACCTCCGCGGCGGCGGAGGCAAACTGCTGCTCCACCTTATGCCGCAGGGACAGCACCAGCAGCACCAGAGCGGCAACGATCACCGCGATGACGATGAGCACGGTGTACAGGACCTTGCGCTTGCGTTTTTTCTTGTTTTTGTTGAGCCTTTCGAACAATTCTTCGGACCGCTGATTTTCTTCACTCATGGCAGACGCTCCTAACTGTAGATTAATGCAGTTTTTATTCTATCGGAAATCCCTTAAAGGAGCCTTAAATTCCTGTGTTGGAAACGTAAACAAACCATGAATTTTTTCGTGCCGTCCTGGCACAAGCGCAAAAAAACACCCCGAAACCGAAGCTTCAGGGTGTGATTTTGTCAATCAGTCAGCGACGTAGGGCAGCAGAGCGATCTGACGGGCGCGCTTGATAGCGGTGGTCAGGTCACGCTGGTGAGCGGCGCAGGTACCGGTGGTACGGCGGGGCAGGATCTTGCCGCGCTCGGACAGGTAACGGCGGAGCTTCGCGGTGTCCTTGTAATCGATGCTGGTCACCTTATCCACGCAGAACGCGCAAACCTTCTTGCGCTTGCGCGGACGCATACGCTGTTCGTTAGCCATGGGTTTTCCCTCCTTGTAAGTCTGGTAGAAAAGTCAAGAGTTGTTAGAAGGGCAGCTGTGCGTCGTCGTCCTCCAGCATCGCGAAATCGGATGCGGGAGCGCTGGCAGGAGCGGTATAGCCGCCGCCATAGCTGGGAGCGGGAGCGCTGTTGTAGCTGCTGCCACCGTAATTGTTATTATTACCGTAGCTGTTGTTTCCGCCATAGGTGTTGCCGCCGTAGGTGGAATTGCTGTCATTGCTCCGCTTGCTCTCACCGAAATAGACGTTTTCCGCCACGATCTCGGCAGAGCGACGCTTGTTGCCATCCTTGTCGTTCCAGTTGCGAATCTGGAGACGACCGGAGACCACGATCATGGAGCCTCTGGAGAAATACTTGGAGACGAACTCTCCTGTCTGACGCCAGGCCACACAATCGATGAAGTCAGTTTCCCGCTCGCCGCCGTCTCTGCCGCCGAAGTCACGGTCAACAGCCACGGTGAAACTGGCAACGGCAATGCCGCTGCTGGTACGGCGAAGCTCAGGATCACGGGTCAGACGGCCCATGATGACGATATGGTTGAGCATTTGATTACTCCTCCACTGCGGTGGTCAGGCAGCGCATAACGCCTTCGGTGATCTTCAGAACACGCTCCAGCT
>CAMGIN010000042.1 GCA_946056135.1 uncultured bacterium | reverse complement strand
CATTTAGCATTCAGCATTTTGCATTTTGCATTCGCTCTGCGCTAAACGATCATTTTCCAGCTCAGTTCAGATTCAGTTTTTTCTCGATCAGGAAGTACATCAGGAAATAGCCGCCCACCGCGAAGGCCAGGGTCAGCAGCACGGTGCCGCTGAAAAAGTCGGAGACAATGGCAGGGCCGGTGTCCGAAGAATTGACGGAGCCCACCATTAGAGCGCTTTCCACGAAGGACATCACCATGCTGATGCCAAAGTAGGTGCCCACTGCCGCCAGGAGCTTGTGCTTCCGGGCAATCATGGAACCAATGGTTACCGCCAGCATCAGGATCACCAGACCGCCTACCAGGCTCACCGCCAGATTAAGCAGCATCATGCCCAACAGCTTCCACTCTTCTGCGCCAAAAGCCTCCCGCAGCATCTCCAGAAGCTGGGGGAATTCCTTCCACAGCTCTGCCCAGAATTCCTTCATGCCGGAGAAGCCCAGCATCAGCAGCGCCGCCATGCAGATCATAGCCGTCAGCGCTGTCAGAATTACGCAGACGGTGCTGTTGACCAGGCCGGACAGCAGATTCTGGTGGGTGGACACCGGCAGCGTAAAGGTCAGATACCCTTCATCAGTGAACCGGCTCCTGTAAAACCGCCAGATCATGAGGAAGACCGACGCGGCGCAGCACACAGCGATGGCAATGATGGCGCAGGCCAGAATCATGGCGCACAGAACGATGATTCCCTCCATCTCCTCCGTCTCCTGGCTCATACCCACCAGGAACCGCATAGAGCCGCCGCCCAGCACCGCGGCGATCAGACTGACCAGGCACAACAGTCCCAGAATCCCCCGGGTGGCCCGCCATTCCTGCTTTAAGAGTTTGGTAAACATTTGAACACCTCCCGGAACAGTTCATCCAGGGATTTTCCGGTTTCCTCCCTGGCCTCGTCGGCATTGCCCCTGCGGATCACCTTGCCCTGATACAGGAACAGAAATTCATCCAGTACCCGCTCCACGTCGGAGATCAGGTGGGTGGAGATCAGCACGGTGGCGCTGGGATCATAGTTGGTAATGATGGTATTCAGGATGTAGTCCCGGGCCGCCGGGTCCACACCGCCGATGGGCTCATCCAGCAGGTACAGCTTCGCCCGCCGGGACATGACCAGCACCAGCTGCACCTTCTCCTGGGTGCCCTTGGACAGGGTGCGGAATTTGGCCTCCGGGGAGATCCCCAGAGCATTCAGCATCTGCTCTGCCCGCTGCCGGTCAAAGTCGGCGTAGAAGTCCTGGAAATAGTCCAGCTGCTGGGAAATGCGCATGTTTTTGCTGAAATAGCACCGATCCGGCAGGTAGGACACCAGGGCTTTGGATTTCACCCCAACTTCCTCTCCGCAGATCCGGATGTTACCGGATGTCGGGGTCAGCAGCCCCGCCGCCAGTTTGATGAATGTGGTTTTTCCGCTGCCGTTGGGGCCCAGCAGGCCGATGATTTTTCCCTGGGGCAGTTCCAGGTCCAGGCCGTCCAGGGCCAAGCCGCTGGGATAGCGTTTGGTCAGGCCGGCTGCTTGCAATGCGTATTGTTCCACCTATGCTTCCTCCTCCTTTTTGTTGTCCAGGGCCAGCAGCAACTGTGCTGCCTGGGTGGGCGTGACGCCGAACACCATGAACTTCTCGGCACATTCCTGGGCCAGTTCCCGCAGCACCGCGTCATGCATGGCATCCAGGACGCTCTGATCCTCGGTCACGCTGCGACCGCTGGTGCCGCCGCTGATGAGCAGCCCTTCCCGCTCCAGCTCCGTCAGCGCCCGCTGCATGGTGTTGGGATTCACCTGCGCCTCCGCTGCCAGATCCCGGACGGAGGGGATCTTCTTCCCCGGCACCAGCTCTCCGCACAGGATCGCGCCGCGAATGGCCGCCATGATCTGCTGATACACCGGGCGGTCACCGGTAAATTTCCAGTTCATAGGCACCTCCTTTGTGTTATTGTATTAGTGCATTAATACAATAACACAAGTGCTATGGATTGTCAACCCCTTTTTAGAAAAATATTACACAAAAGGGGAATTTGACAGAAGAGCTTTATAAATGATCGTTTAGCGGGCAAGGCCCGCGGCAAATGCGTTACGCACTTTGGATGGTAGACGAACATCCTTTGAGCCCCTCGACCGCAGGTGCAGTGCTATGGTAAATGATCGTTTACGCTGAAATGCAAAAAAATTGCCGCAGTTCCGGAGAACTGCGGCAGGAGAATGGGAATTTCAGGACCGGATGCCGAACAGGGGTCTTGCTACCCGCTTGTACAGCAGCATGGTCAGAACGGACACCACAGCGCCCTTCAGAAGGTTCAGCGGGGCAACGCACAGCAGCACGAAGGTGGAAACGCTGTTGATGCCGCTGTGGATGGCGGTGCCCGCGGCGATGATGGCATCCAAAGGCATGCCGTACAGCTCGGCAAACTTGGGCAGCAGGTACACGGCATTGAAAGCGCTGCCGAAAACCGTCATGCAGGCGGTGCCCAGGGCAAGGCCGATGATGGCGCTGTGCTTGCTTTTATGGGCATGGTACCAGATGGTGGCGGGCAGGACGAAGGAGCATCCCACCACGAAGTTGGCAAGATCCCCCACAAAGGCGGTGGAGGTTCCCTTCAGCAGCAGCTTCAGCAAAATCTTGATGCCCTCGCAGACCACGGTGGCGCTGGGCCCTAAGTAGAAGCCGCACAGCAGCACCGGCAGCTCGGAGAAGTCCAGCTTGTAAAAGCCGGGAGCCAGGAACAGCAGCGGGAAGTCCAGCACATGCAGCACCGTGGCGATGGCGGCGCAGATGCCGATGATACTGACCCGGCGGGCAGGGGAGACCTTCCGTTTCTCCGGCAGGAAATGCTCCGCCAGACGGGCCAGCAGCGCCAGACCCACCACAATGGCGACGCACGCCAGTACGAAGAACAGGTTTTCCGAAATTTGATTCCATAGGGTTACCATTTTCTTTCACCTCGTAAAAAAGTCGCCCTGGGTATGGATAGACCCAGGGCGTGAAAATAAACGCAAAAAGCTTGCGTATCTTCTTCCATCCAGACTATACTGTCGGTATCGGAATCGCACCGATTCAACGCTTGCGCGTTCGCGGACTTTACCGCCGGTGGGGAATTGCGCCCCGCCCTGAAGATACTGTTCAGTTATCCATAGTGTAGCACGGTGAGGCAGGGTTGTCAAGACGGTGTAAGTGTGGTATGATATTTAAAATGCAAAATGCAGAATGCTGAATGCAAAATGATGGTATCCCTTCGGGATGATGGAAAAGCATTTGCTGTAGGACATTCGGCTGCGGCGGAACCGTTTTTTCAAAGAAAAAAGGGAGGATGCGTGATCCTCCCATCGGCTGGTAAAAATATCCAATTATCCTCGAAGGGGATACCTTCATTTGACATTTAGCATTCTGCATTCTGAATTTTGCATCTATTGCGTAACTCCCGGCATTGTGGTGGTCTGGGGCAGGGTGGTGCTTTCCGTGGGCGTGCTGGTATTCCCCTCCGGCATTTTGAAGCCACGAATCCGGCCTTGGGCGGCGGTGTCTGTGATGTCTCCGCCGATGACCTGGTTCTTGTATACCAGCAGCGTGGCGTAGACCGGCTCCGTAGCCCCGGGATAGTTGTTGATTTTGTAGACGTAGCGCATGACCTTCTTCCCAGCGAATTTGCTCAGGTCATACCCCTGGGTCTTCTGCAGAGCGTTGTAGCGCTCGAAGACGTCGCTGGTTTGGTCGGGGATTTTCACCTGGCTGGATTCCACCGGGGAGGTGGTGACTTCCCAGCCGTAGTCCGTCAGGAATTTCACCCGGGCGTCATTGCTGGAGGCCGTGGGGGCGGAGGTCTGGGCCGTATCGTTCCCGCCGCCCAGCAGCGCTATCAGCGCCAGAATCAGGGCTGCCACGGCGGCCAGCCCAAGCAATATTTTCTTCATATCGACCTTTGCGGTCATAACCATCATTTCAGATCCCTCCCGGTTTATTTTCGGTGGTACAGCCTATTCGGCAGCGGCGGGGGATAGAACGGAGGAGCCATGGAGCGTTTGGACAAATTCCTCAGCAGCAGCGGGGTCTGCACCCGCAGCCAGGGGAAGGCCATTTTGAAAGCAGGCAGGGTCACGGTGGACGGAACCGTGGAACGGGACGGCGCCCGGAAGATCGACCCGGACACCCAGACCGTGTGTCTGGACGGGGAAGTCCTGAGCGGAAAGCGCCGGGTGGTGCTGATGCTCAACAAGCCTGCGGGCTTCGTGACGGCCACGGAGGACCCGGTGGAGAAAACCGTCATGGAGCTGCTGCCGCCGGAGCTGCGGCGTCTGGACGTGAAGCCTGTGGGGCGGCTGGACAAGGCCACAGAGGGACTGCTGCTGTTTACCAACGACGGAGACCTTTTGCACCGACTGATCTCTCCCAAAAAGGAGGTGCCTAAGGTCTACTACGCCCGGCATGAAGGGCAGGCCGCCCAGGAAGATGTACAGGCCTTCGCGGCGGGGCTGATGCTGGGAGACGGTACCGTTTGTCTGCCGGCCGAGCTGGAGCCCATAGGGCCTGGGGAGAGCCGCATCACCCTGCGGGAGGGAAAATACCACCAGGTCCGCCGGATGATGGCATCCCGGGGCCTGACGGTGACCTATCTGGAGCGGCGGCAGGAAGGAGCGCTGACGCTGGGGGAGCTGCCCAGGGGCGCGGTCCGGGAGCTGACGGAGACGGAGGTCCGATCTCTGGAGCCATAACGCTTTTTCCGGCGGCTACGGTCAATTTGCTGGTAAAAATACGGGGATAATCCGAACTCTCCGGAGGCAGTGTTGGAATAATACCTAAAAATTATGAGAGATTTTGCAGTAAAATGTCAAAAGGTACTTGCAATGTGCGCAAAAGATGTGTATAATAATAACGCAATTTTGTGAAATGCGCATTTATGCAAGATACTAAGGAGTGACAGAGAAATGTCCAACAGTGTTTTTCAGAGCGTAATTGTCCAGTTAAGAGATATTTCAGACCGCACGTTTGGTGTCATGGATACCGAGGGCTGTGTCGTTTCCTGCACCGATATGGCCCTGTTGGGGGAACGCTGGGCGGATGCAGCGCTGAAGGTTGGCAGCGCCTCCGACGGTATCGTCACCTTTGCCCAGAAGACCTTCAAGGCCATTGTGGGCAATTCCAATTTCTTTGAGTACGCGGTGTTCTGCACCGGGGACGACGAGAATGCCCGCTGCTTCTGCCAGATGGCCTACATTGCCCTGAATGATGCCAAGACCTTCTATGAGGAGAAGCATGACCGGGGTACCTTTGTCAAAAATATCATCATGGACAACATCCTGCCCGGCGATATCTACATCCGGGCCAAGGAGTTGCACTTCGCCACCGATGCCCCCCGGGCGGTGTTCCTGATCCGTCAGGTGGGTCACAGCGATGTGGCCACGGTGGATGTGCTGGCGGGCATGTTCCCGGACAAGCTCCAGGACTTTGTGCTGTCCATCAACGAGTCGGACATCGCTGTGGTCAAGCAGATCAGCGCAAGTACCACCGCCGAGGATCTGGAGAAGATCGCTTTGGGCATGGAGGAGATCCTGAAGAACGAGCTGCGAATCAAGACCGTCATCGGCATCGGCACCGTGGCGGAGCGCCTGCGGGAGCTGGCGGACTCCTATAAGGAGGCCCAAACCGCCATTGATGTGGGCAAGGTCTTCGACACGGAGAAGACCATCATCAACTATGAGAATCTGGGCATCGGCCGTCTGATCTACCAGCTGCCCACCACGCTGTGCGAGATTTTCCTCAGCGAGGTCTTCAAGAAGAACTCCATTGATTCCCTGGACCAGGAGACCCTGTTCACCATCAACAAGTTCTTCGAGAACAACCTGAACGTCTCCGAGACCTCCCGGAAGCTGTTCGTCCACCGCAACACCCTGGTCTACCGCCTGGAGAAGATCAAGAAGCTCACCGGCCTGGACCTGCGGCAGTTCGACCACGCCATCGTCTTCAAGGTGGCCCTGATGGTCCGCAAGTATCTGGCCTCCAGAGAAAACCGCTGAATTTTTATCACCCAAACGAGGCCGCGGAATGCGGCCTCGTTTTTGCGAGGGAACCGGTTTGTCGGTACATGGGAAAGGCATTTCCTTCGCGTCCCAAATTTTTGGGATAAATGATCGTTTATCTGCGCAACCCAAGGCTCTCCCTTTGGGAGAGCTGGCACGCCGAAGGCGTGACTGAGAGGGGATACGAAGGCCCTCTCCGACCCGGCATTCGCCGGGCCACCTCTCCCATAGGGAGAGGCTTTGGTGCGATAAACGATCATTTATATGAGGAATTTAGGGCACGACTGAATCGTTACAATTGTGGAAGGAGTTCTCAATATGGAAACCAATAATCAGTTTGATGTCAACAAAGCGTTCTTTGTTATTGACTCAGACAATCTGGAGCAAATTCAAAGCAAACTCTATGGCTATGCCATTATTGATTGTACTGTTGTAGAGGATGTCGCCGCGCTGCAAACGTTAGAGCCCACCGGAGAAGGGGCATATGTCTATATAAAGAGAGCGCAAAATACAATTACACTTACGCAGGATTTTATTGGCAGTTTTGGACTCTATCTATTCAAAGAAGGAGATTACTTCGCAATCAGCAATTCGTTCCTCCTGCTGGTCGACCATATTAAAGGCAATTATCGGATATCTTTAAATCGCGATTACGCAAACTCCTTTCTTGTGGCGGATTTATGCTCTGTAGCATATTCCGAAACAATGGTGAATGAAATTAGATTGTTGGATCGCTGCACAGTTATTGAGATTGACATTCCCTCACGTCAATTGAGTATCCAATACATCGACTATCAAGAAAACACCGTGGAACTCAGCACCAAAGAAGGTATGCGTATTCTGGATAGGTGGTTTCAAAAATGGACGGGGCTAATCAAAAAATTAAAGCGGGAAACCAATAATATCCAAGTCGACCTATCTGGCGGTTTTGATTCCCGGCTAATAATAAATCTGATGCTCGGCTCACACATCGACTTAAATGACATTTACGTTTTCTCAATAGAAGATAAACTGCACACACATGCAGAGGATTTTGAAATTGCATCCGTCATCAGCGATTATTACCAGTTTCAATTAAACAATAAGAATGCACTTTCCTGGACTGGTTCGTTCAATACAGTAGATGATATCATAAATATTTCGTTCTATACAAAGCTGTCCTTCCACAAACAGCCGCATTTTATGTTCAGCGCTCGTGATCCGAAACGCCATATCTTCGGCGGCCTTGGCGGTGAGTGTATCAGAGCATACTGGAACATGAGCGAGTCGGAGTTTATTGAAAATACCGTAAAGCGTTGTAACATATATTCAAACGATACAGCGGAATCGTTAGAATCGTCAGTTAGAACAATTCTGGCATCTGCATTTACCCAGATCCGGGAAAAGTTTGATAGCTTTGGCAGAAGCATCGATCCGCAGGACATTACCATGAACCTTTATCGGGAAACAAGATGCAGAAATCATTTTGGGAAAGAGAAGGTTGAGCATTATTTTGGTGGTGAAATTAAGTACTCCCCACTGTTGGATCCTGATCTTCACAAGCTGAAGCTAACGGACAGTCAATGCGGTGATAAAAATTTACTGATGGCAATCATGTTCAGCCGCTATAACAAAGATTTACTGAACTTCAAATTTGACGGCAAGCGGAGTATTGAGCATTCGACAATCTGTTATGCCCAAAAGATCAATAAAGCATTTCCTTACGCCCCTATTCCCACTTTAGCTTCCAACGGAATAATCACAGTCGCGCAGTCTGCCAGCGCTAGGAAGAAAAGCAGTAATCCACGTTTGACAAATTCAGATGTCAATCCATACGTGGAGCAGGCATTTCACTCCGGCATAATAAAAGGAACCTTTATTATGCTTTATGGTGAGGATGCCTATAAAAAGATTTGTGAGGACATCAACGTCAAGAAATTTCATCCTTTGCAAAATGCTTATGCTGTTCTCTCCATCAGTAAAATTGCCCAGGATGTCTTCGCAAGTGAGGCCATGCACACCCCCACGGCAGCTGCTTTTCTCCGCAGCCATCTGGAGCCATGGACCACTGTTGAGAACGTGGAAGATCCATTGCGAAACGATCCCTATATCGATAATTATATCACCTTGAGAGTGGATATTAAAAATATGACTGTACGCTCCGGAGGCATAGAGATTACCGAAATATCGGATAGACAAGCGAAAATTACAACGCCTCAGTGGTTTACCCCTCATAAAGAAGGGTATATTCTGGAATCCAGCAAAGGAACGCTGAAGATAACATTCCGATGTGTCAAAACCGGGAACCTGAGCATTGCTGTCAGAAGCCGCGATGTCCGTGATGCGGATAATAATCGAATTCCGTTCTGGCTGGACTGCTATGAGGTGAAAATTAACGATAAAATATACGTCAATCATGTTTTTCCCTTGTGGCATGATAAGCCTCTCAAGATAAACCGTTGTGTAAAAGATGGTGAAATAATCAGGTTATCGATTTCCTGGAAGCCCCATGATGACAGACTTTCCAGGCTCAGATAATCACAATGCCTCGTCCGGCTTGGCGTTGTACCAGTTGGGCGAGGCAGTGCTTCATTTTGAATCCTGATAGGGATTCTAAATGAGTCCCCCCTTGCAAAACTATTGCGCAGCAGAAACTATACAGTCGAGACATAATTTTGCGCGGTAAATGATCGTTTAGCGCGCAAGGCCCGCGGCAAATGCGTTACGCACTTTGGGTGGTAGACGAACATCCTTTGGGCCCCTCGACCGCAGGTGCAGTGGAAGATCGTTTACAGTTCGTAGGGGGCGGCATCCCTGACGCCCCTTGTGACGGTATGCATGCCAAAGGGGCGTCAAGGATGCCGCCCCCTACGCTAAGTGCGCAAACCTTTGATGCGCATCGTATTTCGGCAGATTGCTGCGCAAAACGATCATTTATATGAGGATAGGGCACGACTGAATCGTTACTTTTTTACATTGATTGCAGCATGCGGCAGTATGGGTAATCGGGAAGGCTGGCTGGATGCCCACGGTTGGAAGGGTTTTTCCGGCCCCTGCCGTACCATATATAGGGGTTGGAGCCGGAACGTAGATACAGCAGCTAGATTTCCACAATTTTCTTCCTGAAAAATTGTGGATTTTTTGTTAAATCTTTGGTTTTTGCCTATTTCTTACGGAATGTCATTGACATTGAATTTGCAATGTGTTACAATTTGGTTACACTGCGGGCAAATTGGGATTTCCCGGTGTGCCCAATCACAGGAGATAATGCGTATGATACAATTTACTGATGTCGTAAAGTCTTATGAGCAAGGCAACGTGGCTCTGAATGGCGTTACCATGCAGATCGAGGATGGGGAGTTCTGCTTTCTGGTGGGCCCCTCCGGTTCCGGTAAGTCCACCATCATCAAGCTCATCACCGGCGAGCTGAAGCCTACCTCCGGTACCGTCCATGTCAACGGCTACTCCCTGGAGCGGATCCGCAAGCGGGAGATCCCCTATCTGCGCCGCACCGTGGGTGTTGTGTTCCAGGATTTTCGTCTGATTGACAAGATGACGGTCTACGAGAATGTGGCCTTCGCCATGCGGGTGGTGGGCGCCAAGGAGAAGGAGATCCGGGAACGGGTGCCCTATGTGCTGGAGCTGGTGGGCCTGGAGGGGAAGATGGGCCGCCACCCCCGGGAGATGTCCGGCGGCGAGCAGCAGAGACTGGCCATTGCCCGGGCTCTGGTGAACAATCCTTCCACCATCATCGCCGACGAGCCCACCGGTAACCTGGATCCGGAGCGGTCCTTCGAGATCATGGCCCTGCTGCAGGAGATCAACAACCTGGGCACCACCGTCCTGGTGGTTACGCACGCCCAGGATCTGGTGGAGCTGTTCCACAAGCGGGTCATCGCCATTGACGATGGTCTCGTTGTCAAGGACGAAGGAGAGGAGGAGACCAACGATGAAGCTGAATAATCTGGGATATCTTCTGAAAGAGGGCTTCCGTGGGATCTTCCTGCACGGCTTTATGTCCTTTGCCGCTGTGTGTGTGACCGTGGCCTGTCTCGTGATCGTGGGCAGCTTCTCCGCCCTGGCGTATAACCTGGACCTTATGGTGGAAGATCTGAACCAGACCAGTGAGATTCTGGTTTACATCGACAGCGACCTGTCCGACGCTGAGGCCAGGAGCATTGGTACCAAGATCAACCTGCTGGATAACGTTCTGCAGTCCACCTTCGTCTCCCGGGAGGAGGCGCTGGAGGACTTCGTGGCGGATCACGACAACGACAGCGCCTTCAGCGGCGTGCAGGCTTCTGACCTGCGCCACCGCTATGTGGTGTCCCTGGAGGACAATACCAAAATGAAGCAGACCGATGAGCAGCTGAAGCAGCTGCCTGGCGTGGTGAAGACCAGCGCGGCCTATGAGCTGGCGGAGGGCTTCTCCACCATTCAGGATGTGCTGCACATCGTCTCCTTTGCCCTGATTGCAGTACTGTTGGTGATTTCCCTGCTGATTATTTCCAATACCGTCAAGCTGGCCATGTATGACCGGAAGGACGAGATTGCCATTATGAAAATGGTAGGCGCCACCAACGGCTTTATCCGCCTGCCCTTTATTGTGGAGGGCTTTACCCTGGGCATGATCGGCGCTGTCCTGGCCTTTGGCATTGAGTGGGCGGGCTATGACGCCCTGGTCCAGCGGGTCGCAGAGGTGGATGCCTTGCAGCTGTTCAGCTTCGTGGATTTCCAGGAGCTGCTGATCCCCATGGTCGCGGTCTTCGGCGCGGCGGGTATGTTCGTCGGCATCGTGGGCAGCTGGACATCTATCCGAAAGTTTATGGACGTTTAACATGAACATCGTAACGCGTAAAAAAAGAAATGCCGTTTCCCTTCTGGCATTGCTGCTTTCTGCGGCGCTGGTGCTTACCGGCCTGCCCCTGGGAGCCAATGCCGCAACCTCTGCGGAGATTCAGAAGGAGATCGACGCGCTGGAAGAAAAGAATGCCGAGATCCAGGCGCAGCTGGATGCCATCCAGAGCCAATATGACGCCAACTACAGCGACATGGAGGCCATGGTGGCCCAGAAAAACGCCATCGATCAGGAAATGACCCTGCTGAACGACAAAATTGAAACCACCAATCAACAGATTACCGCTTACGGCCAGCTGATCGCCGATACCCAGGAGGAGCTGGACCAGGCGGAGCAAAAGCTGAAGGACCTGAGCAACCAGCACCGGGAACGGATCCGTGCCATGGAAGAGCAGGGGACCATCACCTACTGGGAGGTCATCTTCGAGGCCAACAGCTTTACAGATCTGCTGGACCGCATTAACATGGTGGAGGAGATCAACGCCTCCGACCGCAGACGCATTGAGCAGATGCGCATTGCAGCGGACATCGCGGATGCCACCCGGCTGAATCTGGAGAGCGAAAAAGCGGACCTGGAGCAGACCCGGGAGCAGCTTGCTCAGGATGAGGCGGTGCTGGAGGAAAAGCGGGCCGAATCCGACCAGGTTCTCCATGAACTGGAAAAGAAGGCCGAGGAGTTCCAGGTGCTGCTGGAGGAATCCGAAGCCCTTCAGGACGAGCTGATGCAGCAGATCGCCGCTAAAGAGAAGGATCTGAAGCAGGCGAAGTACGACGAGTACCTGGCCAAGCTGGCGCTGCAGGGAGAGAATCCCCCCTCCAACGCCACCTGGGTCACCCCCGTCTCCGGCTACGTCCTGACCAGCCCCTTCGGTATGCGGACGCACCCCATTCTGGGCGTCCAGCGGATGCACAACGGCATTGACATGTCCTGCGCCCAGGGTACCCCCATCTACGCCACCCGGGCCGGTGTGGTTACCGCCGCTTCCTACCAGGCAGGCGGCGCGGGGAATTACGTCAGCATCAATCATCTGGACGGCTTTGCCTCCATCTATATGCACATGACCCACTATGTTGTCTCTGTGGGACAGAACGTGTCCCAGGGGCAGCTCATTGGATATGTGGGCAGCACGGGCCTGTCCACGGGGCCCCATCTTCATTTCGGCATTTCCTATGCCGGTACTTATGTAAACCCATTGGCATACATCTATTGATGCCTACGTCAAAAGGAGGATACGATGAAAAAACGCAAGCAAATGGTATCCATTCTGGCAGGAATCATGGCGGCGGTGATGCTGCTGACGCTGGTATTGAGCCTGTTGCCCACCAGGGCCAGCGCTGCCTCCTCCAGCGAGATCCGCAAGCAAATCAACGCGCTGAAGGAAGAAAAGGAAGCACTTCAGGACAAGATCGCGGAAGTCCGGGACCAGTATGAACAGAACGAAAACGAGATCGCGGACATCATTGCCAAGAAGAATGTCATCGACCAGGAGATCCAGCTCCTCAGCGAGCAGATCACCAATATCAACAATCAGATCTCCGCGTACAATACGCTGATTGCGGACAAGCAGGACGAGCTGGACCACGCCGAGGAGCGGTATGACCAGCTGAACGAAGAAAACCGGCTGCGGGTGCGCACCATGGAGGAAGATGGGGAGCTTTCCTACTGGGAGGTCCTGTTCAAGGCCAACAGCTTCTCCGACCTGCTGGACCGGCTGAACATGGTGGAGGAAATCGCCGCATCCGATAACCGCCGCCTGGAGGAGCTGGGCAAGGCCGCAGAAGAAGTGGAGATGGCCCAGGAGGTCCTGGCGGGAGAAAAGCAGGAGCTGGAGGCCGCCAAGCAGGAGCTGGACGACACCCAGATCGAAATGGACGAAAAGCGGGCGGAAGCCGATGCCCTGCTCCAGGAGCTGCTGAGCAAGGCCGATGACCTGGAGGCTCTGGAGGCGGAATTCCTGGCCCAGGACGAAGCCTTCCTGGAGGAAATCGCTAAGAAGGAACAGGAGTTCGACGCTGCCAAGCAGGCGGAATGGGAGGCCTATATGGCGACCTATGTCCCGCCCACGACGGCACCTTCCGGCGGCGGCAGCGCCTCCAGCAGCGGCGGTTGGCTGGTGCCCTGTAATTACACCTCTATCACGTCGCCCTTCGGCTACCGGACTGCGCCCACCAGCGGCGCGTCTACATACCACCAGGGCGTTGACCTGGACACCGGTACGGGAGATCCTGTCTGGGCGACCCGGGCGGGCGTTGTGTCGGTGGCGGGCTACGGCTCCGCAGCGGGCAACTATGTGCAGATCAACCATCAGGACGGCTATTCCTCCATTTATATGCACCTGAGCAGCTACTGTGTCTCCTCCGGTCAGATTGTCAGCGCGGGACAGCTGATCGGCTACACCGGCGCTACCGGTGTGGCCACCGGCGATCATCTGCATTTCGGCATCTCCTATAACGGTGTGTATGTGAATCCCTGCAATCTCGTCAATCTGCATTGAGAAATGACTGATCTCCCACAGCCTGAGCTTCGGGCTGTGGGAATCCTTTCTGGAAGGTGATGAAAGTGAAGAAAAAACTGCTTTGCATTGGTTCCTATATCCTGGTTGCGGCTCTGGCTGCGGCGATTACGCTGACGGTTTTTGCCCAGCAGGAGGTGGAGATTTCCAAGCTGGATCAGCTGGAAGCTCTGATCGGGGAGCGCTTCATTGGGGAATCTGACCAGGAAGCCCTGGAGGACGCTGCGGCAGATGCCATGGTCAAAGCCACCGGAGATCGCTGGAGCTACTATATCCCTGCCAGCCAGTATGAGACCTACACCGAGCAGATGGCCAACGCCTATGTGGGCGTGGGCATCACCATCCAGGAAGCGGAGGAGGACGCAGGCTTTGTGGTGATGGCGGTGACTGCCGGAGGCCCTGCGGAAGATGCCGGGATGATGGTGGAGGATCTGCTGATCGGTGTGGAGGATCAGGATGTCCGGGGTATGACCACCACGGAGGTTCGCAACCTGGTTCGGGGCGAGGAGGGCACCACGGTGCGCATGACCGTCCTGCGCAAGGGGGAGAACATCACCCTGGCGGTGGAGCGCCGCAGGGTGGAGACCCCGGTGGCGACCTATGAGATGCTGACAAATCAGGTGGGTCTGGTAACCATTGAGAATTTCGATTCCCGCTGCGCTGATGAGACCATCGCGGCCATCGAGACGCTGCTGGGCAACGGCGCGAAGAAGCTGATTTTCGACGTCCGGAATAACCCCGGCGGCTATGCCAGCGAGCTGGTGAAGGTGCTGGACTACCTGCTGCCGGAAGGTGAGCTGTTCCGCACTGTCACCTACGACGGCAAGGAAAATGTAGACTATTCCGACGCGAACTGCCTGGAGCTTCCTATGGCGGTGCTGGTGAATTCCAGCTCCTATTCCGCGGCGGAATTCTTTGCAGCAGCTCTGAGCGAGTATGAGGCCGCCATTGTGGTGGGCGAACAGACGGTAGGCAAGGGCTATTTCCAGAACACCTTCCGCTTAGACGACGGCTCTGCTGTGGCGCTGTCCGTGGGCAAGTACTTTACCCCCAAAGGCAGCAGTCTGGCAGACGTGGGCATCACCCCGGATGTGGTGGTAACGGTGGATGAGGAGACCAGCTCTGCCATCTACTACGGTACTCTGACGCCGGAAGAAGATCCCCAGATTCAGGCCGCGCTGAAGGCACTGAAATAACCAACAGCGGATGCCTGGATGGGGCATCCGCTGTTGGTCAATCGATTTTATGTAACTATTCACTCGTACCCCAAGTTTCTCATATAAACGATCGTTTATCTTCGTTAATTGCACTGGCGCTCCCGCGCCAGCGGAACCATCGTGCACAAAACGATCATTTACGCTAAAAATTTTGGTACGACTAAATGGTTGCGATTTTATCAAAAATAAAACAGGAGGTATTGTTATGCAGGAAGTTTTTAAAAACCGCCGAAGTGTCCGCAAGTTTAAGCCGGAGCAGGTGCCGGATGACCTTCTGGACGCGGTTCTGGAGGCGGGTATTTACGCCCCCAGCGCCATGAACAACCAGAAGACCGTTCTGGTGGCAGTCCGGGACAAGGAAACCCGGGATCAGCTGTCCCGGATGAACGCCGCTGTCACGGGTGCGCAGACGGATCCCTTCTACGGCGCGCCCTGCGTCATCGTGGTGCTGGCAAACCCGGAGGTTGGCACCTGGCTGGAGGACGGCAGCCTGGTCATGGGCAACCTGATGAACGCCGCCTACACCCTGGGGCTGGGCAGCTGCTGGATCCACCGGGCCCAGCCCATGTTCGACAGCCCCGAGGGAAAGGCCCTGTTGAAAAAGTGGGGATTGCCCGAGACCATGAAGGGCGTGGGCAACTGCATCCTGGGCTTCCCCGATCAGGAGCCTGCCCCCAAGCCAAGAGCGGAAGGCCGGATCGTGAAGGTGTAACACCGACTCAGTTTTTCCGACATCTGCCTGAAAAGCAATATACGATTTTGGTGTGTAGGGGGCGGCATCCTTGACGCCCCTTGCGACGGTACTGCATGCAAAAGGGGCGTCAAGGATGCC
>CAMGIN010000041.1 GCA_946056135.1 uncultured bacterium | reverse complement strand
CATTATCACACCGAAGACTTCCTACCAGGGGTCACATCATTTGACAACGCAGATCGTTTCCGTTTATTTTTGAAGAAAGGTATTTACATTTTCCTTCCAATCGTGTATAGTATTTCCTGAACAGAGTAGGAGATCCCGCGTTAAGTGCCACTGGGACGGGGAGTTGCCCGGAGGACGAAGGAAGTATTCCACGATGGGATCACCGCACCCGCTGTTGCATATGGGACACCCTCCTTTATGTAGCAACGATACTCGGTCGGGCGAACGGTCGGCCATGGTTTTGCTGCCCTTTTTCCCACGGGTGATCCGGATAATTCTCACTCCCCTGCCGCTTTCGCGGAAGGGGAGTTTTGTATTCCGGGGCCCCTGGGAAAGACAGCGCATTTGGCCGCGTCGCTGAAAAAAAGAAGGAGGATTTCCTATGAACAACGAAACCAACAAGCAAACGAACAAGCGCAGCATGACCACCAAAACCCTGGCCTACTGCGCCCTGCTGGCGGCCCTCAGCGTGGTCCTGGCCCGGCTGATCATCCCCATGCCCAACGTCAGCACCCGCTTCTCCATCGAGGCGGTGCCCATCTTCCTGGCGGGGATGCTCTTTGGCCCCATGGCTGGCGGCCTGGTGGGCTTTTGCGCGGACTTTGTGGGATGCCTGTTCTCCGGCTACGGCTATAACCCGCTGTTCTGCGTGCCGCCCATTCTGTACGGCGTCTTCGGCGGAGTGTTCCGCTATTATCTGGGTAAGCAGGTCTCCATCCCCCGGCTGGCGCTGTCCTTCCTGCCCCCGGTAATCGGCGGCTCCATTTTGTGGCAGAGCGCGGCGCTGGCCTTTGTCTATAACAGCAAGGGCAGCTTCGGGGCCAGCCTGGTTTATTTCCTGTCCACCCGCTCCATCCAGTTTGCCATCACCCTGGTGCTGGATGTGCTGATTATCTACCTGCTGTTCCGTGCCAGACTCTTTGACCGGATGGGCATCTGGCCCCCGCAGGAGAAAAAAGAATCCTGAATTTTGAAAGGAAGCGCTTCCCATGAACGCAACTGAGGCTATCGAATATATCCACTCCGTCTGCTGGAAGGGCAGCGTCCCCGGTTTGGGCAGGACCCAGACCCTGCTGGCCAAGATGGGAAACCCGGAGAAAAAGCTGAAATTTGTCCACATTGCCGGAACCAACGGCAAGGGCAGTACCGCCGCCATGACGGCGTCCATTCTGCGCAAGGCGGGATACCGGACAGGACTGTACACCTCCCCGTACATCTACCGGTTCCACGAGCGGATGCAGGTGGACGGCGTGGAGATCTCCGACGAGGACCTGGCGGCCATTACGGAATATGTCAAGCCTCTGGCGGATTCCATGGCGGAGTCCCCCACGGAGTTTGAACTGGTTTCCTGCATAGCTTTCGAGTATTTCCACAGGATGCAATGCGATATCGTGGTGCTGGAAGTGGGCATGGGCGGCGCAATGGATTCCACCAATGTAATTGAAACCCCAGAGGTGGCGGTCATTACCAATATCGGCCTGGACCACACGGAATACCTGGGCGACACCGTGGAGAAAATCGCCGAGACCAAATCCGGCATTTTCAAGGAAAACGGCCACGCGGTGGTCTACCGGGGCAGCCCCTCGGTGGAGGCGGTGTTTGAGCGGGTCTGCGCGGAAAAACACGTCAGCCTGAAAAAGGCGGATTTTGATTCCCTGAAGCTGAAAAGCCGCAGTCTGGAAGGGCAGGTCTTCGACTGCGGAGCGCGGAAGGATCTGGTGTTGCCCTTGCTGGGAGACCATCAGCTGCACAATGCCGCTGTGGTGCTGGCTGTTGCCGACACCCTGATGGAGGAAGGCTGGAACATCACGGAAGAAAACATCCGCCAGGGCCTCCGGGATGTGCGCTGGCCCGGTCGGTTTGACATTGTCAGCCACGATCCCCTGTTTATCATCGACGGCGGGCACAATCCCCAGTGCATCGAAGCGTTGGAGAAGAATATGGAGGATTACCTGGCAGACCGCAAAGTCATTGCCCTGACCGGCGTTCTGGCAGACAAGGACTATGCGGACATGTACAAGCCCGTCATGCCCCTGGTGAGCCACTTTGTCTGCATCACTCCGCCCAATCCCCGGAAACTGGATTCGAATATGCTTGCCCAGTATCTGCGGGAAGCCGGCGCCGACGCGGTGGCCTGCGAAAGTGTGGCGGAGGGCGTGGACAAAGCTATTGAGCTGGCGGGTCAGGACGGCGTGGTGCTGTGCTTTGGCTCTCTGTACTCCATCGGCGCCATCCGGGACGCCCTGCTGCAGCGGCAGAAATAAGAAACGGTATCTATAAAAAGTTGGACTCCCCAATTGTGTGGAGTCCAATTTTTTATTCTTCATGCTTATCGACCCATCCACAATCGAGTTTCTCCAGTTCGGCAAGTCGTCTGTCAAGCTCCGCGATCTGACGTTGATAATGGGCAATGGCCTTTTCTTTCAGCTTTCTGGAACACACCAGCCTATCCCGCTCCGGCAATTCCCACCGCATTTCTGCGCAATCGCATTCCCAGCAATCCGGCTCCGCACATACCTGGCACACCGCAGGAAGCGGACTGTTTTGCAAATACTCCATCTATCCACGCTCCTTTCTGCCGGTATTGTAACACATTTGTGGTCAAATGACAACATATGTATTCATAAAAAGAAGCAATTCCCATTACAATAACGGCATAGAGGGGGTGCCGTATGCTGGACGCGAAAATTGTCGGCAGCGTGATTCAACGTTTCCGGGAGAAAAAGAAAATGTCCCAGGAATTGGCAAGCGGGTTGGCGGGCATCGGCAGGACCCACCTGAGCGCTATTGAACGGGGAGAACGAAAGCCCACCTTGGAGACATTCTGCCGGATTGCGGAGGCATTTCAAATGAAGCCCAGCGAATTGCTGGCGGAAATTGAAAAGGAAATCGAAAAGACCAACACTTGAACAGAATAAAACAGAAACGAAGGGGCTGCCTCACTGCATTCGTGAGACAGCCCCTTCTGAATATTTGAGGACCGGGGTTTTTGAAAATTGGTAGCTATTCAGTCCTGGTAGAGATTTTGGCCATGCCTCTCCCTTTGGGAGAGGTGGCCCGGCGAATGCCGGGACGGAGAGGGTTTTTCAGCAGAACAAATTCCCTCTCAGGCACGCCTATGGCGTGCCAGCTCTCCCAGAGGGAGGGCATTTGGTGCGTAACCTCGGCTTGTGCCATAGTGTTATAGCATGACTGAATAATTACGAAAATTGATAGGGAAACGGAAATCCCGTTTCCCTATCAATATGCGGATGACTTAATCCAAAATCTCCATCAGTCTGCCGCAGCAGAAGGGGATGGGCTCG
Organism: uncultured bacterium; assembly: GCA_946056135.1. Classification (GTDB taxonomy): domain Bacteria; phylum Bacillota; class Clostridia; order Oscillospirales; family Oscillospiraceae; genus Faecousia. The sequence goes on along the minus strand of CAMGIN010000041.1, from coordinate 12,409 downwards.
CCAGCCTTGACATGCTGGGTCTTGTTGCAGGTGACGCAGTAAACGTCGGTGTCGTAGGGAGCGCGGATCACGGGCACTTCCTTGGCTTCCTGCTCGGTCAGACCGTCGATATGGAACACAGCGGTCTTGTTCTCACTTGGGATGTACACACCGATGGGAGACAGCGCCTTGCTGCCGCCGACACAGTTGCCCATCTTCACCCACAGGGCTTCCAGCTCGGCAGCCTCTGCGGCATGCTCAGGCGTGAACTCTACCACATCTTTGTTGATCCGAATTTTCATGGCTTATTCCTCCGGGCTGAAATCTTCCTTGCCCACGCCGCACAGCTCACAGGCGAAATCCTCGGGCAGATCTTCCCACTTGACGCCGGCCTCGTCCTCGTCATAGACCCAGCCGCAGACATTGCAAACATACTTCATAATGAAAGCCTCCTGATGTAATTTGATTTCCGTTTCAGCGGCTTCGGCACTGATCGGTATGAAAAAGTATACAGGAATCCGGCGGGAAATGCAATATCATTTTGTAAACAATTCTTATTTTCAAATAAAAATGAGGAAACTGCCATGTCAAAGGATTCTAGCTTACCGTTTTGACGCCGATGGCGCAGGACTTTGCCCGCAGGCATTATATTCGTGCGCTTGTAAATCTGCTACTGGTTTTGCGGTTTCTGCCTTTGAATACTCTCCCCTTTTTGCTTTGGCAGATATGGTGCGGATGGCAGGTGCGGATCTATGGTGGAGTGCAATCCACTTACCCATTTTTTTCGATTTGCAGCCACATCCTGATAATGATACTGAAAAAAGAAAAGGGCGGGTTTACTTTTTTGTTCTCAATAGCCGCTTGATATTCATGAGTGTCAATTCAAGATCCTCTTCATCAAGTTGTTCCAGCAATTCCAGAACATTTCGGGACAGTTTGGGATTTGTTGCTTTTACATCGAAAAACTCAACGGGAGAAATTTCGAAATAATCACAAATAGCAAAAAACTCCGTCATAGAGGGCAGTGTCTTTCCGGAGGAAATATTATTTATATAGCCTCTGCTATGGCCTAAATCATAGCTCATTTTGTATTCAGATACATCCTTTTGCAGTCGTAACTGTGTTATTCGTTCACGGACAAATTCGGCATCCATACGGTCATCCCCTTCCCGTATAGGATAGACCATTATTTTGACAATTAATCCGTTAGAAAAATGCGATAATACTTGAAACGCACTTTATAAAATGTTATTATAGCTTTGAAAAGGTCGAAATGCGAATTATGACATTTTTAAAACTGCGAAAATAGAAAGGAAAGAGAACTATGAAGGACAAACCGAATTTATTACGACAAAAAACCACATTCTTTCGCGTTTTTGTACTCATGACTGTGTGCGTATCTCTTGTTGTAAACGTACTTCCGCAAACTGTACGTGCATCTCTTTTTGAAGTTGAAGGTTCATGGCCTGAAGTTGAGGAATATACTTCCTATTCCGATGATACTGATTCCAATTCCGGAAGTTCCGGTTCTGGAAAAGGAAGTAGTTCCCGGAAGAAAACCGAATTGAATGTAGAGGAACTGATCGAAATCTGCAAAAAGTATTCTGATCGGGGGACAACAACTGGAGTTCGCAATCAGATAGAGTGGATGAAACAGCTTTATGCAGGTGCAGTTCAGGGCTTTTGCTCACAGCTTGGGCTGGGGGATGCCTTACTGATATCCGTTCTCAATCACTCAAATATCCTTACAACCCTTATGACATCGTCATATTCTATCGGAGACATCAACCGGGAGCTTGCCCGCCAAATTGTCGAAGGGGCAGAGGGATATGCCGATGTAAATACGATCGCGGAGGCCACTGGCCTGACGGATCAGGATGTTTATGACATCCTTGAGAGAATTGCCGCGGGAAGCGTTACAGAAAAAACCATCGCCACGGGAAAAAACAGTTCCAGCAACACCAATCGAGGGGCGTATCTCATTAATCAGGCACAGAAGCAGGAAAAGGTTTATAACTATCTGATCGAAGAAGTGGAACGTATGTCCGGCGATTCGGATTCCCTGAATACGCTATATGAAGATTTGGGAGCGGGCTATGTGAACAATCTGCTGTCCGGATATGAGCTGGATGACTACAGGGTAATGCTGTATAAAAAGTATCTGGCAAAAACACTGGACAACACCCTGGACAGCGAGAATCCATACTCTATTTCCACTCTTTTGGATATCACAGAAGCAGATGCCTACAAAGTATCCCAAAAGACACGGTCTGCCTTATCTGAGCTGTTACAGCACGAAACTGGTACCTATGAAAAATCGCTGTCTGAGGAACTGCAGAAGTTTTTGGAGAAACACCTGAAAAATGGGGTCCTTAGCGAAAGCGAGGCCAGAGAGTTCCTGATTCTCAGCGGACAGTATGAAAAAGGCGAGTATGGAATCGGCGAAGCGGCAAAGCAGCTTGTAAAAGGATACAAACATCTGCAAAGTCTGAAAACAGTTCTGGATTCTACCGGAGACGTGCTCAGTGCAGTTGAAAAAGCAAAAAAGGGAGTCGAATTTATTGAATATTGGGTGACCAATTACGCTGAACAAGAAGTGCTGATGGATTACCTGATAGAAAATTTATCTGACAGCGGTTCGGATATGGAGCTGCTGGTGGCTGCAAAGGAACTGCAGGAGGAATATGAAAGCAAGCTGTCCGGAACCTTTGATAGAGTTTATTCCGAATTAATAAAAAAGGGGATTGGTTCGGTGAAATCCAGTTTCCCCCCTTTGAAGATTACAGAAGCCTGCCTCTCTCTCGCAGGTATAATTTCCGGGGCGGATGATCAGGTGAAGGCTCTGGAAACCGGACTTGCCATGCAGGGTATCTGTAAGCAGGCTCTGGATGATTTTGAAAATGCCGTAATCACTGTCAATCAGGGAGATACCAGCGAGGAAGCGGTTTCCCGGGTTATGACAACCTTTGAAGTGGCAAGGCAATCTCTGGTTTCCTACTACGAGGCCATGATTCAGTTGTCGGAAACCGAGGAGGAGAAGAATATTTTCGCTGCCGAACTGAAAAAACTGAAAAACGCGCAATTTGGTAATGTTGCTATTTCGTCGCCTTTTAGTGGCGGCGGCGTTGCGGACGGGCGTTAACCATGTGGGACATTTTGGGGGAATGGTTATGAAAAAAATATTTCGGCTGATAATAGTCCTGCTTCTGTCATTGTTTTTGAGCGCCTGTGGTACAGAACCGAAGAACACAGAAGCCGCAACTGTCGTGATAACAGAAGCTACAGTGGAGGCAACAGAGCCTGAAATTACGCCGGAACCGGAATGGTTTAGCGAGGCTGTGATTGACGAAGCAGTCTCATACCTGTTTCCTCTTGAGGGGGAGATAAACATACCTCTTGCCCGAGAATTGTTGCTCCCTCTGGTGGAAATTGGTAACGCAGAAGCTCAGTATTATTGGGGATATACATATGATGGGCAGTTTGCTCCAAGTAATGAGGAGGAAGAAAGTCTCTATTGGTATGAACTCGCGGCAGAGCAGGAGTTCCCTAAAGCTTATTTGGCAGCTGCGTTGAAGAGTGATTCTGACGAGACAGCCAACGAACTGATAGAGGCAGCCAGACTGGCAGGAATTTTTGAACAAGCTCCAGAGGAACTGGGTGTTGATGGTTGTGAGTTTGTTGCCAGGTATTTCTATTCGGAACAGAAAGATTACGAAAGTGCTATGGATTGGTTCTTGAAGGCATCAGATATGGGCAGTACTGTTGCGATGAATCGAATCGGACTTATGAACTTCTACGGGCAGGGTGGTATACAAGATTACGAAACAGCGTTGAATTGGTTCTTGAGAGCTGCTAATTTGGGAAACGTCTGTGCTATGGTTAACGTAGGAGCTGTATTGCTTAAGTATTATGCTGAAGAACCGGAGACGCTGAAAACTGCCGAGAAATGGTATTTAAAAGCTGCAGAGGCAGGAGTTGCTCAGGCGATGAATTGGGCCGGGTACTCTTACGTAGAGGGTATAGGCGCGTATAAAGATTATACGATAGCAAAGGAATGGTACCAGAAGAGTGCAGACGCAGGGTCTTCTACTGCTATGTTTGAGTTAGGTCAGTTTTACACAAAAGGTTATGGTGTACCGCAAGACTATGATATTGCAATGGAGTGGTTCATTAAGGCATATGCAAATGGTAGAAAAGATTCTGTAGAAGATTGGATTGATTATCTACTAGAAAAACAAGTGGGAATTAATGGATATTTTAAGCACTACGGAGAGTTGATATTCGCAAATCCGTAGGCAATTCGTGTTAATCTCTAGTATTTTTCTGAGATAAATAGAGGGCATAGGATTTTCCCGTGCCTTCTATTTATCGCTATCAAAATCAAAATAGACTTATATGCTGTAGTTCTGCTCAAATTGCACGGGAGGAACAATTATAGGAGAAAACCCTTTACAGAGGGGTTAGAAGGTACAAGCGCAAGAAAGACACAAGAGTTGGGTGGAGATGAAAAAAGAAGGAGCGGAAAGTTCCGCTCCCTCCTGGAAATGGCCAATATTTCTTACTTAAAATAACGCTCCAGCAGGCCCTTCAGAGCCTTGCCGTGACGGGCCTCGTCGCGGGCCATTTCATGGACGGTGTCGTGGATGGCGTCCAGGCCGTTCTTCTTGGCGCACTTGGCCAGGTCGAACTTGCCGGCGGTGGCGCCGAACTCGCAGTCAACACGCCATGCCAGGTTGTCCTTGGTGGTGGCCTTCATGTTGGGCTCCAGATCCTCGCCCAGCAGCTCAGCGAACTTGGCGGCGTGCTCGGCCTCCTCGTAAGCGGCCTTCTCCCAGTACAGGCCGATCTCGGGATAGCCCTCGCGATGGGCAATCCGGGCCATGCACAGATACATGCCGACTTCGCTGCACTCGCCGTTAAAGTTGGCCATCAGCTGCTCGAAAATGAACTTCTTGTCCTCCTCGGAGATGTCGGGGTTGTTCTTCACGGTCTTGGCGTAGATGCCGTACTCGTGCTCAGCGGCCAGCTTGCCCTCTTCCATGACCTTGAACTTGGAGCCGTCCACCTTGCAGACGGGGCACTTGAAGCCTTCGGGCATTGCTTCGCCTTCGTAAACATAACCGCAAACGGGGCATACGAACTTCTTCATAATCAATTCCTCCAAAATGTAAATGTTATTGTATTGCTTGGCGGGATTCCCCGCCGGGTTGACACGAATTCCGGCAGCTGCGGCACAGACCGGTGAAGGTCAGCTGGCAGCTGTGTACCTGACCGCCGCAGCTGCGCTCCACGTCCCGGCTCAGGGACAGGGGCAGCTCCACCTCCGGCAGGTCCAGAATGCGGCCGCAGCTGGTGCAGATAAAGTGGACATGGGGGGAAAGTGTGGCGTCGAACCGCTCGATCCCGTTCACTGTACCAAGACTCTGGATCAATCCCTGGCTCTTGAAGTGGGAGAGGTTGCGGTATACCGTGGCCAGGGAGATGTCCGGATGCTTCTCCCGCAGCATCTCGTGGACCATCTCGGCAGAGGGATGCAGGTCCGTGTGCTGCAGGCAAGCCAGGATCGCGTTGCGCTTTTTGAATTGCTTCGCGTTGGCTTCCATGGGCATCTCCTATTGTTCTATTTGCAAATAATTCTCATTTACGTAGATACTATACCATCCAAAATGGAATTTGTCAAGCAGAAAAGCGTTGCTGCCGTTCGATCAGGCGACTTCGCTTTCCTTGACGATAGCCACGCCGTCCACCAGGTTGGCCATTTCCAGGGTACCCTCGATGGCCATCTGGCGCTCCATCAGGTCGGTGAGGATCACCACGCCATCCTTACATTCGATGCGCATGACGTTCTTCATGACCACCGTTTCGGGAGTCAGAGTGTTCTTATAAACGGTAGAAAGACACATTTTGGTTCCTCCTGATTATTCGTGCTCCAGGCTGCTCAGCACCACGCTCAGGCGCATATTGCCCTTCTCGAAGTCAGAGACGGCGGCCATGACCTGCTCGTAGGCGGTGTGGCTCCCGGCCTGCTCCAGCTGGACGGCCAGATCTGCCAACTCCTTGGCGTGGGCGGCATTGTGGCCCACCATGTACTTCATCAGCGCCACCAGCTCCTCCATGGGAGTGTGCTCGCAGGGCGTCTGGCAGCCGGCGCAGTTGCTGTCACAGCTGTGGGTGTGGGTGTGCTCCTGGCCGTCCCCGTGCAGGTGTTCATGGGTATGGGGATCATCGTGGTCGTGGGAATGGACGTGGGAATGCTCGTGGGTGTGGGTCACACCGTCATGGGTGTGCGCATGGGTGTGGGTATGGGTGTGCTCGGCAGCGCCGCCGGCAACATGGTCGTGATCGATGTGCATGGGAATTCCTCCTTTGGTTTTTTCTCTATTATAGCCCTGCGGGAGGCTCCTGTCAAAACATTTATTTCTTCGAAAATATCCCCCGGCGGGGCTTGCGGAAAGAACGCTTTGGGGGTATAATAATCGAAAATTCCAAAAAGAAGGTGACGCCTGTGTCTGACCAGCACGAACACGAACATTCCCATGAGGACGAGCAGGGATTCGATCATGCTTACCTCCATGCCCACGGCATTCCCCACAGCCATGGCCATGTCCATGAGAACCAGAAGGCGGTCATCAACCGATTGTCCCGGGCCATCGGGCACCTGGAAAAGGTGAAGCGGATGGTGGAAGAGGGCTATGACTGTTCCGAGGTACTGATCCAGCTGGCGGCGGTGCGCTCGGCGTTGGACAACACCGGAAAGGTGATCCTGAAGGACCACATGCGCCACTGCATGGTGGACGCGGTGGCAGCCGGAGACGAGGACGCCATCGAAGACCTGTGTCAGGCAATTGATAAATTCATGAAATAAAGCAATTCGGATCCCTGAAAATGGGATCCGATTTCTTTTTGACAGCTGGTGTTCCGAAAAGAAATCTGCGGAAGATTTTTTCCCTGTATTGCGCGGAACTGGCCAGGATGCTATAATAAACAGGAAGCTGAATTAGCAAAATGGGAAACGATTGTTCCATGAATATCATAGAAAATAAAGGAGGATGTATCAAAATGGTCAAAACCTTTCGCTATGACGACGTTCCGGTGCTGGAAACCACTTCTGGCAAGCTGAAGGGCTATTTCTACGACGGGACCTATATTTTCAAGGGCGTTTCTTATGCTTATGCGGACCGCTTCCAGATGCCCGTTCCCTGCAAATGGGAGGGCGTCAAAGACGCCACCTCCTACGGCTTTGTCTGTCCGCTGATGACCCAAGATACGCCCAGCGCCGAGCTGCTGGTGCCCCACCGCTATTGGCCCATGGATGAGCACTGCCAGAATCTGAACATCTGGACGCAGACTTTGGACGAAAGCGCAAAGAAGCCTGTCATTGTGTGGCTCCATGGCGGCGGATATTTTGCCGGATCCTCCATTGAACAGGTGGCTTACGACGGGCGCAATATGTGTGTAGAGGGGGACACAGTGGTGGTTTCCATTAACCACCGGCTGAACATCCTGGGATACCTGGACCTGTCTCCCTTTGGCGAGAAGTACCGTAACTCCGGCAACGCCGGGCATGCGGATATGGTGGCGGCGCTGCAGTGGATTCATGATAATATTGCCCGCTTTGGCGGCGACCCGGAGAACGTGACAATCTTCGGCCAGTCCGGTGGCGGCATGAAGGTGGCGGATCTGATGCAGATCCCTGCGGCGGACGGCCTGTTCCACAGAGGGCTCATCATGAGTGGTGTGTCCAGCGAGAATATGCTGCCTGCCTGCCAGGGAACTGGTGAGGCCATCGTGACCGCCATGCTCACAGAGCTGGGTCTGACGGCTGCTGACGTGGAACAGCTGGAGACCCTGCCCTATCCCGAACTGGTGAAGGTCTATACCAAGGTCATGCCTGCCGTGGCCATGACCGGGAGTTATGTTGGTAACGGCCCCCAGGTCAACGATTGGTACCTTGGCAATCCCCTGCAGTGTGGACTGCGGGAGAAGGCCTGTGAGATTCCTCTGATGATCGGCACCGTCTTCAGCGAGTTCGCCTTTGCCCCTTCTGCTTTTGACAAAACCGCCCTGACGGAAAAAGAGATGACAGAAATTGTTAGCAAGGTCTACGGTGAACACACTAAGGATGTCCTTGCGGCCTTTGCCAAGGCTTATCCGGGAAAGAATCCCACGGACGTCCTGCTGGTGGACCGGGCTATGCGCCAGCCCTCCAAGAAGCTGGCTGCCATGCATGCAAAGGGCGCAAAAGCCGGGACTTACCTGTATGACTTTACCCTGGAGTTCCCCATGCTGCACAAGATCGCCTGGCACTGTGCCGATATTCCCTTCTTCTTCCGCAACACGGACAAGGTGGAGATCTGCGCCATTCCCGGCGTCACCGAGAAGCTGGAGGATCAGATTTTTGGCGCGTTCATGAATTTCGCAAGAACCGGGGTGCCCAGCCAGGAAAATCTGCCTGCTTGGCCGGAGGTAACCGGGGAGAAAGAGCCCACCATGATCTTTGACCGGGAATGCCAGGTACGTTACAACTTTGATGACGAATTACTGGAGCTGATTGACAGCATTCTGCCGCCTTTCAGCATGGCGGAGCTGATGGCGTCCCAGGATATCCAGCACTGACAGGGAGCGCGGGAAGTACTGCATAACCGGAATTTACCGCAAAAGCCTGATCCTGCCCTCCGGGACAAGATCAGGCTTTTGCGACAGAGTTATCCGATAATCTGCAGATCCTTGGGGTATTTGTTCAGCACCTCGCAGCCGTCCTCGGTGACCATGACCAGATCCTCAATCCGGACACCGAATTCGCCGGGAAGGTAGATGCCCGGCTCAATGGAGAACACCATGCCGGGACGGCAGATGGCATCCGCAGCGCCGGACACATCGGGGGGCTCGTGGCAGTCAATGCCACAGCCGTGGCCCAACCGGTGGGTAAAGCAGGGGCCGTAGCCCCCTTCAGTGATGACATCCCGGGCAATCCGATCCAGCTCCGCCAGGGGAACGCCGGGACGGATGGCAGCTTCTGCGGCTTCATTGGCTCTGCGTACCAGTTCATAGACCTGGCGCTGTTTGTCGCTGACGGTTTTGTAGAAGACGGTGCGGGTCATGTCGCACCAGTAGCGGGAGATGGGGGTGAAAATGTCGAAGATCATGCTGTCTCCGGGCTTCAGTACAGTTCCATCCGCGCCGTGGTGGGGATCCGCGCCGTTGGGGCCGAAGTACACCAGCATGGCTCCCTCACAGTCTGCGCCCCGGGCCAGATATTCCCGGTTGACCAGAGCGGCCAGCTCATTTTCCCGGACGCCCTCCCGGATGGCTCCGATGGCGGCGGCCATGACCTGATCGTTCATGGCGGAGGCATGGCGCATGGCGGAGCGCTCTTTCTCGTCCTTGTATTTGCGGTTTTCATCCACAGGCCCCGAGCCATGGACGGGAGTCACATCCGGACGGTGCTCCATCAGGCCGATGAGAAACTTGCTGTACCAGAATTTGTCGATGCCCAGCTTGCCGGGCTTCACAGCGGCAGCAAGGTCGGCCACCGGGTCTTCCCCATCCTTGTGGCCCACAAAGGGCAGATCTTCTGTGGAGGCCAGGCCGAAGATCTCATTTCCGAAGAGGGTGGCGTTTCCGTCGGCGGTGAGCAGCAGGGCGATCATCCGCTCGTGGGGCTCCACCCAATAGCCGGTCAGGTAGTACAATGAGGTGGTGGCGGTGACCAGGATCTGCTCCAGACCCTCTTCCTTCATTTGCTCAGTGACCCTATGGAGGCGTTGGTTATCCATATGTGTTACGACCTTTCTGTATTCGAATGACAGAATTATAACACAAAGCAAAGGAAATGGAAAGAGTGCGGGAGACAAACCCTGTATTTTTTGTTAAAAATCCCCGGAAGGGCGAACCTTCCGGGGATTGGCATTGATTGAAATGGGGATTAGAAGCCGAAGTACCGCTTGGCGTTGTTGGACGCAATATCCTGCACCATCTTGCCCAGGGCTTCGATGTCGTTGGGATACTCGCCGTTCTCCACCCAGGTGCCAATCAGGTTGCACATAATGCGGCGGAAATACTCGTGGCGGGTATAGCTCAGGAAGGAGCGGGAGTCGGTGAGCATGCCGATAAAGTTGCCCAGCAGGCCCAGGTTGGCCAGAGAGGTCATCTGCTCGATCATGCCGGACTTGGTGTCGTTGAACCACCAGCCGGAACCGTGCTGAATCTTGCCCGGGACCTCGGGACCCTGGAAGGCGCCCAGGATGGTGCCCAGCTGGGCATTGTCACCGGGATTCAGGGAGTACAGGATGGTCTTGGGCAGAGCGTTCTCGCTGTACAGCTTGCTCAGTACCTTGGTCAGGGGCTCACCGGAATCGGTGATGCCGATGGTGTCGAAGCCGGTGTCGGGGCCCAGCTTGCCATACATGGTGGCGTTGACGTTCCGCAGGCAGGAGAAGTGGATCTGCATAGCCCAGCCACGCTTGGCGTATTCCCGGGCGCAGTGCAGCAGCAGGTCGGTGATGTAGGCATCCACTTCCCGCTTGGTCAGGGGCTCGCCGGCCATGGCCTTCTTGAAGATGGCAGTCAGCTCCTCATCAGTGGCCTCCACATAGGGGACGTAGTCCAGACCGTGGTCGGAGGCCCGGCAGCCATGGTCATCGAAGAATGCGATCCGCTGGGACAGGGCCTTCCGGACGCACTTAATGCAGCTGAACTCATAGCCGACGACCTTCTCCAGCTGATGGATGTAAGGAACGAAGGTCTCCTTGTGAATGTTCACGGCCTTGTCAGGACGGAAGGAGGGGCAGACCTTAGTCTCCATGGTGGGGTCGGCAGCCAGCTTGGCGTGCCACTCCAGGGAATCCACAGGATCATCGGTGGTGCCGACCATGAAGACGTTGGACTGCTTGATCAGGCCGCGGACGGTCATGGTGGGATCGTTGCGGAGCTTTTCATTGGCCAGGTTCCAGACTTCCTCGGCGGTGTCGCCGTTCAGGACGCCGTAGTAGCCGAAATAGCGCTGCAGCTCCAGATGGCACCAGTGGTACATGGGGTTGCCGATGGTCTTGGGCAGAGCCTCGGCGAACTTCTGGAATTTCTCCCGGTCGGAGGCGTCGCCGGTGATGTACTTCTCTTCCACACCGTTGGAGCGCATGACACGCCACTTATAGTGGTCACCACCCAGCCAAACCTGGGTAATGTTCTCAAAGCGGCGATCCTCATAGATCTCCTGGGGATTGATATGGCAGTGGTAGTCCAGAATGGGCATCTTGGCCGCGTAATCGTGATAAAGGACCTTCGCGGTCTCGTTGGACAGCAGGAAGTCCTTATCCATAAACTGCTTCATGGGAATTACCCTCTTTCGTTTAAATTTGAATCATGGCACAATGCCACGAATCATAGTAATTATATTATACAAAGAATATGCTGAAATGCAAATAGAAATTTGTGAAATCAAGAAAACTTCCCCGCTTTTTTCTGCAAAACATCCCGCCGCAGATGGCGGCGGGATGAAGGGGGATAGATATCAGAACCAGTCGGCGTAGCCCAGCGCGATCAGGTGATCCCGGCTATCCTTCAGGCAATCGAAAGGATCCCGGCCGTAGGAGTCGTCCTGCTCGATGAGGAAGTACTCCGCGCCGCCGGCGAGACCGGCCTCGATGCACTCCTTCAGAGGCAGGTTGCCCTTGCCCAGCTCGGCGAACTGCACAGGCTCGGAGAAGAAGGCGCTGACAAACTTTTTCATAGCGTCGGGGCCGGACATGTCGGGCATGTTGACGTTAGCGATCCGGTAGTCCTTCAGGTGCAGCAGACGGACAGAGCCGGCGTACTTCTGGATGAACTTCACGGGGTTCTCGCCGCCGCGCTGGATCCAGTGGGTGTCCAGCTCGAAGCCCATGTGGGGAGCGTTGGCCCGCAGTACATCCAGCAGGTACTCGCCGTTCTCCAGCTTCATGAACTCAATGTGGTGGTTATGGTAGTACAGGTCGATGCCGTCTTCTTTCAGCTTCAGGCAGTACTCCTCTGCCTGCTTGGCAAAGTCGATGCACTTGTCCACATTGCCGATGGCGTTCATGGGCATCATACCGATACGGAACATGTCGCAGTTCAGGGTGCGGGCATCGTCCAGCATCTTCTTGTAGTCGTCGGGGTTGCTCAGGTACTCGCCGGGCTGGCCGGGGAACATGGGAGCCACAGCAGCAGTCATGGAGGAGACGTTGAAGTTCAGCTCGTCAATGGCACGACGGAAGCCGGCCACATTTTCCTTAGTCATGGGGACCTGGGAAATTTCTGCGCAGTGGTAGCCGATTTCCACCAGCTTGCTCATAACTTCGAAGGGCTCGAAGCTGGGCATCTTGGCGGGAGCGATGGTGGACATCTGAACACCGATCAAACCTTTTTTGCTCATGGGAATGCACTCCTTTTAAAAATATTTTGGAATCAAATG
>CAMGIN010000040.1 GCA_946056135.1 uncultured bacterium | reverse complement strand
AACGTAGCATGAAAAAACTCGTACAACAAAAAATCCTGTATTTTCAAGGGTTTTCCGCCACGTTGTTCTTGCACAGTCGTACCATCTGCTGCAACCGGATAAACACAACTGTATCAAAAAACAGGGAACCCAGACAGAAGAAAATGTATCCACTACCGAAAGCCTTTGCGCAGCCCATCTATTTCCATGAGAGTATTCGTTTGCAAAAAGGCAAAAAAAATTATTGAAAGATTCATTTTTTTGTGAAAAACCGAAAAAAAGATAGAAACAGATTTGGATGTGTTGACAAATGGTAAATTTTGAACTACCATTCACTTTAGACAGTGTTTATCCATTATGACAGAAGATATCCCTTTGAGCGCCCAATCAATCGTTTTTCCAAAAAAGTTGGATTGTATAAGTCCGGCAGCCGTGGGAAACAGTTTGCGCAATGGATGGCACTGCCGGTAAATTAGGTTGTTCTTTGTTTGCAACAACAGAAAAACATATTTTTTTAGGAGGAAAAAAGAAACATGAAAAAGATCCTTTCTCTGGCTCTGGTTCTGGTTATGGTTCTGGGCCTTGTTGCCTGCGGCAGCAAGACAGAAGCACCCGCCGCTACCGAAGCCGCCGCGCAGACCCCTGCCGGTACAGAAGCTGCTGCCGCTCCCGAAGCCGCTCCTGCTGATGTGAAGCTTGGCTTCATCTTCCTGCATGACGAGAACTCCACCTATGACCTGAACTTCATGAATGGTGCGAAGGAAGCCTGTGCTGCCCTGGGTCTGTCCGAGGACCAGTACATTTTCCGCACCAATATTCCCGAAGGTCAGGAGTGCTATGACGCCGCTTGCGAGCTGGCCGACGCCGGCTGCAACATCATCTTCGCGGATTCCTTCGGTCATGAGGACTACATGATCCAGGCCGCTCAGGAATTCCCCGATGTTCAGTTCTGCCATGCTACCGGCACCAAGGCTCACACCCAGGGCCTGAGCAACTACCACAATGCCTTTGCCGCCATCTATGAGGGCCGGTATCTGGCTGGTGTGGCTGCTGGTATGAAGCTCAACGAAATGATCGAGGCCGGTGAATTCACCGCCGAAGAAGCCAAGATGGGCTATGTAGGCGCTTTCACCTATGCGGAAGTTGTCTCCGGCTACACCAGCTTCTATCTGGGCGCCAAGTCCGTCTGCCCCAGCGTGACCATGGAAGTCACCTTCACCGGTTCCTGGTATGATGAGACCGCCGAAAAGGAAGGCGCCAACAAGCTGATCGCCAATGGCTGCAAACTGATTTCCCAGCATGCTGACTCCATGGGCGCTCCCACTGCCTGCGAGACCGCTGGCGTGCCTAACGTCTCCTACAACGGCTCCACCGTTGCCGCCTGCCCCAACACCTTCATCGTCTCTTCCCGCATCAACTGGGCGCCTTACTATGAGTACGTTGTTAACTGCGTGCTGAACGGCGAGGCCATCGCCGCCGACTGGACTGGCACCATCGCTACCGGATCTGTTGTCCTGACCGATGTCAACGAGCAGGCAGCCGCTGCCGGCACTGTTGAGAAGATTGCCGAAGTCAAGGCTTCCCTGGAGGCCGGTGAGCTGCATGTCTTTGACGTTTCCACCTTCACTGTGGGCGGCGAGGCTCTGAACAGCTACCTGGCTGATGTAGATACCGATCCCGCTTACACCCCCGATACCGAGGTCGTGGAGAACGGCTACTTCAACGAATCCGCCAAGCGTTCCGCGCCTTACTTTGATCTGCAGATCGACGGCATCAACCTGCTGGATACCGCATTCTAAGAGATTACAATTTGCTGGGAGGCCCCGTTTTTCGGGGCTTCCCATTCTCTGCTGTAAAGGGCAGCACAGTATATGTGAGGCCGTGCTGCCCTTTACAGCATAGACAAAGAAAAAGGAGTGAGCCCTTTGGAAAATAAAACCGCCGCGGTAAAAATGCGGAATATCACCAAGCGGTTTGGCACTGTTCTGGCCAATGACCGTGTGTGGCTGGATATCTACAAAGGAGAGATCCTTGCCCTGCTGGGAGAAAATGGCAGCGGTAAGACAACCCTGATGAACATGCTCTCCGGCATTTACTTTCCCGATGAAGGCCAGATTTTCATCAATGATGAGAAAGTCATGATCCGTTCTCCCAAGGATGCCTTCGGCTACGGTATCGGTATGATCCATCAGCATTTTAAGCTGGTGGATGTTCTGACTGCTGCCGAAAACATTGTGCTGGGCCTGAAGGAGCCGGGACGACTGAACCTGGACGAGGTAGCACGGAAGGTGAAATCCATCTGTGACGCTTATGGTTTTGATGTGGATCCCTATCAGAAGGTCTACAATATGTCCGTCTCCCAGAAGCAGACCGTGGAGATTGTAAAGGTGCTCTATCGCGGGGCAGATATCCTGATTCTGGATGAACCCACCGCTGTGCTGACCCCACAGGAGACGGAGAAGCTTTTCGCTGTTCTGCGCAACATGCGTGACGACGGGAAAGCCATTGTCATCATAACCCATAAGATGCACGAGGTAGAGGCGCTGTCTGACCGTGTGGCGATTCTGCGGCACGGCCAGTTTGTAGGCGATATGCTTACCAGGAAAACCAATGCCCAGGAAATGACCAATATGATGGTTGGACGTCCTGTGACGCTGAACATTGACCGGCCGGATCCTGTGAATCCGAAGCCCAGGATTGAGGTTACGGGATTGACCGTCCGCGACATGGAAGGCACCCTGAAGCTGGACAACGTCAGCTTTACAGCCAACAGCGGTGAAATTCTGGGAATTGCCGGTATCTCCGGCTGCGGTCAGAAAGAGCTGCTGGAATCCATTGCCGGTCTCCAGAAAGTGGAATCCGGAAGCATCTGCTATGTGGAAGATGACGGCAGACGGGAAGAACTGATTGGAAAGGATCCCCTGAGCATTGCGGACATGGGCGTATGCCTTTCCTTTGTTCCGGAAGACCGCCTGGGCATGGGCCTGGTCGGCAGCATGGATCTGACAGACAACATGATGCTGCGCTCCTTCCGGAAGGGTAAATCCTTTTTTACCGACAAGAAGCAGCCCCGTTCTCTGGCCGAACAGGTCGTAAAAGAACTGGAAGTGAACACACCCGGTGTTTCTACCCCTGTCCGCCGGCTTTCCGGAGGCAATGTCCAGAAGGTATTGGTTGGCCGGGAAATTGCTTCCGCCCCCATGGTACTTCTGACAGCTTACGCTGTACGGGGTCTGGATATCAATTCTTCCTATACGATTTACGATCTGATCAATAAGCAGAAGCAAGCCGGTGTTGCCGTGGTCTTTGTCGGCGAGGATCTGGATGTGCTGCTGGAACTCTGTGACCGGATTCTGGTACTCTGCGGCGGAAAAGTCAGCGGAATTGTGGAGGGCCGTGGGGCGTCCAAACCAGAGGTTGGCATGATGATGACACGGCTGGGAGGGAAAACCAATGCGTAAACAAAATACCGCAATGCCGGTTCTGCACATTTCCAAGCGGACTTCCTTACCTTTGTACAAAGCTTGGGCGATTCGCGCTGTGGCAATCCTATTGGCGCTGGTGGTATGCGCCGTGGTCACGACTGCCCTCACGGGTTTAAATCCTTTGGGCGTTTTTAAAGCCATGTTTGACGGAGCGTTTGGCACACAGCGAAAGATTTGGATTCTGGGGCAGAACGTAGCAATTCTTCTTTGTGTTTCTCTGGCCGTTACGCCTGCCTTCAAAATGCGCTTCTGGAATATCGGCGGCGAAGGCCAGATCCTTGTAGGCGGTCTGGCTACCGCAGCCTGCATGATCCTGCTGGGAGACAAGGTTCCCAATTGGCTGCTGATTGTCATGATGATCCTGTCCAGCTGCCTTGCGGGCGCCATCTGGGGCGGAATTCCCGCCATCTGCAAAGCAAAATGGAATACGAACGAAACCCTGTTTACCCTGATGATGAATTATGTGGCGACACAGCTGGTGGCCTTTTTCGTAATCGTTTGGGAAGTCCCCAAGGGAGCTGGCAAGATCGGCATTATCAATCAGGATACCCATGCCGGTTGGCTTCCCCAGATCGGCAGCTACAAATACCTGCTGAATATTCTGATCGTTGCAGTGCTGACGGTGATTATGTATTTCTATCTCACCCGCTCCAAGCAGGGCTATGAGATTGCCGTTGTGGGTGAAAGTGAAAAAACCGCACGGTATGTGGGTATCAAGGTAGAAAAGGTGATTGTTCGGACCATGATGATTTCCGGCGGTATCTGCGGCCTGGCTGGCTTGCTGCTTGTGGGTGGAACAGATCATACCATCACAACCACCATTTCCGGCGGCAGAGGCTTTACTGCCGTTATGGTTGCCTGGCTGGCAAAGTTCAACCCGCTGGTCATGGTGTTAACCAGCTTACTGCTTGTGTTCCTGAGCCGCGGTGCCAGTGAAATCACCACCATTTATGCGCTGAACCATTCCTTCGGTGATATTCTGACCGGTATCATTCTGTTTTTCATCATCGGCAGTGAGTTCTTCATTGGCTATCGCCTGAGTTTCCTGAAGAATGAACAGAAGGAGGGCAAAGGAAATGTTTGATTTTGTCTCTTTTTTCCCTCGTGCAGTGGTTCAGAGCATTCCGCTGCTGTACGGCGCTACTGGTGAAACGCTGACAGAGAAGTCCGGCAACCTGAATCTGGGTATTCCCGGCATTATGTATGTGGGCGGTATCTGCGGCGTCATTGGTGCGTTCTTCTATGAACAGAGCGGCAATATGGACGGCTTCCTGGCGGTTCTGATTCCTATGGTGTGCTGTCTTCTGGGTTCGCTGCTGATGGGACTGCTGTACTGCTTCCTGACAGTAACGCTGCGCGCCAATCAGAATGTGACAGGTCTGGCCATGACTACCTTCGGCGTTGGATTCGGCAATTTCTTTGGCGGCTCCCTGATTAAGCTGACCGGCAGCGAGGTTCCCTCCATTGCGCTGTCTGCCACAAGCAGCTATTTCAGCCGCAGCCTGCCCTTTGCGGACCGGCTGGGAGTATTCGGCAAACTGTTCCTGTCCTATGGCTTTTTGGCCTATCTTGCGATTCTCATTGCGCTTGCGGCATCCTATATTCTGAAGCGTACCCGTTTGGGCCTGCAGCTTCGGGCGGTAGGCGAAAGCCCTGCCACGGCGGATGCTGCCGGTATCAATATTACCCGCTATAAATATGTTGCCACCTGTGTGGGCAGCATGATCGCCGGTTTGGGTGGTCTTTACTACGTTATGGACTATGCCTGCGGCGTCTGGTCCAACGACGCCTTTGGTGACCGGGGCTGGCTGGCCATCGCATTGGTGATCTTTACCACCTGGCGGCCCAACGTAGGCATCCTGGCCTCCATCCTCTTTGGCGGATTGTATATCCTGTATCTGTTCATCCCCACCGGCACCAACCTGTCCGTAAAGGAACTGTACAAGATGCTTCCGTATCTGGTCACCATTGTTGTCCTGATTATCAGCAGCATGCGCAACAAGCGTGAGAATCAGCCTCCGGAAAGCTTGGGTGTTCCTTACTTCCGAGAGGAACGGTAACTGTTTTCATGGGTATCGAGAAACGCCTGGACGAATGTTCTGGCGTTTCTTGCGCAGATGGTAGATTTTTTCCCTTTATTTTGATATACTATATTCATCCCTTTCTGTTCGCTCGGCATCGGCGGTGTTGTTTTGACATTTCTACCGTTTATAAGGACACGCAATAGGGATATCGTTATAAAAAGAGGGAGAGGACGCTTCATGTCATGGAATCTGGAAGAAGCAGTTTCCTATTATCAGCAGCAAGGGGCACCCGGTAATCAAAGCGCGCTGATCAGTATGCTGCGGGAGGTCCAGCAGGAAAACGGCGGCAAGATCCCAATCGGTATTCCCACAGCCATTGCTCAGGCCTATGGTGTCAAGGAGAGCTTACTGCTCGCCATCATCAGGCGGATTCCCAGTCTTCGCTTGGCAGATGGGCACTGCCTGGAGCTATGCGCAGGACCGAACTGTGGAAAGCAGACCGCCCTTGCCGCATTGGCCGAGAAAGAGAGTCCCGGGAAATTCGCTTTGAAATATGTTCCCTGTATGCGCTTGTGCGGCAAAGGGCCGAATCTTCGCTGGGATGGGGTGCTGTATCAGCATGCAGACGCCGCGCTTCTTCGCCGTCTGATTGGCGAAAATTGCAAATAAGCATCTCGATACGGATGCGCAATCGACGATGACATAATAGAGTAGAGTAGAGCTCCAATTTCGCACAAGCCTATACAGTCTATAAAAACATGCCGACTCCAGGCGCAGTTATGGAGCCGGCATGTTCTTTTTTCATAATGTGCAGTGTTCGAATCTGTTGCGTTTTTTATTTGGGGGATTGTCCCCGAAACGTGATCTTACCGGTTTCGGGATCCATGGCGTCCACGATGGCCAGGGATTCCAGCTGGTAGCCCAAATTCCGGATCACCTTGCCGCCAATTTGGAAGCCTTTCTCAATGACGATGCCCAAACCTTCAACAGTAGCACCTGCAGATTCAACAATAGAAATCAAGCCTTGCAACGCGCACCCGTTTGCAAGGAAATCGTCAATAATCAGGACGTGGTCCTCTGCGTTCAAAAATTTCTTAGAGACGATGACTTGATTTTTATTTTTATGGGTAAAGGATTCCACCTCTGCCACAAACATTTCGCCTTCGATATTCACGGACTTGGACTTCTTGGCAAACACCATCGGAACGCCGAATTCCTTTGCAACAAAGCAGGCGATGCCGATTCCGGATGCCTCAATGGTCAGTACTTTGGTAATGGGCTTGTCAACAAAGCGGCGGTGAAACTCCCTGCCGATTTCCTCTATCAAAGCAATATCCATCTGGTGGTTCAGAAAACTGTCCACCTTCAGAACGTTACCTGGTTTCACAATGCCATCCCTTGCGATTCTCTCTTCTAAGAAATTCATGGAAGCACCTCCTCAAGAATGAGACCAATATAGCATATTTCCGCCCCGTTGTCACCTACTTATTCCAACGGATTTCGAAATATTTCCCTTTGCGAACAGAGGGCTGTGTTGTCCTTCCGTTCATTCTATCCTTCATGGAGAAAAATCCCAGATTGGGTTGCACATTGTGCAAAAATGTGATATCATATTTCCAACATATGACGGAAACAGATGCGCATGCCTGGTTTTACGGCAGTGCAGACAGATCTTTCCGCTCAAAAAACACGCGCAAAAGGAAAGGAACATATCAGATGAGAATTGCGGTAACCTATGAAAACGGCATGGTCTTTCAGCATTTTGGCCACACAGAATTCTTCAAACTGTATGATGCAGAAAATGGTCAGATTGTCCGCACTCAGGTCGTCAATACCAACAGTCAGGGACATGGTGCGTTGGCAAGCTTTTTGACTCAGACAAAAGTCGATGTTTTGATCTGCGGAGGGATCGGCAGCGGTGCACAGATAGCCCTGGCGGAAGCTGGGATTCAATTGTTAGGAGGCGTTTCCGGGCAGGCGGACGACGCAGTTCGAGCGTATTTGGATGGCACACTGAGCTATAGCTCGAATGTACACTGTTCTCACCATACGCATGCGCATACTTGTGGCGAACATGCCTGCAATGAGGATAAGCATGGGTGCGGTGGAAACGGATAGAACTGCCATATGTGAAAACAGTTCCCACAGAGCGGAAAAGATGTATGCAACATAACTTTCTTATATCCCCAAAACAGCCCAAACGATTTGCGTTTGGGCTGTTTTTTTGCGGATATAATCGAAAGATTGCGGCATCAAAAATCTGCTCGGTTGCAGAAATCTGTCTTTCATCACGTCCTCCTTGCCAAGCAGAAAGAATCGACCTTCGGATGCATATCATGCAATAGCCTGTTGTGAGGAGTGCTTTCCCATGGACAATACCAGTCAACCCGCCAATAACTGCCGCAGTTTTTTTATAAATGGCAGGATCCCTACGGTGGAAGAATATACAAGGGTATGGATCAAACTGATTAATGAAATGGAAAAGCGAAAAGAGGTAGGAATATGAAAGCAGCACTCTATTGCCGCCTCTCCGAAGAAGACCGGAACAAGCTGAACAAGGAGGACGACAGCAACAGTATTCAGAATCAAAAGACAATGCTCCTGCAATACGCTGACGTAAAGGGATGGGAAGTGTATGACATTTATAGCGACGATGACTATACCGGTTCTGACCGACGCCGTCCGGAGTTTAACAGGCTCTTGGAGGACGCGCAGGCGCACAAGTTTGAGATCGTCTTATGTAAGACCCAGTCCCGGTTTACCCGGGAGTTGGAGCTTGTGGAGAAATATATCCACGGACTGTTCCCTATCTGGGGAATTCGCTTTGTCAGTATCGTGGATAACGCCGATACCGCAAACAAAGGGAACAAGAAGTCCCGCCAGATCAATGGTTTGGTCAACGAGTGGTATTTGGAAGATATGTCGGAGAATATCCGCAGTGTCTTGACAAACCGCAGGCAAAATGGGTTGCATATTGGTTCCTCTGCTCTTTACGGATATCGGAAAGATCCCGAGCAAAAAGGACATCTGATCATCGATGAAGAAGCCGCCGCGGTCGTCAGAGAAGTGTTTGCCCTTTATTCCCAAGGATATGGAAAAACGGCAATCGCAAGGATTCTGAACGACAGGGGCGTGCCGAATCCTGCAGAATATAAAAAGCTTCACGGTCTGCGCTTCAAGCAGCCAAAAGGGGAAATCAACACCCTCTGGCGTTACGATACGATTTCTGCCATGCTGACCAATGAGATCTACATCGGCAATATGGTACAGGGAAAATACGGAAGCGTATCCTATAAAACGAAGATCAATCGTCCGCGCCCAAAGAGTGAGTGGATCATCGTAGAGGGAACCCATGCGCCAATTATCGACCGTTCTCTCTGGGATACTGTTCAAAAAAGGATTGCGGAAAAAGCCAAGCCTTTTGCCAGCGGTCAGATTGGTATCTTTGCGAAAAAAGCGAAGTGTGTTTACTGTGGATGCACCATGCGCTCCTGCAAAAATCGCGGCAGGCATTATCTACAGTGCCAGACCCGTTATGTGTCCCCAAATGCCTGCCCTGGGGCGTTTATTCCTGTTGCCGAACTGGAGGAAATAGTTATACAGGAACTGCAACGGCTGTCCGGGGAACTTCTGGATAAGGAAGAACTGGAACGGAATATCACCTTGGCAGACAATTGGGCCTGTCAGAAGGAAAAGCTTCATCGTGACATCGCTGTCTATCAAAAAGGAATCGCGCAATATACGCAGTGCATGAAAGACTTGTACCTGGATAAAGCCAAAGGAACGCTAAGAGACGAGGAATTTGCTGCAATGTCCGCTGACTTTCTTGCAGAGAAGAACCGCCTGGAGCAGCAGCTGAAGAACCTGCGGCAGGGTCTGGATAGGATAGAGCAGCGATTCTCCACCGGTGACAGCCGGAAAGAAATGATTGCGCAGTACCTGAATATGGAGCATCTTACCCGTGAGGTTGTGGTGTTCCTAATCGACCACATAACCATCGGGCACCGTGATCTGGAAACGAAGCGAGTACCGGTGGATATTTACTGGAACTTTTGAGTTGTGAATACGAAGCAGCAGCATCTGCTGCCAGATCCTCTACCAGATCCGCCATGGGATCGCCCTTCACCTGCATAGAAGACGCGGTGTAGGGCGTACCGGAAGCGGAAGTAGGGAAGACCCCGGCTGTGTGGTCCACAAAGTAAGGCGCAAAGGCCGGGTCCTTCATTTGGGAATCCTTCATATCCCGGGTCAGCTGATGGACGATAGCTCCGATCATCTCGAGATGCCCTAGTTCTTCCGTACCGATATCCGTCAGAAGCCCTTTCAGTTCATCAAAAGGCATGGAATACCGCTGGGACAGGTAGCGCAGAGAAGCGCCCAGCTCGCCGTCCGGGCCTCCATATTGAGAAATAATAATAGCCGCCAAGCGGGGATTGGGATTGGCGATTTTTACCGGGTATTGCAGCTTCTTATCATATACAAACATGCTTACGCCTCCTTGTTTTTACCGTATTCCCAGGGCCATGGATCATCCAGCCAGTCATAGCTTTCGGAGCCGGAAGCCTGCATATGATTCAGCGGGCCGTGGTTTTTCCGGTATTCTTCCCGGCAACGTTCGAACATCTGCTGGTAATTGCGGTACAGCTCCAGCGCTTCCCGGTCATCCCGGTGGGTATCCAGGTACAGCGCCAGCTCCTGCACGGCAAACCCCAGGGCCTGCAGCTCCGTCAGCGGCGTGACTGGCTGCTCCGTTTGGTTCACCATCCCCAAGAAGGGCAGATCCAGCCCCGGGAACAGGGTGCCCCGAACCAGCCCCTTCCGCGCCTCATACTTTGGTGGGTTCTCCATCTGGAAGGGAACATAGGGATTTGCCAACGGCGCCATGGCAGGAAGCCGGC
Organism: uncultured bacterium; assembly: GCA_946056135.1. GTDB lineage: Bacteria > Bacillota > Clostridia > Oscillospirales > Oscillospiraceae > Faecousia. Next base: position 5,623 of record CAMGIN010000040.1, on the reverse strand, counting down.
CTTCCCGACCGGATTGTTCCGTATTTTTCTTGTCCAAAGGTCATTCCTCCTTGATTTTTGTCAGAACTGTCGTTCCGTGTCATACTATGCATCCTTTTCCCGGAATGTTCAGCAAAGCTCTGGGCTCGCATAAAGTAGGGCAGAGGTGTTGCACATGAAGAAACGGAAGACCTGGGTTTTTTTCTATTTTCTGACCATCGCGGGCGTTCTGCTGGCGGCGCAGTGGGGGAGCCGGGCGGTGACGGTGATCGCGGAGAGCAGGCCAATCGAGCGGGAACACTGTATTGTCATCGACCCGGGCCACGGTGGGGAGGACGGCGGCGCAACTTCCTGTACAGGGCTGGTGGAAAGTACATACAATCTGGACATTTCCCTGCGGCTCAATGACCTTCTGCATTTGCTGGGCCATGATACCAAAATGACCCGCACCACAGATACGTCGATCTATACAAAAGGGGAGACCATCGCCCAGAAAAAGGCATCCGATCTGAAAGAGCGGGTACGGCTTGTCAACGAAACGGAACATGCCCTGCTGATCAGCATCCATCAGAACAACTTTTCTGACAGCCGATACAGCGGCGCTCAGGTTTTCTACGCGGGAACAGAGGGAAGCGAAGCATTGGCCAAACAGCTGCAAACTGCTTTTGTTGCCTCCCTGAACCCAGGCAGCAGCCGAAAATCCAAGAAAAGTGACGGAATCTACCTCATGGAGCATATCGACTGTACCGGGGTACTGATTGAATGCGGCTTCCTTTCCAACGCGGCGGAGGAGGCCCGGCTGAGGAATGCGGAATACCAGAAGAAGCTGTGCTGCGTCATTGCCGCAACGGTCAGTGAATATCTTTCGAACACTTGACCGAATAGAAATTCGCTGGTATAATGGGGAAAATAAAGAAAAGAAGGGTACACATTTGGATAAATCACATCCTTTTTAGGGATTATCCTCGAAACAGAAAGGTAAGCAAGACAATGGCGAAGACAAAAACTGTTTTTTTCTGTACAAACTGCGGTTATGAAACTCCCAAGTGGATGGGCCGCTGTCCCGGCTGCGGCGCGTTCAATACCATGGAGGAGCATGTCGAGAAACCGGTGGCCGTGGGCAAGGCAAAACCGGCTCCAGTGGGACAGAGCAGAAAGCCCCAACGCATCCGGGAGGTCACCAGCGACAGTGAGATCCGCTTTTCCACCGGTATGGGGGAACTGGACCGGGTTCTGGGCGGCGGTGCTGTGGCAGGCTCTCTCGTCCTGGTAGGCGGCGCTCCCGGCATCGGCAAGTCCACGCTGCTGCTGCAGATCTGTGTGCAGCTTTGCATGGGCCGCCGGGTGCTGTATATTTCCGGTGAGGAAAGCGAGCGGCAGCTAAAGCTTCGGGCGGAGCGCCTGGGAGTTTCTCCGGAGGAGCTGTTCATTCTGTCGGAGACCCGGCTGTCTGATGTAGTTGCGGCAACAGAGGAGATGCAGCCGGATATTCTCATCGTGGATTCTATTCAGACCCTGTATAACGAGGAAAATGATTCCTCCCCCGGCAGCGTGTCTCAGGTGAAGGACTGCACCATGACCATGATGCAGCTGAGCAAGTCCCAGGGTATCACCGTCTTTGTGGTAGGCCATATCAACAAGGACGGCAATATCGCCGGACCCAAGGTTCTGGAGCATATGGTAGACTGCGTCCTCTATTTTGAGGGAGATCCTAATACCTCTTACCGTTTGCTCCGGGCGGCAAAGAACCGCTTCGGCTCCACCAATGAGATCGGCGTCTTTGAGATGATGGATTCGGGACTGGTGGAGGTACCCAACCCCTCCCAAATGCTGCTGGAGGGCCGCCCCGAAGGCGCCAGCGGCACCTGCGTGGCCTGCGTTATGGAGGGAACCCGGCCGGTGCTGGCGGAAGTCCAGGCTCTGGTGACCAAGACCACCTTCAACGTCCCCAGGCGGGCTGCGGACGGCTTCGACTTTAACCGGGCAGTCCTGCTGATGGCCGTTCTGGAGAAACGGGCGGGCATGAAGCTGAATGTATTTGACGCCTATATCAATGTCATCGGCGGCCTGCGGCTGGACGAGCCCAGCGCGGATCTTTCGGTTGCTCTGGCGGTGGCCTCCTCCTACCGGGACGTCCCCATTGCGGACGACCTGGTTGCTATGGGAGAGGTAGGCCTGACAGGGGAGATCCGGGCCATTTCCCACCTGAACCAGCGGCTTGGGGAGGTTTCCCGCCTGGGATTCAAGAAGTGCATCATTCCCCGCAGCGGTTCGGAAAAGCTGGAAATTCCTGCCGGTTTGACAGTCTACCGTGTCCGGAATCTTCGGGAGGCCATTGAGACAGCGTTATGAATATCGAGAGAATCAATACTTACCGGGATGCGCGTTTTTCTCAAGCAGTGCTGAACCAGCACGGCTGCTTCCTGGTGGACGCAGACCCTTATGAGGTGGAGATCATCTCCCGGCGGGAAGCAGTGATCCGGGGCAGGGAAGCGGAGGCGTTTCCTGCTGTGATAGAAGAATTTCGATTCTATACGCCCCACATCACTTCTTTTTATGACGTAAATCACAACATTGTGAAGGAATTTTCCCCCGTACCCATTCTGAAGCTTAATCTGGAAGACATTCAACCTTCCCAGTTCTATGTGGATGAAGACAAAATCTCCGCCATCCGGGATTTTATCCGGGCAGGGGAGGACATCATCATTCAGGTGCGAAAGCATGGTGACCGGTATATCGCTTTGGACGGACACACCCGGCTGTATTATGCGGTCAGGATGGGCTGGACAGAGGTCTGCGCCGTGGAAGCCGACTCAGACGACTATATCTTTGATTTCGTAGAGGAAGCTATCCGGCGGGATATCCGAACGCCCTGCGGCTTACAGCCGGTTGACCACCATACATATGAACGGAAGTGGAATCAATTCTGTGACGACTACTTTGCTCAAAGAGAAAACAAGGAATAATTCTTATGGAAATCAAACCGTATACCGCAGAGCAGATCGACGATGTTGTAAGCTTTGAAAAGGCCTTGCGCCAGGAAGAGGCTTATTGGGGTTGGGAAATTGACGAGGCCTATCTGCAAAAAGTAACACAAAGTTTTCAGAACCCAAGGTTTCAGAATTCCATCTCCTTATTGGCATACATGGAAGGAAAAGTCGTGGGACGGATCGACTCGACCCTGGTTTGCAGTCACTTTGACGGCAGTACGAAAGCCTATCTGGACTGGATCTGTGTTCTGAAAAGCTGCCGGCACAAAGGGATTGCCCAGGAGTTGATGGCCGCGCTTCGTAGAATTTTGAAAGAACAGTACGGCGCGGATACCCTGGTGGGCCTGATTGCCAGCAACCAGGAGGCCCAGCGCTTCTACCGCTCTCTTGACCATGCCCTGATCCGGGATGAAGGCATCTGGATCGATTTGGTTTAATAAAATCGCCTGCACCAGCCAAAGTGCAGGCGATATTTATTGATGTATCAGTAAAGGCCAGCCAGGATATCGACACATTTTTCGATTCCCAGCACACCGCTGTTCAGGGTAACATGGTAGTTTTCCACAGCGCCCCATTTCATTTCCGTGTAGAACTGATAATAGGCGGCACGGTGTTTGTCCTTGTCCTTCAGACGCTTTGCGGGCGCGTCGCTGCGTTCGCCGTACTGCTCCACAATCCGCTTGGCGCGGCTTTCCATATCCGCATGAATAAACACACGCAGACAGTCAGGATTGTCTCTCAGGATGTAGTCTGCGCACCGGCCAACAATCACACAGGGGCCTTTTTCCGCCAGCTCCAGTATGATCTTCCGCTGGATCGCCCATAGATCGTCCTGATAGGAATGACCGTTCCGGTCACGGTCACTGAACGCATGGGCAAGCCAGCTTCCGCCGTTGGCATACTCTCCGCGCTCCTTCACGTACTCCGGGTCAAAGCCGCTCTCTTCCGCAATTTTTGTAATGATCTCCGCGTCATAGCAGGGAATGCCCAGCTTTGCGGCCAGCTCCTTGCCGACGGTTCTGCCGCCGCTGCCGAACTGTCTGCTGATCGTGATAATTCTGTTGCCCATGATTCGTTCCTCCTTTTTATTTTCGCAGAGTATCAGAACTCAGCTCTTTATAGGTGTTGATGATCACAACGACTGCAACCACAAAGGTAAGAAGATCCGCGGCAGGGAAGGAGTACAGCACGCCGTCCAGGCCAAAGAATCTGGGCAGCAGCAGCGCAAAGCCCACACCCAGGACGATCTCACGGATCAGGGAGATCACAGTAGAGGCCACAGCCTTGCCAATGGACTGCAAATAGATAAACGTACCCTTGTTGACTGTGGCCAGGGGCATCAGGCACAGGTAGGTGCGGAAGGACTTGACGGCGAAATCCGTGTAATATTGGCTCTCGTTGGCCGCGCCGAAAATGGCGATGAGCTGTTTGGGGAGCAGCTCCACGATCAGCAGGGCCACCACACCGACGATGGCTTCGATGGCCAGCAGATAGGTGAACAGAGTTTTGGCCCGGTCCTTCCGCTTGGCGCCGATGTTATAGCCCACCACAGGGATGCATCCAGCCGCGGTGCCCACGCTGATGGAGATGACGATCTGGAAGAATTTCATGACAATGCCGATGACAGCCATGGGAATGTGTGGTGCCGCCCAGAGGAATATACTTTTTCATCAGATTTGGGTGGAACCGGAAGCTCGTCTTTTCAAGCTTCACAGCCTTCATTCGGAACAGATAAGCAATGGAAAGAATTGCGGTGAGAATCTGGCCGATGACGGTAGCCACAGCCGCGCCCATCATACCCCAGCGGAAAACGTAGATAAAAATGGGGTCCAGAATGATATTGGCAAAAGCGCCAACCAAGGTGGAAACCATGGCATATTGGGGACTGCCGTCAGAGCGGATAATGGGATTCATGGCCTGACCGAAGATGTAGAACGGAATGCCCAGGGTGATCCAGAAGAAGTATTCTTTGGACAGTGCGTACGTCTGTTCGTTGACTCTTCCGCCAAACAATGTGAGAATCGGCGCCTGGAAGATCAGGTACAGCGCCATAATCACGAAGCTGGAAAGCACAGACAGGATCACTGCGCTGCCAATGCTGCCGCTGGCTTTTTTGCTTTCGCCTGCGCCCAGGCTAATGCTGACAAAGGAGCAGCAGCCGTCGCCGATCATAACAGCCACGGCCAGCGCCACCACAGTCAGAGGATAGACGACGGTGTTGGCCGCATTGCCGTAAGCGCCCAGATAATCGGCGTTGGCAATGAATATCTGGTCAACGATATTGTACAGCGCCGCTACCAGCAGGGAAATGATGCAGGGAATCGAGTATTTGCGCATGAGTTTGCCGATCTTTTCTGTTTCCAGAAAAGAGTTGGATTTTTGCTCCATTTTAAAATTACCTCCTGTTTTTTCACAACAAAAAAGCGCATACCTTTCGTATGCGCAAAAAAACGATACAAAAGGTGCCCGCCGCTTGTATCGTATCAGATTGCGTGATGCACTTCTTGTATCGTGTCAAAGCAATATTCTGTTGTTCCGAGTTATTTTATCATCATTTACCGAAAATGACAAGTGGCATTTTGAATAATTTTAATGTCTTTTCTGCGTTGTCAAATGATGTGACCCCTGGTAGGAAGTCTTCGGTGTGATAATGT
>CAMGIN010000039.1 GCA_946056135.1 uncultured bacterium | reverse complement strand
TTGCGCCGTCCGGCGCACCGTGGCCGACACAGAGGATTTTGCTGCCCGCCACAGCGACAAAGCCGGCGAAGGGCTCTTCTCCGGCGGCGGTAAAAACGCAGTTGGACTGCAGCACAAGATCTGCGTATTTTGACATATTACAGTTCACTCCTAACAGTATGCGCCGTATGGCGGCGGGATAGTAGGGCACTGTGCAGTTGCTGGCAGCTGCACAGTGCCTTGTTCTGTCGGAAGTGGCAGAAGAATACCGAAATCCGGGATGCCGTTGCACACCGGCACCAGGGATCGAATGCACTATAACACGCTGGGAATCCCCGCGCAAGAGCCTGAGGCCAAATTCGTATACTGCGCCAATGCCGTGGGGCGGGTTTTGGACAGAATATGAAATTGGTCTATTCGGAAATAGGGAAACAACCCAGAGCGTGAATCAGCGAAAATGGTACCTTTTGAAAATTGGTATACTTTAGTTTCATAGTATATACCACTTAAACTGTAAAAAGTTCATTTGGTAATATTATTGAAAATAAATTTTGATTATTATAAATTATAAAGTTAGTTGTCAAATTTTATCCTGTATATATTTGGCCGGTTAGTATCACAGACTTCTTTTTTTGGATAAAAATTTTATAATCATTTTGTCGTAATTGCAAATTGAAATTGGTATTAAAAATCCGTATACTTGTCTTAAAGCCTGGGGCGCGAAAACAGTCGCTTCCACGGCAAATCAAGAAAACGGAGATGAAAAAAATGAAAGCCGCAATGATTGGAGATAACTGCATTGATGTCTATGTGCGCATCAATGGAGAGGAGGTCAACCGCCGTTATCCCACTGGGAACTGCGTGGACACCGGCGTGAACCTGCAAAAACTGGGGATTCCTACAGCAATCATCAGCACCACCGGCTCCGACGAAAACGGAACCTGGATGCTGGACACCCTGACCGCGGAGGGGCTGGATGTGAGCCACCTGAAAACCGGCGACGGTCAAACTGCCATTACCTACATGGATATGAACGGAAATGACCGGGTGCATGGAGAGTACATTGAGGGCGTGCTGGAAAACATCGTATTCGACGATGAGGACGTGGCCTTCGCTGCCGGGCATGATCTGGTGCATACCGCACTGTGGGGTATGGCAGAGAAGGTGCTGCCCGCTATCAAGGCCGCGGGGTGTAAGGCTATCAGCTTTGACTACGCCGACCGACTGGATCATCCGCTGGTGGAGAGCACCCTTCCCTTTGTGGATTACGGTTTCTATTCCTACCACAAGGAGCGGGATGCCTTCATTGAGGGCTTCCTGAAAGACAAGGTGGATCGTGGCATGAAGATCGCGGTGGCTACCTTCGGTGACAAGGGAAGCCTTGCCTATGACGGGAAGGAATTCACGTCCTTTGGCATTTTCCCGGCACCGACCGTGGTCAATACGGTGGGCGCAGGAGATAGCTTTATTGCCGGGTTCCTGTATGGTATTTTGCAGGGATGGCAGGTGGAAGACTGTCTGCGCAAGGGCGCGGAGGTTGCCGCTCAGGTGGTGCAGGTTTTTGAGCCATGGGTCAACGCATAATGAGGAGGAGATTCAAATGACTATGCAGATTGGTATGTTTACATCCGGTTATCAGCGCAATCCCCTGGAGCACTGCTTTCAGGACGCAAAGGAATACGGCTATGATTTCATCGAGCTGTGGGGCGGGCGGCCCCATGCCTACGCCCCGGATCTGAAGGCCGGAGACATCAACGAGGTTCGGCGGCTCATCGACCAGTACGAGATGCCGGTCCGGGGCTACACCCCGGAGCACAACGCCTACCCCTACAATTATATGATTGGCTCCGAAGCACAGCGGGAGGATGCTGTGAATTATCTGAAGCTGTGCCTGGACATGGCCAAGGAGATGGGTGCGGAGTTTGTGCTGACCAGCCCCGCCAACGGCGGATACCTTGCCACCTACGACCAGCTGTGGACTCGGCTGGAGAAGACCATCCGGGAGCTGGGCGATTACGCCGCCAAGCTGGAAATCAAGCTGACGGTGGAAGCGCTGACGCCTTATGAGTCAAACTTCTTCACCAGAGCCAACGATCTGGTGGAGCTGTTCCGCCGCATCGACAACCCCTATGTGGTTGGAATGTGCGATGTGGTGCCGCCCTTTGTCCAGCACGAGTCCATTATGGCCTATTTTGACAAGCTTGGTTCCAAGATGGATCATATGCACATCATCGACGGCGACAACGGCACCGACAGCCACATCATGCCCGGCGAAGGTTCCATGCCCCTGCAGGAGATGATGCACGAGCTGAAGCGGATCGGCTATGACGGAACCGCTACGCTGGAGCTGGTCACCGGCTACATCAATGAGCCGAGAATGTACGCAAGACGGGCGGTGAACAACGTCCGGGCCATGATGGCTCAGGCCGGTATGGAGTAAGGTGGACATCAATGACTATTGACATTCATGTGCATCCGGCGTTTTATGCGCCGATTAACGAGGATCCGGCACGGGAGGAGCTGCGGCACCGGGAGCTGGACATCCACAAGAACGGCACCGCACCGCTGGAGCACATCTTCAATCAGATGCGCTGCGCCGGACTGGACCGGCTGTGCCTGCTGCCGGAGGATTATTCTTCCAGCGTGGGCTGTCTGGTGGAAAATGAGGAAATTCGCCGTCTGGTGGATCTGGCACCGGACAAGTTCATCGGCTTCGCCGGTGTGGATCCCCGGGATCCTGCCGCCTGCGAAAAGCTGGAGGACGCCTTCAGCCGTCTGAAGCTCAAGGGTCTGAAGCTTCACCCCGGACGGCACCATGTGATGCCCTCCGATCCCATGATGGAGCCGATTTACGCCATCTGCGAAAAATACAACAAGCCCATCCTCTTCCACGCGGGGCTCAGCTGGGAGCCGGACACCCTGACCAGCTACTGTCAGCCTCTGGCCTTTGAGACCGTGGCCGCGAAGCATCCCAGGCTGCGCATCTGCCTTGCTCACTTCGGATGGCCCTGGGTGCGGGAGACCGCCATGCTGATGGTGAAATATCCCAATGTCTACACGGACACCGGCGCCCTTTATTTTGACAACGCAAAGGAGTTCTACACCCAGATGCTGACCCGGGACATTCCCATTACCTGGATTGACCGGAGCCTGCGGCATCAGGTGATGTTCGGCTCCAACAATCCCCGGTTTGAGCAGATCCGCATGGCCCAGGCCATTCGGGAGTTGGGCTTCCGGGAGAGCACGCTGGAGCTGATCATGGGCGGCAACGCCATAGAGTTCCTGGGCGGACTGGATTGAGGAGGCGGTACCATGTTTGTGAAAACCATCCATCTGCTGACAAAGCAGTACGTTCAGTTTCAGGTGATTACCCCGGAGGTCGAGCAAATCGTGGCAGAAAGCGGCATTCGGGAGGGTATGGTCACCGTACTGACCAAACACACCACTACCGGTGTGACAGTCAACGAAGCACTGGAATGCCTGGAGAGCGATATGCAGAATGCGTTGGCGCTCTTTGCTCCGGAGGATCGTCCCTACAGCCACGCCCGGATGCTTCGGGACTACGGCTCCACCGCCGGCAATCCCACCGGACATCTGAAGGCCATGCTCACCGGCAACCACTGCCATTTTTTGATTCACGACGGCGTTCTTCAGCGGGGCGGCGCCCAGGATGTCTATTTCTGCGAATTTGACGGCCCCGCTTCCAGAAATGTCCTTGTCATTGTTGAAGGGCAATAACCGATTATGACAATGACCTCCGTAATGCAGGTCTTGTTGTAATAACCCTGCCGGGAAGGGCAGGAAAATACCGAGCAGAGCATTTCCCCAAAAGATTCGCTGCGGATTGCACAGCCGCAGACGAGGAAAAAGTGAAAGGAGAGACATTCATTATGTCACAAAATCCCGCGGAAAAGACCGATCTCGGTCGTAAACTGGGCCTGGGCGCCGTTCTGGCACTGGGCGTCGGCACCACTGTCGGTTCCGGCATCTTCTCTTCCCTGTCTGAGGTAGCGGGCGCTGCCGGCAGCAGCCTGTTCCTGGTGCTGGCCTTCGTCATCGGCGGCCTGCTCCAGATTCCTGCAAACTTCTGCTACGCGGAGCTGGCCTCCGCCTATCCCGAGGATGGCGGTCAGTACGTCTACTTCCGGGAAGCCGGTTCCCGTCCTCTGGCCTTCCTGTGCGGCTGGATCAGCTTCTGGGCAACCGATCCTCCCTCCATCTCCATTATGGCTCTGGCCATCGTGAACTATTTGGCTTTCTTCATCCCGATTCACGGCCTGGCTCTGAAACTCATCGCTGTGGCCTTCGTGTTGGTGTTCATGTTTGTGCATCTTCGCTCCGTTGAGGGCGGCGGCAAGTTCCAGACCGTCATCACCGCGCTGAAGATTCTGCCCTTCGCCCTGATCATCGGCATCGGCGTGTTCTTCATCAAGGGCGACAACTTCCTGTCTACCGCGCCTCTGGCCGGCTTTGCCGGCGCCGGCAGCATCATGGCCCTGCTGGCCGGTGTCTCCGCTACTACCTGGTCCTATGACGGCATGGGCGCCGCCTGCTATATGTCCGGTGAAATCAAGGATCCCGAGAAGAATCTGCCCCGGGGCCTGATCCTGACCGCCTTCATCGTTCTGGCTCTGTACGCCGGTCTGACCTCCGTGGCTTCCGGTCTGCTGACCGTGGATGAGCTGGCTGCCTCCGATGCGCCCATCGCCCTGCTGGCATCCAAGATCCCCTTCATCGGCAATTATGCCGGTACGATTGTGGCGATCATGGCCATCATCGTGGTCATCGGCTCTCTGTCCAGCTGCATCATGTTCCAGCCCCGGATTGAGTACGCCATGGCAAAGGACGGTCTGTTCTTCAAGTCCTTCGCCAAGGTTCACCCCAAGTATGAGACTCCCTACTTCTCCATCATCGTGCAGTGCGCCGTGGCCATCGTGCTGATTTTCGCCACCAGCCTGTCCGATCTGCTGGGCTATTTCACCCTGGTGGCGCTGCTGAAGAACTTCCTGACTTTCGGCACCATCTTTGTTCTGCGTAAGAAGAAAGACTACAACCCCTCTTACCGTCTCCCCCTGGGCCCTGTGATGCCTCTGATCGCCATGTTCATGACCGGCACCCTGATCGTCTCCACCTTCGTGTGGGCGCCTGTGGCTGGCCTGGTCTGCGCCGTTGTGGCTGTTGCCACCGGCCTGCCCGTGTACTACATGTGGGAGCGTCAGAACAAGAAGGCCGCCTGATTCCGGCTTGACAGCGAGGATATTCCCAGTGTAAAATTACCCTGAGGGCTGTACAGTCCCATTCCACTAAAAACGGAAAGGAGATAGGATTTATGGAAGAAAAGCAGCGCATCCGCCATCGTGAGGAGGCTGTTGAACTGATTGAGTGCTATCTCCAGACAAACAATATTCCGCCCCACGGGAAGCTTCCCGCGGAACGGGAAATGTGTGAAATGTGGGGGCTGAACCGCACAACGCTCCGCGCTGCCATCCGCCGTCTGACGGAAATGGGCAGACTGTACAGCCTGAAGGGATCAGGAACATATGTTGCGCCGCCCAAGCTGGAGCGCAATCTTCAGGATGCAAAGTCCACCACAGAATCCGTCAGAGGGGATGGGCGTCAGCTGAAAACCACGGTACTGGAGTCTGAGGTGATTCTTGCAGACCACTATATTTCAAAAAAACTACAGGTTCCGGAAGAAACAAGGGTTTTGTTTATGCGCCGACTGCGGATTATGGACGGTGTTCCCTACATGATCGAGGCTAATTACGTAAACCTATCCCTTTGTCCGCGTCTAATCGATCATGATTTTACCAATGAGTCATTGTATCGGGTGCTGAGTTACTATAATGTTTTCCCATTCAGCGGAGAAGAAAGCATTGGAATCACATATGCGACAGAATCGGAAGCAAGGCAGCTTCGCATAGAGGAAGGTGGCAGCCTGTTCTTCCTGACCGGCATTGCCCGGGATTACAATAACGTTCCGGTGGAGTTCTTCAAGTCGGTGGCGAGACCAGATATGGTTCGTTTCTCCAGCATCCTGCGCAAGTATCGAACGGAGTCTGAAAGGAGATAACCTCTATGAAACTGGCAGCAGTTGGAAGTAACTGCGTTGACTTCTACAGCAATATTGAAAACGGAAAGGCATATCCCGGCGGCGGACCCGTCAACATGGCGGTTTACACGGTTCGTCTAGGCGGCGAGGCTTCCTACACCGGCCCGGTGGGTGATGACGTCTACGGAAAAATCATGCAGGAGGCCATCGCGGCCAAGGGTGTGGATACCTCTCATCTGCACGTCAAACCCGGCAAGACCGCCGTTTCTCAGGTGGAGCTGCTGGAGGGCGAACGGGTGTTCGGCGATTATGAAGAGGGCGTTCTGGAGGACTATACCCTCTCCGAGGAGGATATGGACTTCATCCAGACCCATGATATGGTGGTCTGTGACCTGTGGGGCAAGGTTGAGGGGCAGTTTCAGGCGCTGAAGGCTCGGGGCATCCCCACTGCCTTTGACTGCGCCACCCGTCCCGAGGACGAGGCCAGCCAGATCGCCATGCCCTATACAGACTACCTCTTCTTCTCCAGTGATGACGGCGACACACCTGCCCTCCGGGATCAGATGAAGGGCTACCACTCCCGGGGTCCCAAGCTGGTCATTGCCCTGCTGGGCGAGCATGGCAGTCTGTGCTATGATGGAACCGAGTTCCATAAATTCGGCATCATCCCCTGCGAACACCTTGTGGACAGCATGGGCGCAGGCGACAGCTATATCGCCGGCTTCCTGTACGGCATTGTCGAGGGTCTGACCATCGATGAGGCCATGGAAAAGGGAGCGGCCAACGCCACCGAGACACTGAAGTATTTCGGCGCATGGTAAGAAGATAACCAATTTCGGAGGGATCCCTATGGACAAAGCAAGCGGATTGACGCCCCTGTATATGCAGCTTCGCGAGATCGTTCGCTATAAAATCGAGACTGGGGAATTTGCGCCCTGTACGGCGCTGCCCTCCGAAAATGAGCTGGCGGATGAGTATGCCGTAACCCGGCAGACTGTTCGCAATGCCATTGACACGCTGGTGAATGAAGGTCTGCTGCGGCGTGTGGCGGGAAAAGGGGTCTTTGTCCTGGGAACCCGTATTGAACGGGATCTGGAAGTGCTGAAAGGCTTTACCCAGTCCATGCTGGAGCGAAATGTAACGCCCTCCATCAAGGTTCTCAAGAAAATGATACGTCCTGCCGGGGCGAAATACGCCATGATGTTTGGGATCCGTCCGGAAGATGAAATCTTCTATATCAAGCGGATGTGCTATGGCAATGGCGAGCCGGTTTCTCTGGAGGAGATTTTTGTTCCCCGGAATCTGGTGCCCAAGATTCAGGGCATTGACCTTTCGGTGTTTTCCCTGTACGAAATCTACGAGCTGTACGGAATCAAGCTGGAGCAGGCACGGCAGACGTTGGATATGGTGCATCTGGATCCCAATGACGCCAATCTGCTGGGCATTACCACCCAGACGCCGGTGCTTCTGTTTGAATGTACCAGCTATGATGAGCAGGGACGCATCATCGAGCAAAGCCGCAGCTATACCCGGGGAGACAAGGGTCGGTTTACTGTGCACTTCCAGCGATAACGCGAAAGGAGCAAAACAATGGGATTGTTTACGGGGGATTTTTACTCCGAAAGTCTGGCAATGACCACCCAGCTGCGGGTGATTTTTCCGGAACTGTCCAATGATGTGACACCGGTATTCAGTGGAGAGCCCATGGTGCTGTACCTGCTGCACGGACTGTCCGCCAACAGCGGGGAGTGGACCCGGTTTTCCAAGATTGAATACTATGCCAAGAAGTACAATTTTATCATAGTCATGCCGGAGGTTCAGCGGAGCTTTTATTGTGACAGTGTTTCCGGACCACGATACTTTACCTATATTGCGGACGAGCTTCCGAAGATCTGCGAAAAATGGTTCCGCTTTGACAGCAGCCGGGAAAATACCTTTATTGCCGGCGAGAGCATGGGTGGCTACGGCGCCGTGAAGGTTGGCCTGAACCGTCCGGAACGTTTTTCCGGAATTGCCTCCCTGTCCGGTGTCCTGAACTATCCGAGACTTGCCCGGCAGGTGATGTCCGGGCAGTGGCCGGATCTTCTGCCACAGGAGCTGCGCGCCCTGCACGGAGCCGCAGGTCTGCCTTCCGAGGAAGAGGATGTGATTTCTCTGGTCTGTCAGCAGGCGGGCAATCCCCAGCGTCCAAGGCTTATCCAGCTGTGCGGCACCTCGGATTTTCTCTATGAGGACAATCAGACCTTCCGCCGGGCGGCGGAAGCGGCGGGCTATGGCCATATTTATCTGGAAGCACCGGGGGATCACGAATGGCCCTACTGGGACAAAGCGATTCAGTATGCTTTCCAGTTCTTCCGCAATATGGATATGAAAAACACACCAATCTATTAACAAGTCGTCTTTTTGATAAGAAAGGATCGAGAATAGTATGAATTACGAATCGAAAGCTTGGGCCGAGGCCAAGGGTGCCTGCCTGCGCAACTTCAACGAGCAGGGCGATATCGACAGTGTCAATGGTGCGCTGGCTCTGCGTCCCCAGATTGAGAAGATTGTGGATCAGATCTGGGAGGAAGGCTTTGACAACATCTATTTCATCGGCATCGGTGGCACCTACGCTTCCGCTATGCAGGTTGAAGTCTATATGCGGGGCAAGTCTTCTCTGCCTGTATATGTGGAGAATGCCGCGGAGTACCTGACCACTGGCAACAAGCGCCTGACCAGCCGCTCTGTCATCATCTACTCCACCGTCTCCGGCAACACCAAGGAAATGGTGCAGCTTATCGACACTGTGAAGGCTCAGGGTGTTCGGGTATTCGCCTTCATTGACACCCCCGGCTCCCTGCTGACCCAGGAAGGCAAGTGGGATCATCTGGTGGTCTACCCCAAGAACGAGCAGCTGAAATTCTACATGGTCGCCAATTACCTGATGTACAAGAATGGTGAGTTCCCCGACTATGACCGCTACAATCAGGAGATGGAAGCCCACCTGGCGCTGGATCTGGTGAACATTGAGAAAATCTCCGACGCATGGGCTTACGACTATGCGGAAAAGAAGGTTGCCTTCCTGAAGGAGCATCCCGATCTTCCCCACTACTTTGTGGGTGCCGGCAACCAGTGGGGCGCCACCTACTCCTACGCCATGTGCTACTGGGAGGAGCAGATGTGGATTCGTACCAAGTCCATTACCTGCCCCGAGTTCTTCCATGGCATGCAGGAGATTCTGGTGGCAGATACTCCTGTGACCCTGTTCATGGGTGAAGATGAGCAGCGTCCTCTGGCGGAGCGGGTGGCTCGGTTCCTGCCCAAGGTCTGCGGCAACTATACCATCATTGACACGAAGGAGCTGCCCATGGAGGGCATCAGTTCCGAATTCCGGGGCTCACTGTCCCATCTGATGATGCACGCCGTAAACAACCGCGTGGATGCTTACATGGAGCTGTTCCTGCGCCATCCGCTGTCCATCCGCCGTTACTACCGGCAGTTTGATTATTGATATCTTTCCTCTCCTTACTCCCTGCTGCGGGGGCTTCGGCCCCCAAAGCGGGCGGAGCGAGGGATTGTCAGCTCCCGGCTGTGCCTGGGAGCTTTTTTGCAAAGGAGAATGTATATGCTTTGGACCGAACAACTGTTTCATGTCAAAAAGCCCATCATTGCCATGCTGCATCTCGATCCTCTGCCGGGAGATCCCAGATTCCGCTATGGGGATTCCATGGCGGTGGTGGTGGAGCACGCAAAGGCCGATCTGGCCGCGCTTCAGGACGGCGGTGTAGACGGCATTCTGATTTCCAATGAATTCAGCCTGCCCTACCAGCGCCATATGAATTTTGTGACGCCGGCAGCCATGGCATATGTAGTGGGCTGCCTGCGTGACAGCATTCGTGTCCCCTTCGGCGTAGATTGCATATCCGACGGAGAGGCTACCCTGGAGCTGGCTGCTGCCGTAGATGCGGACTTTGTCCGGGGGACCTTCAGCGGGGTTTATGTGGGTGACGGCGGCCTGTATAACAACGACTTTTCCGCGCTGCTGCGGCGAAAGGCAGCACTGCATCTGGATGATCTGAAAATGCTCTATTTCATCAACCCGGAGTCAGACAGAAATCTGGACACCCGGCCACTGTCGGAGATTGCCCGTTCCACTATCTTTAAGGCCCATCCGGACGGTCTGTGCATCAGTGCCAACGCCGCCGGTCAGGACGTGGATGATGCGCTGATCGCCAGCGTGAAGCAGGCAGCGCCGGAGGTGGCGGTGCTCTGCAATACCG
This sequence comes from uncultured bacterium, assembly GCA_946056135.1. Taxonomy (GTDB): domain Bacteria; phylum Bacillota; class Clostridia; order Oscillospirales; family Oscillospiraceae; genus Faecousia. The sequence goes on along the minus strand of CAMGIN010000039.1, from coordinate 5,813 downwards.
GCTGCCGACCGGATACCATTGCCCGGAAGCTGCGCCTTGGGGATGCCGCCGTGGTAGGCACCTACTTTAAAGAGGGCGGCAAACTGGAGAATGCACAGCTGGAGAACCTGCGGGTAGACATCCAAAGAGTTCGGGAATTTATGGATGTAGTTTACCGGCTTCGCTCAGAGCTGGAGGAATGCGAAACATGAAGCTGCTGGCCATGGATCTGGATGGCACCGCTGTGAACCGGCAGGGTCATCTGGGTGAAAAGACCAAAGTGGCTCTGACCCAAGCCAGGAGCCAGGGGCATCGGGTGGTATTTGCCACCGGACGGCGGGATATCGATATGTTCTCCTTCTGGCCTGAGAGCACCTTTGCGGATTATCTTCTGCTGAACAATGGCGGAAAGCTGATTCGCACAGCAGACAAGGCCGTACTGTTCAACGAGACCATTCTCCCGGAGGCTGCCAGAGCACTGATTCTGCGCTGTCTGGAAGCGCACTGGCAACTGCACGTTATCAGCGCAGACTACTGGGGCGTCAATAAGTGGAATGACGGCCTACAGGATTACATCGATTATTTAGGCACCAGTCCGGTGCGCTATCATCAGCTGGCGCAGACGCCTTGGCAGTCCGTAGAGGGCTTCATGGCCACGACAGACCGGACACGAATTTGCGAGTGGATTACACAGCAGGCACTTCCGCTGAGTTTCACACCCTCCGAAGACACTTGTACCGATATTATGGCCCAGAATATCAGCAAGTGGAACGGTTTGCAGCGGCTGATGGCGCTGCTGGGCATTTCTGCGGATCAGGTCGTCGCGGCGGGGGATTACACCAATGATCTGCCCATGATTCAGGGCGCGGGTATCGGTGTGGCAGTCGCCAATGCCCTGCCGGAGGTAAAGGCCGCGGCGGACTATGTGACGGAACAGGACTGCGATCACGACGCGGCCGCGGAAATCATCGAACGCTTTATATTAGGAGGCAATTAGCATGTCACAGGCGTATTTTATGGGAATTGACACAGGAACCAATTCCAGCAAGGGCGTGATTATGGATGATACCGGCAAGGTCATTGCCGTCTGCTCCACCCAGCACGAAATGACAAATCCGCAGCCCGGCCACTATGAGCACGACGCAGAAAAGGACTGGTGGGGAGATTTCTGCACCATCAGCCGGAGCCTTCTGAAGCAGACCGGCATTGATCCCAAGCAGATCAAAGCCGTGGGCGCCAGCGCGCTGGGGGCGGATTGTCTGCCGGTGGATGAGCATTGCAGACCCCTGCGCAAGGCTATTCTCTACGGTATCGATGCCCGGGCTACCGAGGAAATGGAGCAACTGACCCAATTGTATGGGGAAGAACAAATTCGCAAATGGTACGGCAGACCCCTGTGCTCCAGCGATGTCATGCCGAAAATTCTGTGGATAAAGAATAAAGAGCCGGAGGTTTATGCAAAAACCTACAAGTTCATTACCGGCTCCACCTATATCACCGCAAAGCTGACAGGCAACTATGTGGTGGATCGTTTTCTGGGTCTTGCCAGCTTCAATCCTCTGTACGATCCCCAAACCTGGGAACCGGTGCCGGAGCTGTGCGCACCGGTATGCCGCCCGGATCAGCTGGCGAAGGTGCAGGAGGCGGCAGACATCGCTGGCTTCATTACCGCGGAAGCTGCGGCAGAAACCGGTCTGGCGGAGGGGACACCGGTTACTACCGGCACAGACGATTCCGGTGCGGAGGCCATCAGCTGCGGCGTGGTCAGTCCCGGACAGATGATGCTTCAGCTGGGCTCATCGGTGTATATGATTCTGGGAACGGAAGGCCTGGTGGACGACGAGCAGCTTTGGCGGGAGGAATTTATCGTGCCCGGTCTGTGCGACATCTCCGCAGGGACCAACACCTCCGGCAGCCTGACAAAATGGTACCGGGATACCCTGTTCCCCGACGCGAAGGCGCTGGAAGCGGAGGGCGGCCCCGATGCCTACCAGACCATGCTGGCAGGCGTGGCGGACATTGCCCCCGGTAGTGACGGCCTGATTACCCTGCCCTATTTCGCCGGAGAGCGTACCCCCGTCAACGACCCCCTTGCCCGGGGTATCCTGTTCGGTCTGACGCTGGCGCACACCCGTGCGCACCTGTACCGCAGCGCCCTGGAAGGCGTGGGCTATTCCATAGCCCAGCAGATTGCGCGGATGCGCAGCCATGAGAATGTGGAAATCGACAGAATCATTGCCGTAGGCGGCGGAACGTTGAATCCAGTGTGGATGCAGATTATCACTGATATTCTGGGAACGCCGATTTGCACACCCGAGATCACTCTGGGGGCATGTTTTGGCGATGCCATGATGGCGGCTCTGGCAGTGAAGCACCCGGGTTTTAACAGCTACGATAGCCTAACCCGTTACATCCGGGAAGGGACAGTTTATACGCCAAATCCGGAAAACCACAGAGTATACGCCCAATATCAGGTGCTGTATGACCAGCTATATTCTGTTACCGCAGAGCTGACCCACAGGCTTGCGTCGCTGGCGGAGCAGTGAATCCCATCGGAAAGGACTTACGCAATATGAAAACCATCTCTCGATTGCTGATGCTGCTGCTTACTCTGGCGGTAGTGTTCGGCGCACTGACCCCCATAGCCGGGGCGGCGGAGCTGAGCGAGGAAGACGCCGCCGTATACCTCGATGACTACGCCTCCAACGTCGGCTCCGATCCGGACTTTGACACCAATATTGACGCTGCCATCGCCGTGACCCGGGACAGCGTGGGCAGTTACGCCACGATTTTGTCCTTGCTGCCCCCCATCATCGCCATCGTGCTGGCACTACTTACCAAGGAGGTCTATTCCTCCCTGTTCGTGGGCATTCTCTCCGGCGCGCTGATCTATTCCAACGGTAATGTCTGGAACATGGTGCTCACCACCTTTGATACCATGATCTGCAAAATCTGCGACAGCTGGAATGTGGGTATCCTGATCTTTCTGGTGATGCTGGGCATGATGGTGTCGCTGGTGAACAAGGCAGGCGGCTCTGCCGCTTACGGACGCTGGGCCAGCCAGCGCATCAAAACCAAAGCAGGCGCGCTGGTCTCCACCAGCATTCTGGGTATGCTGATTTTCATTGATGACTACTTCAATTGCCTGACTGTTGGCTCCGTCATGCGGCCTGTCACCGACAAGTTCAAAATCTCCCGGGAAAAACTGGCTTACATCATCGATTCTACCGCCGCTCCGGTGTGCATCATCGCTCCCATCTCCTCTTGGGCTGCGGCTGTGTCCAGCATCGCGCCGGAGGGCGAGGGGCTAAGCCTGTTCATCCGTTCCATTCCCTATAACCTCTACGCCCTGCTGACCCTGATGTGCGTCATTGTGACGTCTGTCATGGGACTGGATTTCGGAAAGATGCGCGCGGTGGAGTTGGCTGCCGCGTCCAAAAAAAGCAGGGAAAATGCAGCTTCCGACGAGACAAAGGGTGCTGTCCTTGACCTGTTGCTGCCCATCGTTGTGCTGATTGTCTCCTGCGTTACGGCTATGATCTACACCGGCGGCTTCTTCAATGCGGAAAGCGGCTGCTACCACAATTTCGTGGATGCTTTCGCCGGATGTGACGCATCCCAAGGGCTGGTGCTGGGGGCGTTCGTAGCCATCGCGGCGACCATGCTCCTGTACCTACCCCGGAAGGTCATCACCTTCACCCAGTTCACGGATTCCTTCGTGGACGGCTTCAAGGCCATGGTACCCGCCATTCTCATACTGATTCTTGCCTGGACCCTGTCCGGCATCACCAACCAACTGGGCGCCAAGATCTACGTTGCGGAGCTGGTTCGGGGAGCTGCCAGTGGCCTTGCCAATCTGCTGCCCGCCATCATTTTCCTCATCGGCGTGGGTCTGGCCTTCTCCACCGGCACCTCCTGGGGCACCTTCGGAGTGCTGCTGCCCATTGTCTGCGCCGTGTTCCCCAGCGGCGAGCTGATGGTGATTTCCGTCTCCGCCTGCCTGGCCGGCGCAGTCTGCGGCGACCACTGCTCCCCTATCTCCGATACCACCATCATGGCTTCCGCGGGTGCCGACTGTAACCACATCGGCCACGTCAGCACCCAGCTTCCCTATGCGATGACGGTTGCGGGCGTGTCCTTCTTGGGCTACCTGCTAGCGGGCTTTGTGCAGACGGTATGGATTGTGCTGCCCACGGCGGTTGTGATGATGCTGGCCATACTACTAGTGATCCAGACTGTGCAGAAGAAGCATCTCGGATAATGCGGAACAAGACACTTCTCGGAAAGCTGGACCTCCCTGTTGAGAATACCCTTTCTCTGTTTCTTCGTGTACTGCCTATGTACAGATGGGCGCCAATCTGTTTGTTTAGACTCAGAAAGTTAGGGTAGCCTAGTCTCAGGTCAAGTCGCTCCGACTCTAATATTCGGATAAGCGAAATCTCTAGGACTTCATCTCCTTATCGGATGATGTCCTTGGGATTTTTGCGTTTTGAAATGAATGCCCACAAACCATTTTTCCTTTGTGGGTATACATTTCAAAACGAGCTGGGATTCCAAAGGGATGGCTTTTCCCTTTGGCTCTGGGTTTCCAATAGGGGCGAGAGCACCCTGATAGCAGGGGAATCCAAAGGGGACAGCGTACCCTTGGCAGGAGGCATCCAATGGAGGGTAGCACCCTCCGTGGCAGGAAGAATCCAATGAAACCGGCGGTTTCGTGGCACACGACTTTGCCCGCAAAGTCTAGTGTGTTATACCTTTGGCGACCGTGGGTGGCTGAAAGGGGTTGTTCGGGGCAGGAACAAGCGCTTTCAGTCAGCCACAGAACAGGCGGATTCTGCGTCCTCCCGGACGAGAAGCCCAGGAGTTTGCTTTAGCAGAATCCGCCTGTTTGGGTGTAGGTGGTGCGGCGAAATGGAAAGGCAAAGCGAAGCGGAGCCTCGCAATGGAGCGGCATCACCGGGGGAGCCAAAGGGATATCAAACCCGCCGCAGCGATGCCTCCCCGTCACTTTGGAAATACAATCGTGTTCTGTTTCGGGAGATCATTCAGATCGGAGTTGAGGATTTCTTCAATGGCCTTGTTTGCATATCTGTGAGAACGGGTGGTGTCCAACTCTGCAATGTAAGAAATCTTCCCTGTGCCGTTTTCAAAATCAATTTCAATCTCACCCCACTCGCCGTCGTAGTCTGCCTGGTATTCGTAGACTGCGGCGGCGATTTTCTTTTTCCGCCGGACGAGTTTCTTCTGCTTCACCGTCACGGCGCCAATGGCATTATCCTCCACCAGCAGTCTCGTTAGGTGATCCACAGCCTTGCGGTATGCTTTCTCCGCACCACCCGCTGTGGTGAGTTCAAAGTGTGCGCCGAGATCATCGAAGCTTTCGCCGTATTTCATATTCCGGGCGCAGCCGCATTTCATACACAGGGCGTTTCGTCTTTGCAGATACTCTTTCTCGTCCGAGGTCAGACGGTCAAAGGCTTTGCGGACGGCATTGGTGTGAACCCCGTGCCAGATGATTTGGGACATATCATCCGCTTCTTCACCGGCAAGCTCTTCCAGTATGTCCTGTTCTTCCTCCTCGTCATCAAGGAGGATTGTCTCTTTCCGGCGATGCAGGCAGTTGGCCTCCCGGAAAAATCGGTCTGCCGTTTTTCTTCTGCACTTGTATTTCTCCATGAAGGCTTCCACCGCATTTTCCAGATTATTCTGCATCCACGCGGCGGTGCGGATTTTCTTGTAGGTGGTCAGAGACGGCAGCGACCAGCTTTCCTTTCCCATTTGATAATTCCGAATGGAATCGAAAATAAAGTTGTGGGCGTAGGTCATAAACTCCG
>CAMGIN010000038.1 GCA_946056135.1 uncultured bacterium | reverse complement strand
AAAAAAGAGGGCTGCTCCTCATGATTTTTGCAAATCATTTTGAGACAGCCCCTTGTTATGGAATGGCCTTCCGCCAGAGAAGCAGCAGAAAGCTTTTGGCGCTGGCGTAGAGGGGATGGCGGACGGGGCCGAAAAAGGCAGGGTCCGGTTCCGCATTCGCGGGATAGCTGCCGGAGTAAATGTGGTATTCCTCCAGCCGCCGGGCGATATCGCCGATGGTATAGAACCGGTCAGGATCGAAGTCAAAGCCCAGGGCGCTGAGGACGCTGACGGTGAATTCCGCGCAGGTAAAGGCATCCCGGACCCGGATCTTGACGCGCAGCGGCGCGGCTAGGGCGGACAGGTGGTTATACAGATACCGGTCCGGGCGGCGCCGCATGGTGCCGAGCAGGGCCTGCAGAATGTCCCATTGCCTCTCGTTCAGCGGCAGCCGGTACAGCCGGACCTGGGCGGTGATGCCGTTGTGATGGTAGCGGCTGGGATGCTCCCGGACGAAGCCGCCGTAGAAGGGGGCCCGGTAATACCTGCGGGCAAAGGCGTACAGTTCGTGCAGGGTTTCCTCCGTGGCGATGGCGACATGGTTATAGGGCTCTCCCGTGACCCGCCGAATCCAGTACCCCATGCGGTAGGGCGTGGCGGAGAAGAGAACATAGAGATATTTTTGACTGTCGGGCATGGGATCACCTCCTGGGATTGGGAAAGAGACATCATTATATCATAGCCCCCCTGTGAAATGCAATACAATCGGCGAAGAAACGTTTACCGCAGCACCCACTGTAGGGGAGGGTCACTGACCCTCCCGATAGGTAACGAAACAGAGCGTGAAAGAAAGATCCGACAGTTCGAAATGCGAAAAAATCCCCCAATACCGATCGGCATTGGGGGAATATCGATATGTGAGGATCAGCCTGCGGTGGGGGTTACATCCTTGCCGATGGGGCAGTCGTAGCCTTCGGCGGTGGCCAGGGTGAATTCTTCCCGGGCTTTTGCCAGCAGGGTGGGATTCTCCATCAGGTCGGCGCAGGCCCCGGCCAGGACCTTGGCGGCCAGGGTAAGGCCTTTATAGGCAATACTGGATTTGCCAACGGTGACAATCTGCCAGGAGTGGCCCGGCGTGCCGGAAGGACAGGTGACGGCGTTGAACTGGGCCGTGGGGGTCAGCCAGCTGACATCGCCCACATCCGTGGAGCCGGGGCTGAAGGTGCAGCTGGGGGCATAGGGCATCACGAAACGGTTCAGCGGCAGGGTGCCGTTTTGGGTCTTTTCCGCCACGAAGGCTCTGACGCCGAGATCTTCATCGGTCCGGTGGCCGGGCAGTTTGGAGGTGTCAAAGGTGGCGCGCAGCTGCTTAGCAAACCGAATTTCGTCCTCGGTGTACTCCGGAAGGGGAGCGGCGCAGAGGTTTTGGTACAGTACTTCCTCCAGCACATGGTTGGAGACGGTGGAGGCGGTGCCGTCGATCTGGCGGCTGGTGACAGTGGTGTCGGTCATCAGCGCCGCACCTTTGGCGATGTTGTCCACCCGCCTGAGCAGAGCCTTGGCTTTCTGAACGGTTTCGCCCCGGACCATGTAGATCAGCTTTGCTGTGGGCTGCACCACGTTGGGGGACAGGCCGCCGGCATCGGCGAAGGAGTAGTGGACGGATTCCTTGGGCTGCATGTGCTCCCGCAGGAACTGGACGCCCATATTCATCAGCTCGGCGGCATCCAAAGCGGAGCGGCCGGTCCAGGGGTTCCCGGCAGCATGGGCAGCAATGCCGGAGAAGGTGTATTCTACCTGGATGCTGGCGGCATTAGAGCCGGTGGCGACCTCGTTGACGTCGCCGGGGTGCCAGGTGATGGCGGCATCCAGCTCCCGGAACATGCCGTCCCGGGCCATGAAGGTCTTGCCTGCGCAGCCTTCCTCACCGGGGCAGCCGTAGAAGACCACCGTGCCCTGCAGCTTCCCGGCCTGAATTGCTTCCTTGATGGCAATGGCGGCACCCAGAGAGGCGGCCCCCAGCAGGTTGTGTCCGCAGCCCTGGCCGCAGCCGCCCTCGGTCAGGGGCTTGTGTTCCACAGCTCCTGCCTCCTGGGACAGGCCAGACAGGGCGTCGTATTCACCCAGAATACCGATGATGGGTCTGCCGCTGCCGTAGGAACCGGAGAAGGCGGTGGGAATACCGCACAGGTTTTCCTGTACGGTAAACCCTTCGGCCCGGAGAACCTCCAGATAGGCCGCGGTGGATTTGTATTCGAGCATGGAAAGCTCGGCGTAGGACCAGATCTTGTCACTGAGCTCCGTCAGGACGGAAGCCTTTTCTTCAACAGATTGATACAGTTCGGTTTTGTTCATCATTACAGCACCTTGGACAGGAAGTCCTTCAGACGGGGGTGAGTGGGATTGGTGAAGAATTGGTCGGGGGTGTTCTGTTCCAGGATATTGCCCTCCGCCATAAACAGCACCCGGTCGGAAACCTCCCGGGCAAAGCGCATCTCATGGGTGACGATAACGGAGGTCATGCCGGTGTTGACCAGCCCCTTGATAACGTCCAGAACCTCTCCAACCATTTCTGGATCCAGGGCGGAGGTGGGTTCGTCGAACAGCATCACATCCGGCTCCATGGCCAGAGCCCGGACAATGGCCAGACGCTGCTTCTGACCGCCGGAGAGCTTGCCGGGCATTTCGTCCAGCTTGTCAATGAGGCCAACCCGGCTTAACAGCTCCTTGGCCATTTCGTTGGCCTCGGCTTCGGTCTTGCCCTTGAGCATGGTGGGAGCCAGGGTGATGTTCTGGCACACCGACAGGTGAGGGAAGACGTTGAAATGCTGGAATACCATGCCCATCTTCTGCCGGTGCTGGTCGATGTTTACCTTGGCGGGCTTGGGCATGGTGCCTGCCTTGATGGCGTGCTTTTCTTCCTTGGTCAGGTTGCCGGTGATTTCCGCGCCTTCAAAGTAAATTTTTCCCTGCTCCGGCTTTTCCAGCAGATTCAGGCAACGCAGGAAGGTGCTCTTGCCGCCGCCGGAGGGGCCGATGATGGAGACGACCTCTCCCTTGCGGATGGTTTCGGAGACGCCGGTGAGAACATGCAGGCTTCCGAAGCTCTTGTGCAGGTCTACGGTTTTGATCATTTCCATTTCCATCAGACCTTTCCTCCTTCCATGACCGCACGCTTGCGCTTGTGGTCATGCTTTTTGTAGTTGGGATTTGCCATCTTCTTCTCAAACCAGGATACCAGCTTGCTCAGAGGGAAGGTGACGCACAGGTAAATCATACCGACGATAATCAGGCACTCAAAGCCCAGGTAGGTAGCGCCCTTGACGGTCAGATAGGAGGTCATCAGATCGCCCACGAAGAAGGTGGAGGCCAGGGAGGTCTCTTTCAGGATCATGATGAACTCGTTGCCCAGGGCCGGGAGAATGTTGCGGATGGCCTGAGGCAGGATGATCTTGCGCATGGTCTGGCCGGCGCTGAGGCCCAGGCTCCGGGCCGCTTCAGTCTGGCCCTTGTCCACGGCCTGAATGCCGGAACGGAAGACCTCGGAGACATAGGCGGAGGAGTTGATGCAAAGGGCGATGGCGGTCCAGGTAAAGTAGCTCAGATTCAGGAAGGGCAGCAGACTGGGCAGGGCAAAGACGAAAATGTACAGCTGCAGCAGAATGGGAGTGCCGCGGATTACCTCAATATAAATGGAGATCAAAAAACGGATGACTTTGAAGCGAGACATTTTCAGAATGGCCACCAGGGCTCCCAGCAGAGCGCCCAAGCTCACCGCGATGACCGTCAGCAGCAGGGTGTTGCTGAGGCCCTCAATGAGGAATACCTTCCAGTATTGGGACAGCAGCTTTACGATATTGCTGCCGATGGTTGCAAAATTCATAGCGGTTCCTTTCTCCTTTTATCAAGCGCAACGCCGACAGCCTTTGGGCTGCCGGCTCTGCGGAGTGTTTGTGTGAATCAGCTGAGTTCGTTACCGGCGTCGTCGTAGGAAACCTCGATACCAGCGGTGGCCTTGGCCTCGTCGTACCAGGTGATGTATAAGCCGGCGGCTTCAGCCTTGGCCAGGATCTCATTGACCTTGGCGGTGAGCTCGTCGCTCTCCTTGTTCAGCAGGACCACGTTGCCGGTGTACTTTTCGTCCACTTCAAAGAAGAAGCCGGACGGAGCAATGTCGGAATTGTTGGCGATGATGGCATCACCGTTGCCCTTTGCCACAGCCAGCACGTCGAAGTCACCGTTTCTCAGCTGCATCAGGGCGGTGGTCAGATCCGCCACGACAACCAGCTCGCAGTCGGGCAGCTGCTCCTTGCACAGGGATTCCTGCAGGGAGGCGGTCTGGGCGCCGACCTTCAGGCCAGCCAGGGACTCGACGGTTTCGTACTTGCCGGCGTTCTCCGCCAGGGTGATCAGGGTCTGCTCGTCCTCATTGTCACCGGCATGGTAATAGTCGGACAGGTTGTAGTTCTCGGCCCGGTCTTCCGTCCAGGAGAAGCCGGAGATGGACATATCCACGTTGCCAAGACCCACGGCGGTCTGGCAGGCGTCGAAGCTCATGGGCTTGATCTCCAGTTCCATGCCCAGCTCCTCGGCGATGTACTTCGCCAGACTGACGTCAAAGCCGACATACTTGTCCTGGCCGGTCTTGGTGGCGTCCACGAACTCCATGGGAGCAAAGTCGGGGGAAAGGGCTACAGTCAGAACCTCTTTCTTTGCGCTGGAGCATCCTGCCAGCATACCAACCAGCAGCAGGGCGGTCAAAGCAATTGCAAATACCTTCTTCATATTCTTACTCTCCTTCATTCATATTCGTATCCTCAAAATCAAGGGGATTACCGATGCGTGCATTATACTCCGAATAATATTCACCGTCAATATGGGGTATTCAACAACATTATCGCTGGAAATGGAAGCGTGCTAAGGGAAAACGCATAAAAATATACAATCTGCAGGTGAATATACGAATATACACGGTAAATAATAAAAAACAGATTGGAAAATTATACGCTATGATCGTATAATTAATGAATATAAGAGGAATGCTGGGGAATCGGAGAATCCGTCAAAACTGTCTGAATCGCTGTGGCTACACATTATATATAGTAGTAGAGGAGCAGGGGAGCTGCTTGCGGCGCGGTTTTTCAAAATGAGTGCAATGCAATTCTCTGCGTCCTGCAAAAAACACTGTTACACGGCATAAAGTGCCAGTTTCCTGAGAATAGTGAATGATAGACTGGGAAAAAATCCAGAAAACGGCAGACAGAAAAATTGGAATTTGCGTTAATGCACAAAAACACAACAAAATGTAAAAGGAATTTGTGTAAAACCATGAAATAATAAAAGACATTTGACTTTTCTGCGTGGACAATGTAAAATTAACAACATAATTTATTCGTGAATCTATGGCCATTTCGCAAAGCGGATGGATAGAAGCACAACGGACTGCCGTTTGCCGGGGTTTCACCGCGGCGGAGGGAAGCTCGGATTCGGGCTGGATGCATGAGTAAATGAAAATTTATAAGGAGGAAACTAAGAAAATGAAGAAAACCCTGGCTATGCTGCTGGCAGTCGTCATGGTTCTTTCCGTGTTCGCAGGCTGCGGCGCGAAGGAATCCACTCCCAGCACAACTGCCCCTGCTGCAACCACCGCTCCCGCGGCGGAAGCTCCTGAGGCTGACGCTTATGTAGGTCCCGATTGGGAGGCCATCGACGCTATGGACTATGACTCCGCGTCCGATGCCATCTATGAGTGGAACCTGGGCGAATTCAACGAGTACTATCAGGCTGCCAAGCAGGAGGTCACCGACCTGGATCTGCGTATGGCTCAGATGGCCATTGCTGAGGCCAAGCTGATGGAGTCCGGCGTGTTCATTCCCGTTTTCGGTAATGGCGGTGCCTTCGCTATGACCCGCGTTGTGCCTCGTTCCCTGACCACCACTTCCTGGGGCCTGGACGAATACAAGTGGTACACCTACCTGGTGACCGAAGAGCTGATCACCTCTGCTGACCGCGAGGCTCTGATCGGCCTGTGGAGCGAGGCTGAGGACGCTGACGCTTGGTTCGAAGCTGCCAAGACTTTCCTGGCCGAAAACGGCTACACCCTCAGCGACACCTACGACTACGAGACCAGCTATGAGCTGGAGACCTGGGACGTCATCGCCACCAGCTACCAGTCTGACTCCTACTTCATCTCCTGCACCTACTCCCCCTTGCTGGAGTACGATGCCAAGAATGTTCAGCAGCCCGCTCTGGCGGAAAGCTATGAAGTTTCCGACGACGGCCTGACCTACACCTTCCACATCCGTCAGGGCGTGAACTGGGTTGACCAGCAGGGCCGTGTCATCGGCGAAGTCACTGCCGACGACTGGGTTGCTTCCATGCAGCACGTGGCCGACAATAACGATGCTCTGGGCTACCTGATGACCAGCACCGACGGCTGCGGCATCAAGAACTACGACGCTTACCTCAACGGCGAGATCACCGACTTTGCTGAGGTTGGCGTTCAGGCTGTGGATGACTACACTCTGGTCTACACCCTGGAGAAGCCCTTCCCCGCTTTCACCTCCATGATGGGCTACGGCTGCTTCGCTCCTCTGAACCGTTCCTTCTACAAGTCTCAGGGCGGCACCTTCAGCGCTGAGGGCGACGTTTACACTGCCGGCAACTACGGCACCAGCCCCAGCACCATCGCTTACTGCGGTCCTTTCCTGGTCACCAACTACACCGAGCACAACGTCACCAGCTACAAGGCCAACCCCGAGTACTGGAACGCTGACGCTATGAACATCCACTCTGTCAACTTCTACTTCAACGATGGCACCGATACCCTGCGCGCTTACAACGACTGCAAGTCCGGCCTGTCCGACGCTGTTGCGTTCAACTCCTCCGCGCTGGTTCTGGCCAAGGAAGAGAAGCCCGAGGGTGCTGACCAGACCTACTTCGATCTGTACCACTACACCACTGTAAACGACGCTACCACCTACTGTGGCTGGGTCAACATGAACCGTGGCACCTGGACCAACTACAACGATACCAGCATCGGTGTTTCTATCCAGTCTGAAGAGGATCATGCCCGTACCCGTTCCGCTCTGAACAACCAGAACTTCCGTCTGGCTATGGCCATGGCCTTCGACCGGGGCGCTTACAACGCCACCATCGTGGGCGAGGAGCTGAAGTACGCTTCCCTGAAGAACGCTTATGTCACCGGCACCTTCCAGTTCCTGACCAATGAGCTGACTGTGGACATCAACGGTGAGAGCGTCACCTTCCCCGCCGGCACCTACTACGGCGAAGTCATGCAGGCTCAGCTGGATGCAGACGGTGTGCCTATCCAGGTGTGGGATCCCACCGCTGACGGCGGCGTCGGCTCCGGCGATGGCTTCGACGGCTGGTATAATGCGGACAACGCTGTGGCATACTTGGAGAAGGCCATCGCTGAGCTGGCTCAGATCGGTGTAGAGGTCTCCGCTGAGAACCCCATCTATATCGATGTGCCCTATGGCGCCTTCAGCGAGTCCAACACCAACCGTCATCAGGCTTACAAGCAGTCCATCGAGAACGTCTTGGGCAAGCGCGTCATTGTGAACCTGGTTGCCTTTGAGTCCTCTCAGGACTTCACCTACGCTTACTACCGTACCACCGCCGGTAACGAGGCCAACTACGACATCACTCCCGGTACCTCCGGCTGGGGCCCCGACTACGGTGATGCGCAGACCTTCCTGGATACCATTCAGCCCTACGGCTACATGACCAAGAACATCGGTCTGTATTGATTTGACGTAGCTATTCAGTCGAGAGACCCCTCTGCCAGGGCGTTATGCGCATTTGCCCGCTATCCCGCTTCCCGCGGGGGGTCTCGAAACATAAAGAAAGCAAAGTTTGCTGAATAGAAACGATTTAACTTTTAAGCGCCGATATACGAACGAGGTGTGGAGGAGTTTTATCCTCCACACTTCTCATATTAAGGAAGGGTGAGACAGTGGCAAAATATATCCTAACGCGAATTGGAAAGGGTATTCTATCCGCCATTTGCGTCGTGGTTCTCATCATGATACTTGTTTATTCGCTGATGGACAGAACCAACATCTTTGCTGGAGACTCCAATTACTCCAAGATGCAAAGCAATACCAGAATAACCTACGAGCAGAGCCGGTACAAAGCCTTCGGATATGTGGACTATGTCCTTTACTCCGATTATATCAAGGAACTGGCCAGCAGCGGAGAAATTGATGACGAGACCCGGTCTGCCGCGATTTCCATCGGTCAGACTGCGGAGAAGGCTTCCGAAACTGCCGCTGAGTATATCCAAAAATTTACGGAAACCTATGAGGCCCAGGGCTATACCATTACCCGCCTGGACGCGGACAAGAAGAGCAATGGCCAGGTGAAGGATGGCGGACAGGCAACCATTTTTGCCACCCGTGACCGTCCCCTGATTTCCCGTGTCATTTCCTACTTCACGAATATGTTCTTTGTTGATAATATTCACTATGTACCGGAAAACCAGGACATTGGCGAGCGGGGTTTGACTTTCACGCTGTATGACCCGCTTTACGGCGGAGAAAAATTCTCTCCTGCTATCATCGGCAACGGCACGCAGCACAAATACCTGCTGTATTTCGACAATAAGTTCCCCTATATTCATCAGAACTTTATTACCCTGCAGCTGGGCGAATCCTACACCGTTAACCGCGGCGTGGATGTGTTCCAGACCATGACGGAGTCTCAGGGCTCCTATCAGCTGCGTACGACCACCTTCCCCACAGGCCTTGTGGAGGAGAGCGCCGACGATCTGCATACCGCCACCTATGCCGCGGGTTCCCGGGAACTCAGCGCTGTATATGAAGCGCGGTTTGACGACGACTATACCAATGTCATCACGCACAAGCACAGCATGTCCAAGCTGGGCTACTCCTTTGTGATCGGCATTATTTCTACCATCTTTGCCTATGTAGTAGGTCTGCCCATCGGTCTGCTGATGGCGAGATTTAAGGATGGCATTTTGGACAAGGTCGGCACCGTATATATCATGTTCATCATTGCGGTTCCGTCCCTTGCCTATATTTTCCTGTTCAAAGCCATAGGCGGCAGTTTGTTCAAGCTGCCAACGCTGTTCGATATGGATTCGGATAACAAGCTCATGTATATCCTGCCCATCATCTCCCTGTCTTTGCCCAGCGTGGCAAACCTGATGAAGTGGATGCGGCGCTATATGATCGACCAGATGAACAGCGACTATGTGAAGTTCGCCAGATCCGGCGGCTTCAGTGAAACTGAAATCTTTACGAAACATATCTGGAAAAACGCGGCCATTCCTATTGTCCACGGCATCCCCGGCAGCATCCTGTTTGCCATGACCGGCGCCATCATCACCGAGCGTGTGTATTCTGTTCCCGGCGCGGGCAACCTGCTGACCCAGGCCATCAATAAGTACGACAATGGTGTCATCGTTGGCGTGACTTTGTTTTATGCCATTCTGACCGTGGCCTCCAACATCCTGGGAGACGTTCTGATGTCTGCCGTGGATCCCAGAATTTCGTTTACTTCTAAAGGCAGGTGACGCAAATGCAAGAAGAATTGAAACAGAAAACCGGCCTGACGAAAGAAGAACTGTTCAGCCATGTGACGCACAGCGATACGGAGTCCGAAAAAATCGCCGCGCCTCAGTATTCCTACTGGAAGTCCGTGTTCCGTGTGTTCTTCCGGAATAAGGTCAACATCATCATTCTGGCCGTCCTGGTGTTTGTGATCGCGTTTGCATATATCTATCCTGCCGTCACCGAGTACGATCCCTACGCCAACCTGCTTGATCCCAACTCCAAGCACCTGTCTCCCGCCCAGGCACTGGATTACTTCGGTCATGAGCTGAAGTGGATTCTGGGTGCCGGCGCCTCCGGCGAGCCCACCTTCGACGCTGTGTGGTACGGCGCGAAAATCTCCATCTCCCTGGCCTTCCTGTGCGCCGCCATCAACATGACCATCGGCGTGCTGCTGGGCGCAGTCTGGGGCTTCTCCAAGAAGGTGGATATGGTCATGATGGAGGTCTACACCATCATCGGCAACGTTCCCACCATCCTGATTATTTCCGTTCTGGCTATGCTGTTCTCCCCGACCTTCTGGACCATGGTGCTGGCTCTGACGGTTGTGGGCTGGCTGGGCATCGCTTACTTCATCCGTACCCAGGTGCTGATTATCCGTGACCGGGAATATAACCTGGCCTCCCGGTGCTTGGGCACACCCATCACCAAGATTGCAACGAAAAACATCCTGCCCTTCATGACTTCCGTCATTGTGACTTTGCTCGCCACGGAGCTGCCTTCCTATATTTCCTACGAAGTGTTCCTGTCCTACATCGGCATGGGCATGAGCGAGATGTCTCTGGGCCGACTGATCTACGCCGCCGAGCCTGCCATGGTAACGCCGGGCTGGCAGTTTGAATTCTGGAGCCCTGTAGCCGTTGCTTCTATCATCACGGTTGTGCTGTATGTGGTGGGACAGAACCTGGGCGATGCGTCTGATCCCAGAACCCATATGTAGGAGGTGGCAACAGTGGAAGAAAGAAAAGTTCTGCTGTCCGCCCAGGACCTGGAAGTCAAGTTCCGTGTCCGCGGCCGGATTCTGACAGCCATCCGGGGGATTTCCCTGGACATTTATGAGAATGAATCCATTGCCATCGTCGGCGAGTCCGGCTCCGGTAAGTCGGTATTTACCAAAACCTTTGCCGGTATGCTGGAATCCAACGGTTATATCGGCAAGGGCCACCTGTTCTTTGACGATGATACCCTGACGGATGTACGGGAGCCCCGTAATGACAAGGCCCTGAGCAAGATCGCCGGAATCAAGGAAAAACTGGATGAATATTCCCGATTCGAGCCTGGCGCGGCTGTGTACCGCCAGATGAAGGAATTGGAATCCGCGAAGCGGCAGCGGGAAACCATTACCCTTGAGGAGAAGAAGGCCCAGGAAAAGGAACTCAATGAGCTGCGCTTCAAGCGGTCTGAGCTGTACAATCACCAGATTACTCTGGACAAATCCACCGACAAGGCCGAGATCAAGGAAGTCCAGAAGCAGCTGAACGACCTGGACAACCAGATCAAGGCCCAGGAAAAGCGCAATGAGGCCTATGGCCATGAGAAGGCCAAAGCCGCCAAGCAGGACAAGGTTTACCTGGAGCAGTACGCCAAGCAGGAAGCTGCCCTGAAGGCCGAGTATGACAAGCTGACGGTGGGCGAGATTTCTCAGGCTGCTTCCGACCGCAATGCGCGTCTGGCCAAGGAAATTTATATGACTGCCAACCGCGTGGATTCTTTCCACAGCGGCAAGATAACCCACAAGCTCCTGGAGTCTTTCCGGGAGGGAATGAAGCAGGGGATTGATTGGGATGATGTAAAGCAGTATCGTGAGATCTACACCGGCATCGCCCCCATGGTTCAGTTTGTTGAGGAAACGGACACCGAACTGGTGGGCAAGTGCATTGTAGATCTGGCTGCCCTGAAGTCCCCTAAGGACTGGATGAAAATTCGCGGTAAGCGGATTGCCACCGTGTTCCAGGATCCCATGACCTCCCTGAACCCCACGCTGACCATTGGCAAGCAGATCTCCTCCGTTGTTCTGAAGCACCAGAACTGCTCCGAGGCGGAGGCCAGAGCCAAGGCGCTGGAGATGATGCGGAAGGTTGGTATTCCCAACCCGGAAGCCCGGTATGACGATTATCCCTTCCAGTATTCCGGCGGTATGCGGCAGCGTATTGTCATCGCCATCGCCCTGTCCTGTCAGCCTCAGCTGCTGATCTGTGACGAGCCCACCACCGCTCTGGACGTGACCATTCAGGCCCAGATCCTGAAGCTGATCAAGGACCTGCAGAAGGAGTTCAACTATACCATCGTTTTCATCACCCACGACCTGGGCGTTGTGGCCAACATTGCCGACCGGGTTGCTGTTATGTACGCCGGTCAGATCGTGGAGCTGGGTACGGTGGAGGACGTGTTCTACGATCCCCGCCATCCCTACACCTGGGCCCTGCTGTCTTCTCTGCCCCAGCTGGCGGAGAAGAATACGGAGCTGTTTTCCATCACCGGCACGCCGCCTTCTCTGTACAATGAGATCACCGGCGACGCGTTTGCCCCCCGGAATCCGTATTGCATGAAGATCGATACGCTGCTGGAGCCTCCCATGATCCAGGTCAGCGATACCCATTCCGCCAAGACCTGGCTGCTGGATCCGGACGCTCCCAAGGTTGAGAAGCCCAATAGCATCTGCAACCTCCACGAGCGCCTGATGCAGGCATTCAATATTTAGGGGGTGCAATTGTGTCCATTTTTAGACAAAAAACCACCGGCGCTACCGCTTCGGCTTTTCCGGAGCACGGCCCGTTGGATGAAAACGGCAGAGAGATCCTGCTGTCTGTCAAGAACATCGACATTACCTTCGGCAAGAAGGATAATCAGGTCAAGGCAGTGCAGGACGCCTCTTTCGATATCTACAAAGGCGAGACCTTCTCTCTGGTAGGCGAGTCCGGCTCCGGCAAGACGACCATCGGCCGGGCGGTGATCCGTGTCAACCCCCTGGCAGCCGGTGAGATCCAATACAAGGGTGTCCGCATTTCCGGCAAGATTCCCCGTTCCCTGGACCGCCAGGTGATCCGAAACATCCAGATGGTGTTCCAGGATCCCGCCGCGTCTTTGAACGAGCGTGCTACCGTGGATTATATCATTTCCGAGGGCCTGTACAACTTCCATCTCTATGAGAACAATGCGGACCGCCAGCAGAAGGTGGAGAGCATGATTGAGGAAGTGGGCCTGCTGCCAGAGCATCTGACCCGGTATCCCCATGAGTTCTCCGGTGGTCAGCGGCAGCGTATCGGCATTGCCCGTGCCATGGTTATGGAACCGGAACTGGTGGTGGCTGACGAGCCCATCTCCGCTCTGGATGTGTCCATCCGTGCCCAGGTGCTGAACCTGCTGAAGAAGTTCCAGCGGGAGAAGGGAACAACCTACCTCTTTATTGCCCATGATCTGTCCGTGGTGCGGTTTATTTCCGACCGAATCGGCGTTATCTATAAGGGCAACATTGTGGAGATCGCGGAGGCAGAGGAACTGTTCAATTACCCGCTGCATCCCTACACCCGCAGCCTGATCTCCGCCATTCCCATCCCTGACCCTGTGCTGGAGAAAAATAAGGTGCTGTTTACCTACGATCCTTCTGTTCACGACTACAGCGAGGAAAAGCCCGAGCTGGTGAACATCGGCCACGGACACTATGTCTACGGCAATAAGAAGGAGATTGAGGCGTACACAGCGCAGCGGGAGAAGAATGTGCCGCTGAAGTCCATCACGATTCAGGATCCCAACGCATCCGAAGCAGAGAAGAAGACTGCCCAGGAGCCTGCTGTTGCCAGGGAGCCCATCCAGCAGCCTCCGGTGCACGATACCGGCAGCAAGCTGTATGCGATTGTGTCCTTCTTCCTGCCCTTGCTCGGCCTGATCGCGGCGTTTGTATTCCGCAAGTTCAACTATATGCGCAATTACAAGGCATGCAAGAAGGGCGCGATCATTGGATTTATCGTGATTGGCGTGATCCTCCTGCTGTTCCTGCTGCTGCTACTTTTAGCAGTCATTTAGATTTCATCCACTGCGGAGCGGCGCTTCTGCCGCTCCGCATATGTATATTTAAGGAGTTCCTATGAAAAACAACGGCAGAGAGCACCGGCGCAATCCTGAGCCCGTGACCCACATTGAGCTGTCCGAAAAGAATCTCGTGCTTCGTATTGTCCTGTTTGTGGGCTTTCTGGTCCTGGGAATTGGCTGCATCGGCGCCGGACTGATGTCAGCGTTGAGCGCGGATCCCACCTGGCAGGAGATCGAGGCCACCGCCAACGGTCCCAGCTGTGCGGAGGACTTCAAGCTGATGTATGACTTCAGCGAATCCGGTAATGCCGCCACCAGCCAGAAAAAGAAGCTCACAAACCTGTATACCCAGGCAGTAGAGGACGCCTACCGCATCTTCACGGCGGATGTATTGGAGGACGGGCTGCGGAATGTGGCCTATCTGAACGCCCACCCCAACGAAACAGTGGAGGTGGAGCCGGCCCTGTACAAGGCCCTTGAACAGCTGGTAAAATATGGAAACCGGCATGTGTTTCTGGCACCGGCTACGGTGGAGTACAACCGGGTGTTCTCCTGCGAAAATGACCTGGAGGCGGCACTGTATGTTCCGGCGGACAATCCCCAGACCGTGCAGTGGCTGACGACGCTCTCCGGGTTTATCCAGGATCCGAAGATGATCCGCCTGGAGATTCTGGAGGACAACCGGGTGCGGCTGTGTGTTTCTCAGGAATATCTTGCCTTCGCTCAGGAGAATGAGCTGGGAAAGTTGCTGGACTTTGGGTTTCTGACCAATGCCTTTACTGCCGATTACCTGGCGGATGTGCTGATAGAGGCAGGCTACCGGAACGGCTATCTGTATAGCTTCGACGGCTTTACCCGTAATCTGGACACCCGGAACCAGAGCTATCAGTTGAATCTGTTTGACCGGAAAGACAACGGGGCCTTTCTTCCCGCACGACTGCGCTACACGGCCCCTGCCAGCATCGTGTCGCTGCGGGATTACCCAACAGTAGCGGAGGACCGGTGGCACTATTACGCCTTTGAATCCGGCGAGATCGTTACCGCCTTCCTGGACCCTGCGGACGGCCTGAGCAAGAGCGCGCTGCACAATCTGGTGTCCTATTCTGATGACTTTGGCTGCGGCGAGATATTGCTGCGGATTGTGGATGTGTTCATCGCCGAGGAATTTCATGCGGACGCACTCAATGCCCTGACCTCTGACGGCGTTTATTCGATCTGGTACGAGGGCAATGTGCTGAACTACAACGACGCCGCCAATCCCCCGGAGCTGCTGACAGGAGAAGGGGAGAGCCAGTACCGGATTTCTCTTGCAAAATAAAACCGAGTTCCCCTGTTTATGAATCATCGAAACATATGAAAAATCCCCGATACGGTTGACCAGACCGTATCGGGGATTTTTCAGAGAAAAAGAGAGGTAAGAAAATGAAAAAGAATGATGAAATCAAATCTTTTGTATGGCTACATTATACCCCATGGGTATTAAAAAATAAGTGTAAAATTATTAATTAAATATGAAGCAGGTAAAAGAAATGGTGACAGTTTTGTACAGTTCCACCAAATGTGAACATTTTGTGGCATCCTGGATAAGGGTATTGACTTTTTCAAAAAATGGGGTATAGTAAAGGCAAACAGAATTAGCACTCTGATGACTAGAGTGCTAAAGTAGAAAGGAAGGATAGCTGTATGAATTTTAACAACTATACCCAGAAGTCTCTGGAAGCTGTCCAGAGTGCGAGAGAATTGGCTGTACAGAATTCCCATCAACAATTGGAGCAGGTGCATCTGCTGCTGGCACTGCTGCGGCAGGATGGGGGCCTGATCCCCCAGCTGCTGCGGAAAATGGACGTCACTGTGGAAAGCCTGGAGGCTGCGGCAAATACCGAGCTTCGCAAGCTCCCCGCTGTGAAGGGAAGCCGGGAGGCGGACCGCTTCTATATTACCGCCGATCTGGACGCCACCTTCACCGCTGCCGAGGAACAGGCAAAGAATATGAAGGACGACTTTGTCTCCGTGGAACACCTGTTCTTAGGCTTGCTGGACACCGCCCAGGGCGGCGTGAAGAAGCTGTTTGAAACCTACCGGATTACCAAGGAGAACGCCCTGAAAGCCCTGCAGGCAGTCCGCGGCAACCAGCGGGTCACCTCCGACAGCCCCGAGGGCACCTATGACGCCCTGGAGAAGTACGGTACGGACCTGGTGAAGCGTGCCAGAGAGCAGAAGATGGACCCGGTCATCGGCCGTGACGAGGAGATCCGAAATGTGATCCGCATTCTGTCCCGGAAGACCAAGAATAACCCCGTGCTGATTGGCGAGCCCGGCGTGGGCAAAACCGCCATTGCCGAGGGGCTGGCGCAGCGGATTGTGAAGAAGGATGTGCCCAAGTCCCTGCAGGATAAGACCATCTTCTCCCTGGACATGGGTGCGCTGATCGCGGGCGCCAAGTACCGGGGCGAATTTGAGGAGCGTCTGAAGGCGGTGCTGAACGAGGTCAAGGAGTCTGATGGCAGAATCATCCTGTTCATTGACGAGCTGCACACCATCGTGGGCGCAGGCAAAACCGAGGGCAGCATGGATGCCGGTAACCTCTTAAAGCCCATGCTGGCCCGGGGTGAGCTGCACTGCATCGGTGCCACTACCCTGGACGAGTACCGGCAGTATATCGAGAAGGACGCCGCCCTGGAGCGCCGGTTCCAGCCGGTGCAGGTGGATGAGCCCACGGTGGAGGACACCA
>CAMGIN010000037.1 GCA_946056135.1 uncultured bacterium | reverse complement strand
GATACCATCATTTAGCATTCAGCATTTTGCATTTTGCATTCGCTCTGCGCTAAACAATCATTTATATAAGGAATATGGAATACAACTGACGAAGGAACGTCATCATTTCACATTCTTTATGTGGTTTTGATTTGGAAAGGAAGATAGATTTATGTCCAGAGTTTATAATTTCTCGGCAGGCCCTGCGGTTCTGCCGGAGAGCGTTTTGAAGGAAGCGGCCAATGAGATGCTGGATTACCGGGGCACCGGTATGTCCGTCATGGAGATGAGCCACCGCTCCAAGGCTTACCAGACCATCATCGACGAGGCGGAGGCAGATCTGCGCAAGGTTATGGGCATCCCCGACAACTACAAGGTTCTGTTCCTGCAGGGCGGCGCCAGCCAGCAGTTTGCCATGATCCCCATGAACCTGATGAAAAACAAGGTGGCGGACTACATCATCACCGGCCAGTGGGCCAAGAAGGCCTGGCAGGAGGCGAAGCTGTACGGTCAGGCCAACGCCGTGGCGTCCTCCGCTGACAAGACCTTCTCCTATATTCCCGACTGCTCCGACCTGCCCATCAGCGCGGATGCGGACTATGTGTATATCTGCGAGAATAACACCATCTACGGCACCAAGTTCCATACCCTTCCCAACACCAAGGGCAAGGATCTGGTGTCCGACGTGTCCTCCTGCTTCCTCAGTGAGCCGGTGGACGTGACCAAGTACGGCATGCTCTACGGCGGCGTACAGAAGAACATCGGCCCCGCCGGTGTGGTCATCGCGGTGATCCGGGAGGACCTGATCCGGGAGGATGTGCTGCCCGGCACCCCCACCATGCTGCGCTACAAGACCCACGCCGACAACGGCTCCATGTACAATACCCCTCCCGCCTACGGCATCTACATCTGCGGCAAGGTCTTCAAATGGCTGCTTTCCATGGGCGGCCTGGAGGTCATGAAGGCGCGCAACGAGAAGAAGGCCGCCGTCCTGTACGATTTCCTGGACACAAGCGAATTGTTCCACGGCACCGTGGTGAAGAAGGACCGTTCCCTGATGAACGTCCCCTTCGTCACCGGAGACACGGAGCTGGACGCCAAGTTCGTCCGGGAGGCCACGGAAGCGGGCTTCGTGAACCTGAAGGGCCACCGCACTGTAGGCGGCATGCGGGCCAGCATCTACAACGCCATGCCCATGGAAGGTGTTCAGAAGCTGGTGCAGTTCATGGAAAAATTTGAAGCGGAAAATCGGTAAGAGAAGGAACGGATTATGTATAACATTCACTGCTTAAATAAAATCTCCCCCAAGGGCACGGCCCTGCTTACAGAGGACTATCAGACTGTTGACAATCTGGAGTCTGCCGACGCCGTTCTGGTGCGCAGCGCCAATATGCACGAGCTGGAGCTGCCGGAAAACCTGCTGGCAGTGGCCCGGGCCGGCGCCGGCGTCAACAACATCCCCTTGACCAGCTGCGCCGAGCAGGGCATCGTGGTCTTCAATACCCCCGGTGCCAACGCCAACTCCGTCATGGAGCTGACCCTCTGCGGCATGCTGCTGGGCTGCCGGGACATCGTGGGGGGCATCAACTGGGTGCAGTCCATCAAGGGCAGCTGCGAGGTGTCCCGGATGGTGGAAAAGGGCAAGTCCCAGTTCGCCGGTCATGAGATCCGGGGCAAGAACCTGGGCGTCATCGGCCTGGGCGCGGTCGGCGGCCCTCTGGCCAACGCCGCCAGAAGCTTAGGCATGAACGTCTACGGCTGCGACCCCTTCATCTCCATTGACGCTGCCTGGCACCTGGACAGCCACATTACCCGAATCAACAGCCGGGACGAGATCTATGCCAAATGCGACGTAATCTCCCTGCACACCCCCCTGCTGGACGACACGAAGAAGATGATCAACGCCGAGGCCATTGCGAAGATGAAGGACGGCGTCATCATCCTGAACTTCGCCCGGGACCTGCTGGTGGACGACGACGCCATGGCCCAGGCGCTGGCAACCGGCAAGGTGTCCCGCTACGTCACCGACTTCCCCAATGAGAAAACCGCCAGCATGCCCGGCTGCATCGCCATTCCCCACCTGGGCGCTTCCACCGAGGAGTCCGAGGACAACTGCGCCAAGATGGCGGTTCAGGAGATCATGGACTACCTGGCCAACGGCAACATCAAGAACTCCGTCAACTATCCCAACTGCGACATGGGCGTCTGCCGTGCGGAAAGCCGCATCACCCTGCTTCACAAGAACATCCCCAACTCCCTGGGCCGCTTCACCGCCGCCATTGCCGGTGAGAACATCAACATCGATGGTCTGGTGAACAAGAGCCGGGGCGAGTTCGCCTACACCATGCTGGATCTGGACCACCACCCCTCCGCGGCAGCGCTGGAGAGCCTGAAAAGCATTGAAGGCGTGGTTCGCGTCAGAGTTCTCAAATAAAAAAGCATTAAAAAAACCTCTTGCTTTTCCAGGGCAAGAGGGTTTTTTTAGTGTGGAGTGTGGAATTAGGAGTGTGGAGTTGAAGGTGTTGCCGTAAGCGGTCATTTATCGAAAGAACTCCGCAACTCCACACTCCAAACTCCACACTCCAAACTCTTTTTTAGTCGTGTCTTTGTGCTTCGTTGCTGTAGGTCTCGCAGAAGCGGGCGGAGAAGGAGGGTTCCCGGCCTGCGGCGTACAGGTGGGCGGTGTCCCCGAAGGCGTTTACCCGGAAGCTGGCAATCCCCTGCCTGCGTTCCTCCGTGGTGACGGTGGTGACGGAGGTGGGGGCGGCGCAGAAGCCGTGCCACAGGGGCATGGGAGAGATCCCCAGCAGGTGGCCCAGGAGTACACACTCCACGCCAAAATGGCAGAAGAACACGATGGTGTCCTCGTTGGGAGCTTCGGCGCGGTAGTAGTCTCCCTCCCGAACGTAGCCGTGGCGGGACAGCAAATCGTCCAGCCCCTGGGCTACCCGGAGGGCTTCTTCCTTTACGGAGGCGGCCTGGAAAATTTCGTTTTCCCACCAGCGGTTCCGGTCATAGAAGCGCGGGTCTTTTGTCCAGTCCTGGGGCAGCCAGTCCCAGGCCACACTGGGGGTTTCCCGGTCAGGCCGCTGGACCCTGGGGGCGAACTCCCGGAGCCAGGGCAGAATCTCCGCCTGGCGGTTCAACGTTTCCAGGGTGGGCTTGGCGGTGTCTCTCGCCCGGCCCAGGGGCGAGCAGTAAAAGGCTTTCACGTCCAGAGCGCAAAGCCGATGGGACAGCAGCTTCGCTTCCTCCCAGCCGGTGGGAGTCAGAGAATCGATGGAATAATCCGGGTCGCCGTGGCGGACAATCAACAGTTTCATACAATTCCTCGCTTTTCTACTGTGATGCGGTTCAAACGAACCCTTAAGTAAGGATAAAACATATCGGACGAATTCAGCGAAATGATCGTTTATGTGCATACCCACTGTAGGGGAGGGTCATTGACCCTCCCGCCGGCTGAAAGTTTTTGAGCGGTCAAACCTGTCGCTTTTTGTGAAAACCAGCACTGGAAGCAACCTATTTCACGCTCTGTTTCATTACGCAGCGGGAGGGTCAATGACCCTCCCCTACAGTGGGTACACGCGTAAACGATCATTTTTCGCTTCCCTGCATCGAGCCGCAAAGCAGTATGGGGCTCAATTGTTTATTTCCCCAGTTCCTTATTTTTCTGCCAGGCGGCAATGACGCAGTCCATAGCCGCGCCCCGGAAGCCGTGCTGCTCCAGGGCCCGGACCCCCGCGATGGTGCTGCCGCCGGGGGAGCATACCGCGTCCTTCATGGCTCCGGGGTGCTGGTGGGTTCCCAGGAACATTTCCGCCGAGCCTACCATGGTCATGGCGGCGTATTCCATGGCCTTGGCTCTGGGCAGGCCGCAGGCCACCGCGCCGTCGGCCAGCGCTTCCAGGAACAGATACATGTAGGCCGGGCCGCTGCCGGACAGGGCGCTGGCGGCGTCGATGAGCCGTTCCTCCAGCTGGTCCAGCAGACCGCAGGGCTTCATGTCCCGGAGCCAGTCCGCAAGAACCGCATCCTCCACCAGGTCGTCGCGGCAGTAGGGAATCACGCCCTTGCCGATGGCGGTGGGGGTGTTGGGCATAATGCGGATCATGGGCAGGTCGGTACCCGCGAAGGCCGCAATCTGCCGCAGCTCCAGGCCCGCCGCCATGGTAATCAGCAGGGGCTTCCGGGCTGCCAGAATGGGCCGCAGGGGGGCCAGGCAGTCCGCGACCATGTGAGGCTTCACCGCCAGGAAAATCCGGTCGCACTGGGCGGCGATGGTTTCGTTGTCCCCGTAGGCGATCCCCAGCTCCTGGGCCAGGGCCTTGGCCTTGCCGGAGCGGTCAGAGATGAGAATGTCCTTGGTTTCCTGGCTTAAGGCCCGGGCAATGGCGCCGCCCATGTTGCCGCAGCCGATGAATCCGTATTTCATAGTGTTACCTCACATGTCCGTTTCCATGAATGATATATTTATAGGTAGTCAGCTCCCGCAGCCCCATGGGGCCCCGGGCGTGAAGCTTCTGGGTGGAGATGCCCATTTCGCAGCCCAGGCCGAACTCGCCGCCGTCGGTGAACCGGGTGGAGGCGTTGACGTAGACCGCCGCGCTGTCCACCCCGGCGGTGAAGCTCTGCTCCGCCTCGGCGCTTCGGGTGACGATGGCCTCGCTGTGGCCGGTGGAGTGGACCGAGATGTGGGCCACGGCCTCCTGGACATTCTCCACGCATTTCACCGCCAGGATGTAGTCTAAGAATTCCGTGTCAAAGTCCCGTTCTCCCGCTGATTTTCCGGGGATGATGACCGCCGCCGTTTCGTCCAGTCGCAGCTCCACCTTCTGCTCCCGGTCCGTCACCAGACGTTTGTAAAGCATAGGCAGGAAGGTGGGGGCAATGGCCTTGTCCACCAACAGCACCTCCTCCGCGTTGCACACGCTGGGGCGGCTGGTTTTGGCGTTCTCCACAATGTCCAGGGCCATGTTCAGATCGGCGGAGGCTTCCACATATACATGGCAGATGCCGGTGCCGGTGGCGATGCAGGGCACCGTAGCGGTGCGGACGCAGGCGTTGATCAGCCCCGCGCCGCCCCGGGGGATCAGCAGGTCAATATAGCCGTTGGCGGTCATCAGGGCGGTGGCGCTGGCGCGGGAGGTGTCCTGCACCAGATTCACGGCATTTTCCGTGATGCCGCACTGCTTCAGTCCTTGGCGCAGAGCGTCCACAATGGCACTGGCACTGCGGAAGGCCTCCTTGCCGCCCCGGAGGACGCAGACGTTGCCGCTTTTTAAGGCCAGGGCCGCCGCGTCGCTGGTGACGTTGGGACGGCTTTCGTAGATGATGGCAATGACGCCCATGGGGACGGATACTTTCTCGATCCGCAGACCGTCATCGCGGATATGGCACTCCAGAATCTGTCCTACAGGATCCGGCAGCGCCGCGGCCTGGCGGATGCCGTCGGCCATTCCCGCAATCCGGGCGGGCGTCAGCCGGAGTCGGTCCAGCATGACGGGAGAGATATGTTCCTTGGCCGCCTCCAGGTCCAGGGCATTGGCCGCCAGGATTGCCGCTTCCTGGGACAGGAGCGCCTGGGCCATGGCGTTCAGGGCGGCGTTCTTTTGCTCCGTAGTCAGATTCGCCACTTCCCGCTTGGCGGCTTTCGCGTTTTCCAGCATTTGTTTCATAAGCATTTCTCCGTAAAGGTGGTGCCAACCGGCTTGCCATCCAGGATGTCATAGAGGTTGGCGGGATTGTTTCCGTTGGCAATGACCATGTCGCAGCCGCAGCGCAGGCAGATTTCTGCGGCACGGAGCTTGGTGACCATGCCGCCGGTGCCCTGATTCGTGACGCTGACACCGGCCAGACTGCGGATTGCGCCGTCGATTTTGGTGACACGGTGCAATAGCTTCGCATCCGGATCGGTGTGAGGATCGGCGGTATACAGGCCATCAATGTCCGACAGCAGGATCAGCAGGCCGGCCCGGACGCTCTCCGCCACGATGGCGGCCAGGGTGTCGTTGTCGCCGATGACGATCTCGTCGGTTGCCACGGTGTCGTTTTCGTTGAGGATGGGTAGGGCCCCCAGCTCCAGCAGGCGGTTCAGGGTGTTGATGAAGTTCTGATGCCGGGTTTCGTTGGCGGTGTCGTCCCCGGTAATCAGCAGCTGGGCCACAGTGTGGTGGTATTCGCCGAACAGCTTGTCATAGATGTACATCAGCTCGCACTGTCCCACGGCGGCGGCGGCCTGCTTGGAGGGCATGTCCTTGGGCTTCTCCCGCAGCCCCAGCTTGCCGACCCCCATGCCGATGGCGCCGGAGGAGACCAGAATGATTTCATGGCCCGCGTTTTTGATATCACTGATTACACGGCACAGCGACTCCACCCGGCGGATATTCAGATGCCCAGAGGGGTGGGCCAGGGTGGAGGTGCCGATTTTGACTACGATGCGCATGGGCAATTCCTCCTGATTCTTTCAATCAATGAAATTTGGCACATTATACCATTTTGTCACAGAAGAGTAAAGAGGTAACGGAAAATTAATGTATGAGAGAATGAATTTTTATGCAGGCAAAGCCGCGTGCGTGCCCCCGCGGTTCTTTCCCGCTGTAAATGATCGTTCATCTTCGTTGGTTGCTGTGGCGCGGCAGCGCCCTTGCCTCTCCCTTTGGGAGAGGTGGCCCGGTGGAACGCCGGGTCGGAGAGGGTCATTGTCTCCCCTCTCAGTCACGCCTTCGGCGTGCCAGCTCTCCCACGGGGAGAGCCTTGGGCTACGCAGATAAACGATCATTCGCCTGAGCAATGATCATCCGGCCGAAGAAACCGGTGCATGGCGTCAAAAACAGCCTGCCGGTGCATCCGCCGACAGGCTGCTTGATGATTCGGGCGACAATTGCGGGCCGTTCATTCCGCTTCCGTCAATCCGTTTTTGCAGATGGCGTGCAAATTTCCCGCAATCAGCGCCAAAACGCTGTAAAAAACCTCCCTGGATTTGTCGTCCAGTCCGGCCCCGGCCCGTTCCACCGCCAGCCGGGCCTTTTCTTCCACCGCCTTGGCAGCGGTTTGCCCCTGCTCCGTCAGGGTCAGGCTGGCCCGGTAGCGGGTGCCGTTGTGCTCTGTCCGCCGCACCATGCCCATCTGCTCCAATTCCGCCACAATACGGGAAATCGCCGCCTTGTCCTTCTCGCAGATCTGGCACAGCCGGACGGAGGTGATCCCCTCCGGGTAGCGGCTCATAGCCAGCAGACACTGGGCATGGGGGCCTTTCAGTCCATATCTCGCCATTTCGGCCCGCTCGATTCTCTGGATGTCGTGATACATGCAGGAAATGCATGTGGAAAACGATTCATATCTGCTGACCATACGCTGCCACCTCCGTTGATATCTCAACCAAATTATACGATACCCAAGCCCCGATGTCAACAAAGAGAGAGTTTGGAGTGTGGAGTTGGGAGTGTGAAGTGTGGAGTTTGGGGCACCGGTGCAAATGATTGTTTACCATTTTCACCAACCAAGCCTATATTTTTACACATCCCTGAAGGGGATACATTAACTCCACACTCCACACTTTTTTCCTTACTTTTCCACGAAACAGTTGTCATTGCGTAAAAACCTTGCTATAATGTAGAGAACATGCACGAAAATCAGGAAATATTCTCGCATTTCAGGAGGCTCCTATGAATATTATCATCGCAGGCGACGGGAAAGTCGGTTCCATGCTGACCCGGCAGCTATCCTCGGAGGGTCATGACATCACTGTCATCGATTCCAATTCCAAGGTTCTGGAATCCAGCGTAGAACGCTACGATGTGATCTCCGTCCACGGCAACTGCGCTTCCATGAGCGTGCTGCAGCAGGCCGGGGTCCGAGATGCGGATCTGCTCATCGCCGCCACCAGCGAGGACGAGGTAAATCTGCTGTGCTGCACCACCGCCCACGCCATGAACCAGAAGCTGCACACCATCGCCCGGATCCGGAACCCCGAATACACCGATCAGATCTACCGCATGCGGGACATCTTCGGCCTGTCCATGGTCATCAACCCGGAGAATCAGGCCGCCACCGAAATCGAGCGCCTGCTGAAATATCCCGGCTTCCTGCGGCGGGACACCTTCGCCAAGGGCCGGACGGAAATCGTGGAGCTTCGGGTGGATGCGGGCAGCAAGCTGTGTAATGTTCGTCTGACGGATCTGCGCAACATTGTCAAGTGTCAGGTTCTGGTCTGCGCCGCGATTCGGGACGGCAATGCCGTGGCTCCCAAGGGCGATTTCGTCCTGCGGGAGGGGGACCGGATCTTCGTCACTGCTCTTTCCCAGAACCTGACCACCCTGCTGAAAAACCTGGGTCTCCTTACCCGGCGGATTCGCAGCGTTACCCTCTGCGGCGGCGGACGGATCAGCTACTACCTGGTGAAACGTCTCAACAAATCCGGCATTACCGCCCGGATCATCGAAAAGGATCTGGCCCGCTGCCAGGAGCTGTGTGAACTGCTGCCGGGCACCGAGATCATCCACGGCGACATCAGCGAGCAGGACCTTCTGGAAAACGAGGGCATTGTCAAGACCGACGCCCTGGTGACCCTGACCGGTCTGGACGAGCTGAACATGATCGTCTCCCTGTACGCCAACGCCCAGAATGTTCCCCTGGTCATCACCAAGCTGGGACACACCGGTAATCGCAGCGTCATCGACAGTCTCTCCCTAGGCAGCGTGATCTGCCCCCGGGAGCTGGTGTGCAGCAACATCGTCCGCTACGTCCGGGCTATGGAGAACCAGACCGGTGCGGCGTTGTCCGTCCACGCCATTGCCGACGGTCAGGCCGAGGCCATGGAGTTCCTGGTGGACGACACCACCCACTACTGCGGCAGGCCCCTGAAGGAGATCCGGCTGAAACCCAACGTGCTGCTGGTCAGCATCTCTCACGGCGCGACTACCGAGATTGCCAACGGCGAGTCCGCCTTCGCCAAGGGCGACACCGTGGTGGTGGTCACCAACGGCCGGGAGGTCATCCGGCAGCTCAACGACATCTTCGCGTAAGGAGGCGGCCCCTTGAACTATAAAATGATGGGGCGGTTTATCGCCCAGATTCTGGCCATCGAAGGGGTGTTCATGCTCCCCGCCCTGAGCATCAGCCTGTGCTGCGGCGACGGCATGGCGGTGAAGGGATTTCTGATCACTCTGGCGATCCTGTTTGGTATCGTCGTGGTGCTGTCCCTCCTCTGCCGGGGCGCCCCCAGCGCTTTCCGCGCCAGGGAAGGTCTGGTGTGCGTGGGCATCAGCTGGATTGCCCTGAGTCTGGTGGGATGCCTGCCCTTCTACCTCTCCCGGGAGATTCCCGCCTTTGTGGACTGTTTCTTTGAAATGGTGTCCGGCTTCACCACCACCGGCGCTTCCATTGTGCCCAGTGTGGAGGACCTGAGCAAGGGCATTCTGTACTGGCGCAGCTTCAGCCACTGGCTGGGGGGCATGGGCGTGCTGGTATTCCTGCTGGCCTTCACCGGGGAAAAGGGCCAGGGCTTTACCATGCACCTGCTGCGGGCCGAAAGCCCCGGCCCCAATGTGGGCAAGCTGGTGCCCAAAATGCGCAAAACCGCTGCCATTCTGTACCTGCTGTATATTGCCCTGACCGTGCTGAACATTGTGTTCCTGCTGATGGGGGGCATGTCCGTGTTCGAAGCGGTGTGCACCGCCTTCGGCACTGCGGGCACCGGCGGCTTTGGGGTGAAGAACGACTCCCTGGCGGGCTACAGCTCCTACCTGCAGAACGTCACCACCGTCTTCATGATCCTGTTCGGCGTGAATTTCAGCTGCTATTACCTGCTGCTGATCCGGCAGTGGAAAAGCGTTTTCCGCGACGAGGAGCTGCGGCTGTACTTCGGCATCATCCTCGGCAGCACTCTGCTGATTACCCTGAACATCCGGGGCCTCTACGGCAGTCTCGGCGAGACCATCCGCCACGCGGCCTTCCAGGTGGGCAGTATCATCACCACCACGGGCTTCGCCACCACAGACTTTGACCTGTGGCCCAGCTTCTCCAAAACCATCCTGCTGTGCCTGATGGTAGTGGGCGCCTGCGCAGGCTCCACCGGCGGCGGCCTGAAGGTGGCCCGGGTTCTGCTGCTGTTCAAGGGCCTGCGCCGGAACATCCGCCAGATGCTCCAGCCGAGAAAGGTGGAGTTGGTGCGCAACAATGGACAGACCGTGGACCAGAAGATTCTGGACAACACCAACGCGTATCTGGCCGCTTACGTCATTATTATTTTCGCGGTGTTTGCCATCATCTCCCTGGACGGCTTCTCCGCGGGCACCAACTTCTCCGCGGTGCTGTGTACCTTCAATAACATCGGCCCCGGCCTGGAAGCGGTGGGCCCCACCTGTAATTTTAGCTTATTCAGTCCCTTAAGCAAGCTGGTCCTGTCCTGGGCCATGCTGGCAGGCCGGTTGGAAATCTTCCCCATTTTGGTGCTGTTCTCCAAGAGCACCTGGAAGCAGAGATAAAACCAACACCGCCCGTTTCCGTGAAAATGGAAACGGACGGGATTTGTTGGAAAGCAAAATGATTGTTTCGCGCAGCATCCTCGATGAATTATGCCGCAGTGGAATGCCCACCAAAGGTTGGCGTCGCGATCGTAGGGGGCGGCATCCTGACGCCCCTTATGACGGCACTGCATGCAAATGGGGCGTCAAGGATGCCGCCCCCTACGCACTGTCTTCAATTGTCTTCTGCTATTGGGAAAACGGTTTCTTTCACAGCAAACAAATCCTTTGCATTCTGCATAACTTGCCCATATTTCCAGTTGACAAACGCACTCCGCCATGGTATAATCTCAAAGATAAATACAGCGGCTTGCCGCGATTCGTCTTGCCGCTTCGGCAGGACATTTTTTTAGGCAGCGAAAGGAGACTTCTATGACTGACGTTACCAAAGCCAAGGTTATTTCCACTTCCCTGGGTTTTGAAATGGCAGTTGGTGCTTCTCTTTCCGCCCTTGGGCTTTCTGTTTTCAATTCTCCCAATTATGTTGTTTTTCCCGGCTTCTGTGATGTGCATGTGCATTTCCGAGAGCCGGGATTTTCTTATAAGGAGACCATTGCCACAGGAAGCCTGGCTTCGGCCAGGGGCGGCTACACAGCGGTATGCACCATGCCCAACTTAAATCCCGTTCCCGACAGCGTGGAGCACTTGAAGCTTCAGCGGGATATCATTGACCGTACCGCCTGCATCCATGTCTATCCCTACGGCGCCATCACCGTGGGCGAGAAGGGCGAGGCCCTCGCCGACCTGGAGGGCATGGCGCCCGATGTGGTGGGCTTTTCCGACGACGGCCGGGGCGTCCAGAGCGACGATACCATGCGTCAGGCCATGCTCCGGGCCAAGGCTCTGGGCAAACCCATTGTCGCCCACTGCGAGGATAATTCCCTGCTCCGGGGCGGCTATATCCACGAGGGTTGCTACGCCAGGGCCCACGGCCACCGGGGCATCTGCTCCGAAAGCGAATGGCGGCAAATTGATCGGGACCTGAAGCTGGTGAAGGAAACCGGCGTTTCTTACCACGTCTGCCATGTCTCCGCCAAGGAGAGCGTGGCGCTGATCCGCCAGGCGAAAGCGGAGGGGCTGGATGTGACCTGCGAAACCGGGCCACACTACCTGGTAATGGACGACAGCATGCTGCGCGAAGACGGCCGCTTCAAGATGAACCCGCCCCTGCGAGGGAAGGAAGACCGGGAGGCCCTGATCGCGGGCATCCTGGACGGCACCGTGGACATGATCTCCACGGACCACGCCCCCCACTCCGCCGAGGAAAAAGCCAAGGGGCTGGAAAAGAGCGCCTTCGGCATCGTGGGCATTGAGACCGCCTTCCCCATCCTGTACACCTATCTGGTCAAGCCCGGCATCCTGACCCTGGAGAAGCTTGTGGATCTGCTGTGCGTCAACCCCCGGAAGCGCTTCGGCATTGCTCTCGGCTGCGACTACTCCGTCTGGGACCTGGAGGAAACCTACGCCATCGACCCGGCCCAGTTCCTGTCCATGGGCAAAGCCACCCCCTTCGAAGGCTGGCAGGTCTCCGGCAAATGTCTGGCCACCGTCTGCGATGGAAAACTCGTCTATCACAGCACTCCGTAGGGGAGGGTCACTGACCCTCCCGGCAGTGTGCAGCGACCATCCACACCGCATTTCGGCGAATTCGTTCAAAGGCAGCTGCGATTCGCCGCAGATCTCTCAAGCAATCCGGTGCCTGCCGCCGGGAGGGTCGGTGACCCTCCCCTACAGGCGCAGAGGAATCACATACAGCAAGAAATTAGGAGGATATAAGAAATGGCAAAGAGAACGGACATCAAGAAAATTCTGATTATCGGCTCCGGCCCCATCGTCATCGGCCAGGCAGCGGAGTTTGACTACGCCGGTACCCAGGCCTGTCTTGCCCTGAAGGAAGAGGGCTACGAGGTGGTGCTGTGCAACTCCAACCCCGCCACCATCATGACCGACACCATGATCGCCGACAAGGTCTACATGGAGCCTCTGACTCTGGAATATATCGCCAAGATCATCCGCTATGAGCGGCCCGACGCCATCATCCCCGGCATCGGCGGCCAGACCGGCCTGAACCTGGCCATGCAGCTGGAAAAGAAGGGCATTCTGAAGGAGTGCCGGGTGGAGCTGCTGGGCACCCCCAGTGCTTCCATCGAGCGGGCCGAGGACCGGGAGCTGTTCAAGGAGCTGTGCCAGTCTATCAACGAGCCCGTCATCCCCTCCGAGATCACCTACTCCATCGAGGAAGCCAAGGCGGCAGCCCAGCGCATCGGCTACCCTGTGGTGCTGCGGCCCGCCTTCACCCTGGGCGGCACCGGCGGCGGGTTTGCCAACGATGAAGCGGAGCTGGTGGAGATCGGCCTGAATGCCTTCACGCTGTCTCCCGTCCACCAGGTGCTGGTGGAGAAGTCCGTCAAGGGCTACAAGGAGATCGAGTTTGAGGTCATGCGGGACTCCAACGACCATGTCATTACCATCTGCGGCATGGAGAACGTAGACCCCGTGGGCGTCCACACCGGCGACAGCATCGTGGTGGCCCCCATTATGACCCTGAGCCCCGAGGATCAAAAGATGCTGAACGACTCTGCCGTCAAGATTATCCGGGAGCTGAAGATCGAAGGCGGCTGCAACATCCAGTTCGCCCTGAATCCCACTTCCTCCGAATACTTCCTCATTGAGGTCAACCCCCGGGTCTCCCGGTCCTCCGCCCTGGCCTCCAAGGCCTCCGGCTATCCCATCGCCCGGGTCACCGCCAAGATCGCCGTGGGCATGGCCCTGGAGGACATCAAGATTGCCAACACCAACGCCGCCTTCGAGCCCAGCCTGGACTACGTCATCGCCAAGCTGCCCCGGTTCCCCTTCGACAAGTTCACCTCCGCCGACAATGTGCTGGGCACCCAGATGAAGGCC
The DNA here is from genome assembly GCA_946056135.1 of uncultured bacterium. Classification (GTDB taxonomy): domain Bacteria; phylum Bacillota; class Clostridia; order Oscillospirales; family Oscillospiraceae; genus Faecousia. The sequence continues at coordinate 3,071 of CAMGIN010000037.1, read as the reverse complement.
ACCGGCGAGGTCATGGGCATCGGTTCCAACCTAGAGGAAGCTCTCTTGAAGGGCATCCGCTCCCTGGAGATCGGCGCCCGGCACATCTATCTGCCCAAGTTTGACGACATGACGGACGAGGAGCTGCTGGAATATATCAAGCCCTTCCGCGCTGACAACATCTTCGCCATCGCGGAGCTGCTGGCCCGGGGCATCACCGTGGAGCAGGTTCACGAAATCACCATGATTACCTCCTATTTCCTGGAGGCCATCCAGCGGATCGTGGACATGGAGGAGACCCTCAAGTCCCACGTCCGGGATCTGGACATGCTGAAGCAGGCCAAGGCCATGGGCTTCAGCGACAAATACATTGGCCGGATGTGGAAATGCTCCGAGCTGGATGTGTACAACTTCCGCCGGGAGCACAACGTCTACCCCGTCTTCCGGATGGTGGACACCTGCCACACCGGGGCCTATATTCCCTACTTCTACTCCTCCTACACCGGGGAAAACACTTCCCGGCTGACGAACAAGAAGAAGATCGTGGTGCTGGGTGCAGGCCCCATCCGCATCGGCCAGGGCGTGGAATTCGACTACTCCACCGTCCATGCCGTCGCCACCATTAAAAAGGCTGGCTACGAGGCCATCATCATCAACAATAACCCCGAGACCGTCTCCACCGACTACACCACCGCCGACAAGCTGTACTTCGAGCCTCTGACCACGGAAGATGTGCTGAATATCATCGAGTTTGAAAAGCCCGACGGCGTCATCGCGTCTCTGGGCGGTCAGACCGCCATCAATCTGGCTCAGCCCCTGGCGGACCGGGGTGTGAAGATCATCGGCACCGACTGCGCCGCCATCGACAAAGCGGAGAACCGGGACGCCTTCGAGAAGCTGCTGCAGGAGCTGAACATTCCCCAGCCCAAGGGCAAGGCCGTCACCAAAATCGAGGACGGTCTGGCCGCTGCTCAGGAGATCGGCTACCCCGTGCTGGTACGGCCCAGCTTCGTCCTGGGTGGCCGTGCCATGCAGATCGTGGCCAACGAGAAGCAGCTGCGCCACTACCTGCGCACCGCTGTGGAGATCGACGAGGACAAGCCGGTGCTGGTAGACAAGTATATCCAGGGCCGGGAGGTAGAGGTGGACGCCATCTGCGACGGCAGGGACGTGTTCGTTCCGGGCATCATGGAGCTGGTGGAGCGCACCGGCGTTCACTCCGGCGACTCCATCTCCGTCTATCCCCCCTTCTCCATCTCCGACAAGGTCAAGGGCATCATTCTGCAGTACGCCAAGAAGCTGGGCCTGGGCATCGGCATCATCGGCCTGTTCAACATCCAGTTCATCGTAGACCAAGACGACAACGTCTTCATCATCGAGGTCAACCCCCGTTCCTCCCGGACGGTGCCCTTCCTGAGCAAGGCCACGGGCTACTCCCTGGCGGACATCGCCACCGAGGTGATTCTGGGCACCAGCCTGAAGGAGCAGGGCTTCTTCGACATCTATCCCGACGAGAAGGACCGGTGGTACGCCAAGGCTCCTGTCTTCTCCTTCAACAAGATCCGGGGTCTGGACGCCTACCTGTCCCCGGAAATGAAGTCCACCGGCGAGGCCATCGGCTATGACCGCACCATGACCCGTGCCCTGTACAAGGCCCTGCAGGCTGCGGGCATGAAGCTGCAGAACTACGGCACCGTCTTCGCCACCATCGCGGACAAGGATAAAGAAGAGGCCCTGCCGCTGATTCGCCGGTTCTATCAGCTGGGCTTCAACATCGAGGCCACCGTGGGCACCGCCATGTTCCTGAAGGCCAACGGCATTCGCACCCATGTGCTGGGCAAGATCAGCGACGGCAGCGACGAGATTCCCAACGCTCTGCGCCAGGGCCACATCGCCTACGTCATCAACACCAAGAACCTGGGTGCCGACGAGCACGACGGCATCCTGATCCGCCGGATCGCCACGGAGCACAATGTGACCCTGTTCACCGCCCTGGACACCATCAAGGTTCTGCTGGACGTGCTGGAGGAGACCACCCTGACCATCTCCACCATCGACGCCTGATTTTGTAATGCTGAATGCAAAATGATGGTGTCCCTTCGGGACGAAAAAAGTCTTTTGGGTTAGCGCGGTAAATGATGGTTTACAGCAGCACCCACTGTAGGGGAGGGTCATTGACCCTCCCGCCGGCTGAAAGTTTTTGAGCGGTCAAACCTGTCGCTTTTTGTGAAAACCAGCACTGGAAGCAACCTATTTCACGCTCTGTTTCGTTACGCAGCGGGAGGGTCAATGACCCTCCCCTACAGTGAGTATGCACATAAACGATCATTTATCCAGCGCATCCTGAATGAAAAGGAGAGAACATGAAACAGAGCATTTTCCAAATTCTCAGCAACACCGCCCTGACGGACAGCGTTTATAAAATGATCCTGTCCGGGGACACCTCCGCCATCACGGCCCCGGGGCAGTTTGTGAACATAAAGCTGGACGGCCTGTTCCTGCGCCGCCCCATCTCCGTGTGCGACTACGACGAAAATACCCTGACCCTTGTATACAAAGTCGTAGGCAAAGGCACCGAAAAAATGCGCCGCATGAACGCCGGGGATCGGCTGGACCTGCTGACAGGTCTCGGCAACGGGTACGACCTGACCCTCTCCGGAGAAAAGCCCGTGCTGCTGGGCGGCGGCGTGGGGGTTCCCCCGCTGTACAACCTGGCAAAGAAGCTGATTGCACAGGGCAAGGACGTCACCGTGATCCTGGGCTTCAACACCAAAAGCGAAATCTTCTATGAGGATGCCTTCCAAGCCCTGGGCTGCACCGTCCTCGTCACCACCGTGGACGGAAGCTGCGGCGTGAAGGGCTTCGCCACCGACGCTCTGCCGGAAGACTACACCTATTTCTACACCTGCGGCCCGGAGCCCATGCTGAAATCCGTGTACCGGGCCACCAGAACTTCCGGCCAGATGAGCTTCGAGGAGCGGATGGGCTGCGGCTTCGGCGCCTGCATGGGCTGCAGCTGCAAGACCCTGACGGGCTACAAGCGCATCTGCAAGGACGGCCCCGTGATGAAAAAGGAGGAGATTTTATGGGAA
>CAMGIN010000036.1 GCA_946056135.1 uncultured bacterium | reverse complement strand
CGGAATCAATCTATTGTTGGAGATCATGGAGATGCCCAATGCGGTAATGCTGCTGGGAAATCATGAATATATGATGCTCCAATATCTGAGCCCTGATGCTACAGACACTGAAATCCGCAGATGGAACCGGAACGACAATGCTCCAACTCTGGCTACCTACTTAAAGCTGAAGACAAAGACGCAGCAGCGCATCCTGCGCTATCTGGATACAAGACCTACCCATTTGGAAATAGAGGTCAATGACAGGAAGTTCTATCTTGTGCATGGCTTCCCGGGAGGTAATGTCCATGATGAGGTATGGAGCAGGCCGGAGGTGGATACGCCAAATCCGAAGCCGGGGTATCAACTCGTGATCGGACATACGCCGGTCCTGAGCATGATTAAGCCGACAGACAAACGGATGGAGTATGCCATGAATCTGGAGTACAGGGGAGAGCATCTGAAGATTGTTCATGCTCCGGGATTTATTAATATAGACTGTGGCAGCGGACACGCTATGCCGATAAAGGCATTGGCATGTTTGCGGTTGGAGGATATGAATGAGTTTTATGTGTAGAATAAATGCTCTGAAGTTCAAAAAATGTACAGAACAGGATTTATGTGATATAATAACGGGGGCTAGATAATTAGAGAAGACGAAGGACTCTTCTGCGGATTTCTCTTTTGAAGAGCAGAATAAGAGCTGTTAGTCGCACTGTAAATTGATTTAGCAAGTTATTAACTCGGAATTTTCCTGTCGAACAAAATCGAAGAAAAAGTTCTGAGAACTATATTTATTTTTGGAAATTGTCAATATACTTGCTGGGAAAATATCTAAAGTGGGTATTAATGACAAACCCTTGAAACTCCTTGAGTTTCAAGGGTTTTTCTCATTTCTACGAAAAGTCATGACCTCATCCTTTACATCATATTTTTGATTAGGGATGAGGTCAAAATTATGACCTAAACTCTCCTGAAATTATCCAATACAATACTTTTTGAACCGATTTGCTCAGTGTTTTCTGCAGAAATCGTAAATTCTAAAACTTTTAGAATCGGTTTCTCCTGCCGAGTATATGTTAATTATGTGTACAGATTATTAAAGGACTTCTATCGTAAATTGTTCCATAATCGCTTTGTTCCTTTGCATACCGCTATGTTATAGATGATAGAAGTTCTGAGATTTACTGTGTATAGGATAAATTTGAGCAGAATTTAGGTTATGAAGAAAATTGAGATACCAACTCGAGAAAGTACATCGATTTCTCCTCATGATGCGGCACAGCGGAATTTTACAACGGCATTTTTATCATAACAGTGTTGAGAATATCCCTCCACAAGGCTTCCAACAAGGAGAACATGGTGGTATAATACAGAAAACGATGTTTGCTGACATCGACATGGCCGCCAAGAACAACGAGGTCACAAAGGTGTCCCTGGGCTAGTAGCTGGCAGAGAAAACTGCCGCGTGTCAGTCCAGCTTCGGCGGCTACCAGAAGATCGACACCGCTACGTTCTTCGGCTAAGTCTGGAAAAAAGCAGCCTTCCCTGGAGGACTGCTTTTTGCCGATGCTTGCGCTTTTCCGCTAACTGTGATATGCTAATGAAAAAATGGAGGAAAGAAAATGGAAAAGAAGGACGTTATCGAATTCTTTGACCGCTGCGCCCCAAGCTGGGACGCCGAAATGGTTAAAAGTGATGCAATCATTGGGCAAATCCTGGATAATGCCGAGGTGACGGAGGGGCTGGACATTCTGGATGTGGCCTGCGGCACCGGTGTTATGATTCCTTATTATCTGGAGCGAAACGCGGCCAGCGTAACCGCAATTGACATTTCTTCGGAAATGGCAAAAATTGCGGCGGAGAAGTTCGCCGCAGAGCCCAGAGTGACCGTGATCTGCGGCGATGTGGAGGAAGCTGCCTTTGATCGGCAGTTTGACCGGGTCGTGGTGTACAACGCATTTCCCCATTTTCCCAACCCACAGCACCTGATCCGGACCCTGGCGGGACTCCTGAAGGAAGGTGGCAGACTGACCATCGCCCACGGGGCCTGCCGGGAGGCCATCGATAACCACCATTCCGGCTCTGCCAGCAAGGTTTCCAACGGGCTGATGCAGGTGGATCGGCTGAAGAAGCTGTTTGACCCGTATATTAACGTGGAGGTTGTGATCTCCAACAGTCGAATGTATCAGGTCTCTGGCGTCAAGTGGGCGGCTGTGACCCACACCCACGATGGGCATACCCACAGCCATATTCATGGGCATGATCATGCGCACGACCATGACAACGACCATTCGCACAGCCAGGAAAACGCCACGCCTATGGATGAGCTTCTCACGCTGATGAAATACATGGTCAGCCACAATGATGCTCACGCCCAGGAACTGGCCGGACTGGCGGATCAGCTCAAGGATGCCGGAAAAATTCGGGCCTACCAGCAGATCATGGACACGGTGACTGACTTCGATATGGTAAACGCTCGGCTGGATGCCATTTGGAAGGAACTGTCCGTTGATGTCCTGTGACACGATAGGATCCATTTATGTTTCAGAAAGGGGATAGACATGACAGATTGGGAACGATGCGTGGCTTTCCACGGCCATGAATGCGGCGGGTTGACCATTGGGTATCAAGCCGCGCGGTATGCGAAGGAACTGCTGGAGCTGACCTTCTCGGACGACGAGGAAGTGGTTTGCATTACCGAGAATGATGCCTGCGGTGTGGATGCCATTCAGGTGATGCTGGGATGCTCCGTGGGCAAAGGGAACCTACTGTTCCATATCCGGGGAAAGCAGGCGTTTTCCTTTTATAACCGAAAAAACGGAAAATCTGTGCGTTTGGTGCTGAAACCCAGACCGGAGAATATGACCCGGCAGGAATCCTTTGCCTATTATCAAGGCCATGAGCCGAAGGAATTGTTTGAGGTGAAGCCGGCCACGATTCCCCTGCCGGAAAAAGCAAGGCTGTTTGAATCCTATCCCTGCGATTGCTGCGGAGAAATCACCGGCGCAAATTGGCTCCGGCTGAGTGGGGGCAGAAAGCTTTGCTTGGATTGCTTTGAAAGCTATGACCGGTTTTCTATTTAAAACGCATATCTGATAAAAAGCAGAATCACCCCCTCCGAACCCGGAGGAGGTGATTTTTTAATGAGGATATCCTTGCAGACAGAAGGGCAGTTCCATGCGATTGGCTTCCAGCAGCGCCTTGTCCCGTAGGATGGCTTCCGCGTCCCCGTCTGCCACGATGTTTCCGTGGGACAGGAGGATCACCCGCTGGCAGGTGTCCAGAATCATATCCAGGTCGTGGGAAGCGATGAGCTTGGTTTGGGGCAGCTGACGGATGGTGTTGATGACGGTGCGGCGGTTGACGGGATCCAGGGCGGTGGATGGCTCATCCATCAGGATCATCTCCGGCTCCATGGCGAGAATTGTGGCGATGGCGGCCATTCGCTTTTCACCGCCGGAGATTTTGTGGTTATAGCGGTGTTTCAATTCCGAGAGTCCCAGACGGTTCAGCACGTCATCCACCCGACGCTCCGTTTCCTCCTTGCTCAGACCGTAGTTCCGGGGGCCGAAGATCATGTCCTCGTAGACCGTGGGCATAAACATCTGATTGTCGGAATCCTGCAGAACAAATCCGATTTTCTGCCGAATTGCGGGAATGTTCTGCTTGTTCAGGGGCAGACCATCCACGGTAATTTCTCCCTGCCCTTGAATCAATCCCAGGAGCAGCTTCATAATGGTGGATTTCCCGGCGCCGTTGGCGCCAATCAGTCCGACTGTCTCGCCTTTGCCAATGGTGAAGCTCAGATTCTCCACCACGCTCTGGGCGCTGTCATAAGAAAAAGATACGTTTTGAAATTGGATCATGATTCTCACCCCACAAACAAGTTCCCCAGCAATGACGTAACCGGAACCAGCCTCGCTACAGCGAAGGCCAAAACACAGACAAGGGTATACACAATGCCGCTTGCCTTACAGGGAGGCACGTCGGCATAGAAAAACTCACCCTGGAAGCCCCGCAGGAGCATGCTGTCATACAGCTCCTGGGCCCGGTCCATGCTCCGCAGCAGAAGCTGCCCAAGGAAGGAGCCCCAGGCAGAAATGTGGATGCCTTTCTGCCCCGGGGCCCGGAGCTTGTACGCTTCGGTCATGACGGACACCTGCTCCAGCATCACGCCGATGTAGCGGTAGGTCAGCAGGAGCAGCGTTGTCAGGATGGACGGGACGTGGAGCTTTCGCAGGGCGGCGCACAGGGAATCCATGGGCGTGGTGGCGATCAGCAGAAAGGAGGCCATCAGAGAAAAGATGCCTTTCATCATCAGCGTCACCATGGACACCACGCCGCCGGTAACGGTCAGATTCCCAAGCTGCATCCATGGCGTAGGATCCAGAAAGGGATTCACCAGGCCCACGGCGCAGACCAGGGGCAGCACGACTCGCAGCTTATAAAAGCAGGTGCTGACCGGGATATCCGCTGCCTGGAACAAAAGGATCGGGTACAGAACCATGACCACCAGCCCGGTAAAATCGTATTTGGGAAAAGAAACCACCGTGACGATGTAGCAAACCGTCACCAGCAGCTTACACAGCGGGTGCAGCCGGTGGACGGGGGAATCCGATGCCGCCAGGGCATCCATTTCCCGCAGTTCGGACTGGGCCTGAGATAGTTTATCCATAGAAATTCCTCACAGAAGAGAATCGGAGACACCCAGCAGGCGTCTCCGATATTTTATCACATTTCTTATGAATTTGCAGCAATTTTTTTCTTGCGGAAGAAACCGCCGCCCATGCAGATCAGCAGCGCGGCCCCTGCCACCATGGCGGAGCCGACCAAGCCGGAAACGGTGGTGCCTGCGGCGCTGTCGCTGTTTGCGAAAGCGTAATCCGGCAGGAATGCGGTCTTTTCCTGAATAGAACCGGCTACTTCAGCGGCGCCGCTGGAAATACCGTAGTCTTCTTCATCCAGTCCCATGTTCTCACTGTAACCGGCTTCGGCGTTGCCGAACATGGACCACTCCAGACCGTCGGGGTTGGAGCTGGCGACCAGGCTCAGACCGCCGCCGACGACGGCCACCACAACAGCCAGAATCATCAGGGTGGTTTTCAGAGAATACTTGCTCTGAACAGCGGCATCGCCGGTGTTCACATCCATCAGCAGTTCCGGACGGGCTTCATAGACAAATACCAGCACAGCGGAAGTGATCAGGCCCTCGATCAGACCGATAGCCAGATGGATTGGCTGCATGATGCCCACAAACGTTCCGAAGGGCAGCTCGGTGATACCGGAAAGGGAGGTTTCCAGAACTACGGAGAACGCACCAAGCTGCAAGGTGATGATACAGCCCAGGACGGAAGCCAGAATGATTTTGCTCCTGCCTGCGGCTTTGGTGCCCATCTTGCTGAACAGCTTGCTTCGCATGATTGGTTTCCATAGTAGATAGTACCCCACGAAGCACCCATAGAAGGCCATGTTCCAGCAGTTGGCACCCAGGGCCAGCAGTCCGCCGTCGGCGAAGAACAGACATTGGATTGTCAGGATCACCACCATGGACAAAAATCCTGCCTGGGGCCCCAGCAGAGCGGAGAGCATCATGCCGCCGCACAGGTGGCCGGAGGAGCCAGTGCCGGGAATGGTGTAGTTGATCATCTGGCCCGCGAAGACCAGAGCGGAGGTTACTGCCATGGTGGGCAGCTTGGCGGTGGCTTCATCCTTTCGAAGTTGTTTTACGGAAGCACCCACGGTGACTGTGGAAGCCGCGTACATGGTCGCGGCAACAGCCGGAGCCAGCAATGCGTCAGCCATATGCATAGATATGCACCTCTTCTTTCTTAAGATGGCACCATTATATCAATGATCGGGTTAGCATGTAAGCCCCCTGGGGGGATATTCTTTTTGTCCGCTTTATGGGATCGCCTCAGAAAAAACTGCGGATTTGGAAGTTTCTACAAAAAACAGACGGGAGCCACCCCGGAAAGGCCCTTTATGACAGAGAAAACGTCAGAAAATTTGTGCTTTCTGTACAAAAAACCCGGGCAGGGGGATACCTCCCGGCGCAGTGGCGGAATCCCCCCTGGGGGCTTGCGCAGATGCTTTGGGGATGGTAGGATGATTTCCGGTTAAAGCACGCAATCCATATTCCTGCCAAATGGAAAACACCACACTTTTTGGGGAAGAAGTGTGGTGTTTTCGCATAACATGAAAAGAAATGATTCAGCCGAAGAAACCAGGTTTCCGATTGACATTTTTCTCCCTTTGCGGTAAGATGCAACCGAAAAACAAATTTTGGGAGATGTTGTCATGATCGGTCTGGGAACCATTATCAATACCGCCGCCATCCTGGTGGGCGGCCTGGGCGGAGCGCTGTTCGGGCGGTTCTTAAGCGAAAGCGCCCAGGAAACGCTGACCAAGGTATGCGGCGTCAGCACCCTGTTTATCGCTGTCTCCGGGGCGCTGGAGGGGATGCTGACCGTGGAGAACGGCGCCATTGTCAGCGGCGGGGCCATGCTGATTATCGCGAGCCTCGCCATCGGGGCCATCATCGGAGAGCTGCTGAAGATCGAGGATGCCTTTGAGCGCTTCGGCCAGTGGCTGAAGGTCAAGACCGGCAACGCCAGGGACAAGGGCTTTGTCAATGCTTTCGTCACGGCATCCCTGACGGTGTGCATCGGCGCTATGGCCATTGTGGGCTCCATTCAGGACGGCATCACCGGGGACTACTCCATCCTGGCCACCAAAGCGGTGCTGGATCTGATTATCATTATGGTCATGAGCTGTTCCCTGGGCAAAGGGGCGGTTTTCTCTGCCATCCCTGTTGCAATCCTTCAGGGAACGATTACCGCTCTGGCGGGGCTTGTACGGCCTCTGATGACGGACGCGGCGCTGAGCAATCTTTCATTAGTAGGTAATGTTCTGATCTTCTGTGTGGGCGTCAACCTGGTCTGGGGCAAAAAAATCAAGGTTGCAAACCTGCTGCCTGCCATCGTCATCGCGGTTATCGCGGCGTTTGCGCCGTTTTAGGAGGAGATATTTATGAAAAGCATACTGGTTTCCGGCTTGGTCAATACTGAGACCACGGTCAGGGTTCGGAAATTCCCCATCGACTATTATCCCATTGACTATCCCTTTTTCGGCGTGAATACCGCCGCCTCCGGGGTGGCCTATAACATTGCCCTGGCCCTGGGGGCTCTGGGAGACCGTGTGACCCTGGCTTCCATGACCGGGACGGATTTCCCTGCGGCATATATCAAACAGGAGCTGGAGGTCGCTGGGCTCCCCACAGCCCATCTGAAGCCCAATCTGGGGCAGACACCCAGCTCTGTGGTTCTGTATGACGGGGAGGGGAAGCGCCAGGTCTACTGCGATCTGAAGGACATCCAGGAGACTGCCTACGGGTTCGACGGGCAGATTTGCGGTGAGGCGGATTTGGTCGTGGCCTGCAATATCAATTTCAACCGTCCGCTGCTGCATCTGGCAAAGGCGGCGGGGAAACCCATTGCCACGGATGTCCATGTGCTGTCCCGGATTGACGACGATTTCAACCGGGAGTTCATGCAGTGCGCGGATGTCCTGTTCCTCAGCGATGAGGGAATCGGCTGGGACTACCGGGGCTTCCTGGTGGAACTGGCGAGGACCTATGGCAATCGGATTCTGGTGCTGGGCCGGGGAGACAAGGGCTCTGCCATGTACCTGACGGAGGAGAACCGGATCTATGAGCTGCCTGCCGTTCAGGTGGGACAGGTGGTCAACACCGTGGGCGCGGGAGACGCTCTGTTCAGTGCTTTTATTCATCATTTCGCGGAAGGCTGTACGCCGCTGGAAGCCCTGATCCGGGCGGAGCTGTTTGCCTCGGCGAAGATTCGGGTCAGCGGCGCGGCGAAGGGCTTCGTCACCGCCGGGGAGCTGGAGGTGCTGTACCGTCAGAACGGGTCTGCCATCCTGACGGGAATGCGGGAGTATACGGTGTAGCGTGAAAGAAAAGGGATAACAGGAGGGAAAGCTATGGTTCATTTCTTGCTTGTCATAATCTACTTATCTTTTATCAGCCTGGGACTTCCGGACGCCCTGCTGGGGGCGGCCTGGCCTACCATGTGCCAGACCTTCCAGGTTCCGGTGTCCTATGCCGGAGGCATCGCGCTGATTATTTCCGCCGGCACGGTGGTGTCCAGCCTGCTGTCTGACCGGATGACCAAGTGGCTGGGCACCGGGAAGGTCACAGCCCTCAGTGTAGGGCTGACAGCTCTGGCGCTGTTCGGCTTCTCCGTCAGCACGCAATACTGGCAGCTTTGCCTGTGGGCCATTCCCTACGGCCTGGGCGCGGGCAGCGTGGACGCAAGCTTAAACAATTACGTTGCCATCCACTATGCCAGCCGCCATATGAGCTGGCTGCACTGCATGTGGGGCCTGGGCGCCAGCATTGGGCCATACATCATGGGTGCGGCGCTCACCGGGGGTATGGGCTGGAATACGGGCTACCGGATTATCTGCCTGATGCAGGTGGTTCTGACGGCGGTGCTGTTTCTGAGCCTGCCCCTGTGGAAGACCCGGAAGGGAGAGCCCCAGGGAGACGGCCCCAAGGCGAAGCCCCTGACTCTGAAGCAGATTTTCGCCATCCGGGGCGCAAAGGAAGTGTGCCTGGCATTCTTCTGCTACTGCGCCGTGGAGCAGACCTGCATCCTGTGGGGCAGCTCCTACTTTGTCATGCATAACGGGATTGACGAAGACACTGCCGCCAGTCTGGCCAGCTTGTTTATGCTGGGCATCACCCTGGGACGGTTCCTCAGCGGCTTTCTGACCTACAAGATGCGCGATGTCAGTATGATCCGTCTGGGGCAGGGGATCATCGCTTTGGGCATCGTTATCATGCTGCTTCCCCTGGGCAATTTCGCCGCCATGGCGGGCCTGCTTCTGATGGGTCTGGGCTGTGCGCCCATCTATCCCTGCATCATCCATGCCACGCCGGACCATTTCGGCGAGGAGAATTCCCAGGCCCTCATCGGCGTCCAGATGGCCAGCGCCTACGTGGGCATCTGCGCCATGCCGCCGCTGTTCGGGTTGATTGCCAACCATTTCGGCGCCCAATGGCTGCCCTGGTACGCGGCGGCCATCAACGTGGTGATGATCCTGATGTGCGAGCAGCTGAACCGAAAATGCGGGGTCAGAGTGGAGCGTTGAGAGTAGAGAGTTCCTGAGTGTGGAGTGTGGAGTTGCCCAAAGATTACGTTTTAACAATCATTCAGCATTTAGCATTTAGCATTCAGCATTCACTCTCCGCACTTCACACTCCAAACTAAAAAACGCCACCGCAGTCCGAAACATGGACTGCGGTGGTTTTTGGTTATCGGGTTTCGAATTTGCCGCGTTTCGGCTGGGGGAGCTTGGGGGCGACCTTGCCTGCCAGGGCGTTGCCCAGGAGGCCGAACACAGTGCCCAGGATGACGGAGAAGAGCACGTCGGTGGGGTAGTGGACGTACAGGTACAGCCGGGACATGGCGATGAGCACTGCCAGAATCATGGCGGGGATGCCCATTTTCTTGCTGTTCTTCAGCAGCACCGTGGCGGCCTCAAAGGAGGCGATGGTGTGGCCGGAGGGGAAAGAGTAGTCGTGGAGCCGCTCCACCAGCAGGTTGATGTAGATTCCGTAGTTGTCGTACTGGAAATCGTAGGGCCGGGGACGCTGTACCAGGGGTTTCAGAGTGATGTTGCACACCAGAAGACCCATAATCAACGCGAAGGCCATGCCAAGACCCGTTTTCCGGGTCTTGGGGAAGATCAGCAGCAGCACGGCAACGGCGATCCAGAAGACGCCGCCGTCACCGAACAGGGTGATGATGGGCATGAGGAAATCCAGGAATCCACACTGCAGGTGGGCCTGAATCCACTCCAGGATCGGCAGGTCAAAGGACACTGCCAATTGGTTCAGCAGGTTCAGCATGGCTTATGCTCCTTCCGTAGTTTCGGGAGTATTCGTCGTTTCGGTGATGGTGGAGGCGGCGCCGGCATCCTCAAAGTAGGCGTACAGCGTCATGGGCTCCAGGGTTGTGCCCTCGGGGACGGACACTCTGCCGGTCTCGTCGGGCTGGAAGACCAGGGTGTAGACCGCGCTGCCGTTTTCATCCTCGCCGATGGTGATCCATCCGACGAACACCTTGCCCTCGGGTGCGGGGGTGATGATGGGGGTGATGATCTCGGAGGCGTCGGTCTCATAGAAGTCGGAGGTCAGCTTGGTCTCGCCGTTCATAAAGGTCAGGCGCACCCTGCCCACAGGCTGGGTGATATCCACGTTGGTGGACTCGAAGCACAGCCACTTGCCGCTGTCACTCTTGCGGAAGAACATGGACTTGGCGAAGGGGTAATCCTTGACGGTTCCGTCGGTACGGGTGACCTTCAGGGTCAGGCTGATCCGGGCGGAGAACAGGTCGTCGTTGTACAGGCTGAAGTTGGTGACACTGACATCAGCGAACTCATAACCGCCGTGGCTCTGCATCCACAGCTCGGTGGTCTTGACGATGTCGGTGTAGGCATCGGAGGAGGTGTCGAAGTACTTGGCCACGGTGCTGCGGTCGGTGACTTCCTTGATCATCCACAGACAGTTGGTCTTGGCCGCGTTGATTACCACTTCCTCCTGCTCAGAGGTGATGGTATTGCTCTCGGTGCGTTCGGTGTAGGTGCGGGTGGATTCGTCATAGGTGACTTCCATCTGGTTGCCCTTGTCATCGAATACGGTGACGGTGGGCTGGGTAATCAGGCCTGTGACCTCCTGCAGGCACATGCTGGCACCGGTGGTGCCCTCCGGCAGATACCGCTCCGCCACAGTGGTGGCGATCTGAATGGTGTTGGAGTCGTCCAGGGGTACGTCGTTGACGAAGGCGGTATGGCCGTTGACCACCTCAATCAGGTAACTGCCATTCCGCTCGAAGAACACTTCCACAGCGCCCAGCTGCCAGTCGGGGATCTCGCCCAGGTTCTCCAGGGTGGTGTCGCCAACGTTGTTCTTGTCCACCAGGGTGAAGGAGGCGACCTTTTCATTGCCCAGACGGACAACGTACTTCTTGTCGCCGGACAGACCCGCGGAGGTCTCCAGATAGGTAAGCTGGCTGTCGCCAACCTTGGCATTCATGTATTCGACAAAGGCATCCTTGCCCTCATAGGCGGTGTCCTGGGCGCCGGAGGCCTCATACAGCTGATCCCACTGAGGATCGGTGAACAGCTGGGTGAAGACCTGCTCCGCCTTCACGGTGGGCTGGGCGGCCTGGTAGTCCACCAGCCAGCCCTTGAGCCACTGCATGCCGATAAAGACGGCCACAAAAAACACCAGGATGAACAGGAAGTACAGGGTGTAGAAGATCACGCCGCCCAGACGGGGGCCTTTCTTCTTCTGAGGTTCGGGAGCGGGACGGTTTGCGCCCTGTGCAGGCTTCTGGGAAGCGGGCCGGGCGGGGGCGTTTGCCCCGGAGGAGGACCGGGGTGCTGCTTTGCTGGAAGACGGGGCTTTTGCGGAGGACTGGGAAACAGGTTTTGCAGCAGCGTCCCTGGCAGGAGCGGCTTTTCTCTGCCGTTCCGGCGGGGTCTGGGGAGCGCTGTTTCTCTGGGCCAGCAGTTCCTGTACATCCGTGGAGGAGGCTTTGTTCTTTTGGTCAAATTTACCCTTATACATACGGCCGCACCTCCTTTACGCTGCGGGCCGAACCATCCAGAAGTTCGGCATACGTCTCGGCTCGGACTGGAGCAGAGAGTAGTTGTTGACCATCACGACTTCTCCGGCTTCACCGTAACGGCCGTCGTTGTCCCGGTACATCATGACGGAGGAGGAGCCGCCGTCCATGTTGCAGGCGTTGACGGCCTTGTATTCCACCATGATGTCGATGATATCGGCATAGGTGCCGCCAAGAGAGCCTGCCTGACGGCCGTCAATGCAGATGAAAATCACAGCGCCGTCCTCCCGCTGGCCGATGGCGGTACGGGGGTTGTAGCCGGAATTGTTGTTGTAGGCCTCCATGTTGATCTCGCCGTTGATGATCAGGGCGGGGCCGAAGCAGCAGCCGTCCCGGATCTTCAGCTCCTGGGCCTGGGATTTGGACAGATTGTTCTTGGAAACCACCAGAATGTCATTTTCCGTGAAGCCCGCGAAGCCTTCCAGGCCGGGCTGCTTGCCGCTTTCCCAGACGCAATTGCCCTTGGACATGACCAGACCCAGGGGATAGCTGCCTACGGTGGAGCTGGTGGTACCGTCGTCAAAGAAGGCACCGGCGTTGATGGCGGCGATGGCGCCATCATCCTGGATGGCCTGGTTGATGCGCTTGCCGGGGATGCTGGTGGAGAACTTCTCCGTGGAGGTGGCCATGTAGACCTGGGAGGGATCCCGGATGATCATGATGTGGGCATTGAAGGTGTCGCCTGCATAGCTCTCGATGCGGATGCCGTCGGGATAGTTGGCCCACTCGTTGTTTTCGGAGGTGATGGCATTCGTTTTGTTGATGACCACCTTGGAGATATCCGTGACTTCCTCGGTCATCTCGGCGTTGACGCTTGCCTGGATTTGGGCCACGGCCTCATCACCGATGAACAGGGCAGGCACCCACTTGGTGGCGCTGGCCTCAATCAGGGACATGGTCAACACGTCCCGGGCGGCTTCGGAGGGGCCGTTGAATACCAGGTTCATCACCAGGCACAGCGCCGCGAAGGCTAACAGAATTACGGTGAACAGCAGCAGGAAGAACCGCCGGACAATCCGTCCCAACAGGCCGCTGCCCTTTTTCTTCTTTTTCTTGCCCGTCTCCATGGGAGGGGCGTAATCGGGGGTGTTCTTTTTACTCATTTTTTCTCAACCTCGTAATACATGGGCAACGCCATAGCCTTCCCGGGAGGGTCAGTTCTTGGAGTTTGCCTCGGATTTCTGGGGGGCGAAGACCCAGCGCTGCTGGATCATATAGCTGACAAAGTAGAGGACGGTCATGACCACCGCGTAGATCACGGTGCGCAGGGCATTGGCCTGGTCGCTGATCCGGAACAGTGCGTAGATACCCTGGGTCAGCAGCACTTGGACGGCCATCTGGGGCAGGGCCAGGCAGTAGTAGCGGAGCATGGCCTTCTTGGTGTCCACCTTGGTCTGGAACACCAGCTGTTTGTTCATAAAGAAGTTCAGCAAGGAGGAGATCACCCTGGCGCAGACCCCCGCCGCCGCTGTCAGAGCGAAGCCGCTGAGGAAGGACCGGAAGATCCAGCTTAAGAGGGAATAGGCAAAGGTGTCCACCACGGCGCTGGTCAGGGAGCTGAGGGTATAGCGGAAGAAATGGGCCAGGATCAGCTTGTAGATCCGCCAGGAGTCGTGGATGACCCGGAAATGGGAACTTTTGTTTTCCTCTATGTAGACGGTGCGGATCTTGACCTCGTCGAAGGGAATGCCTTTGGTCTTGAAGGCCAGCAGCATGTTGGTCTCGTACTCGAACCGGTCGCCGCTCACGTCTATCAGCTGCTCCACGGCATCCCTCGGCAGGGCCCGCAGGCCGGTCTGGGTGTCGGAGATGGTCATGCCGCAGAAGATCTTGAACACCAGGGAGGTGGTGCGGTTGCCAAAGCGGCTCCGGGGCGGCACATCCTCCTGGGAGAAGTCCCGGCAGCCCAGCACGCAATGACCGGTCTCCAGCATGTGTTCGCAGCAGGCCCGGGTATCTGCCGGGTGGTGCTGGTTGTCGCCGTCCACCGTGACCACCCCCGCGCCTTCCGGCCGGTTGTCCAGGAAGTACCGGAAAGCGGTTTTTAAGGCCGCGCCTTTTCCCCGGTTGACCTCATGGTGGAGCAGGTGAATTTCCGGATGCAGCGCGGCGGCGTCTTGAAAGTAGTGAAGGTTTTCCTGTTTACTCCCATCATTGACCAGGATGATGTCGGAAAAGCCGTATTCCAGCAGCCCGTCAATGACGGCGGTGAGCTTTTCGTCCGGGTCCAGGGAGGGCAGGACTACCGAAATGTTGGATAAGTCTTGCATGTTACCTCTCGCCTCTTTACAATTTTGCGCATAAATCGTCATATTACACGGAACATACTATAACATAATTTTTTCGATTTGCATAGAGTTTTCATAAAAACTTAATAGAAAATGTCGATGGGATTTGTTGACATAAAACTATACACAGTGCCTAGACGTGAAAAGATATCCAAAGGGAAGTTCGTCGGCGGAGAGTGGAGGGTTGAGAGTGGAGAGTGGAGTGAATGTGGAATGCTTGTTTTCCGTGCGAGCCGTGACTGGGGGATTCGCAGCACAGCGTTCCCTTTTTCCCTGGCTAAGGCAAATTCGCAGTTTGTTACCGCGTAACAATTCCTTTCATTTTGCATTCAGCATTCAGCATTCACTCCACTCTCAACTCTCAACTCTCCGCTCTCTCCCTGGTCTTGACACCTTATGGAAAGCTGTGGTAAAGTAACCGCAGAAACGGAAGCGGATGAGGTGAAGTACATGCTCCAGGAACTTTACACTGCCCGCGGCGAACAGCTGACCGCAGCGCCCTGGCAGATTTACCCCCGGCCCCAGCTGCGGCGAGATTCTTTCATCAACCTGAACGGAGCCTGGGAATTCGCCCCGGACGGGGCAAACTATGACAGAACCATCCGGGTGCCCTTCTGCCCGGAGAGCCTGCTTTCCGGGATCGGGGAGCATTTTCCGGAGGGAAGCACACTGTGCTATCGGAGGTCCTTTGCTTTACCCGCAAACTTCAACCGGGGCAGAGTACTGCTGCACATCGGCGCGGCGGACCAGCAGGCGGAGATCTTCGTCAACGGCCAGCTCCTAACGCGGCACGAGGGAGGCTACGAGGCTTTTTCTGTGGATATCACCGGGGCACTGGCGGAAACCAATGCGCTGGTGATCCGCTGCCGGGATGACCTGAGGGACAAATCCTTTCCCTACGGCAAGCAGACCCTGACCCGGGGCGGTATGTGGTATACCCCGGTCTCCGGCATCTGGCAGACGGTGTGGCTGGAGAGCGTGCCGGAAGTCTATATCCAACGGCTGAACATCGAAAACCGGGGCGGCTCCGTCACCATCGATACCGGCAATCCGGCCCTTTCCGGCACCGTCACCGTGGCGGGGCTTGGCAGCTTTCCGCTGAAGGACGGGGCTGTGACCGTCACCCCGGAGAACCCCCATTTTTGGAGCCCAGAGGCTCCCTATCTGTACGAATTTACGGTGGAGGCAGGGGAGGACCGGGTGGAATCCTACTTTGCTCTGCGGACATTGGAGGTGAAAACGGTGGGCGGGCATCCCCGGCTGTGCCTGAACGGGAAGCCCTACTTCTTCCACGGCTTGCTGGATCAGGGTTATTGGAGCGATGGCCTGTTCACTCCTGCCGTCCCGGAATGCTATGCTGACGATATTCTCGCCATGAAAAAGCTGGGCTTCAACACCCTGCGCAAGCACATCAAGATCGAGCCGGAGGAATTCTACTACCAGTGCGACAAGCTGGGCATGGTAGTGTTTCAGGACATGGTGAACAACGGGTCCTATTCCTACTTGCGGGACACGGCAATTCCAAACATAGGTATTCAGCGGCTCCCGGACTGCCTTTGGAACCGGAGCCAGAGGGCCCATGATCGGTTCTTCGCGGGGATGGAAGCGGCGGTGAAGCAGCTGAAAAACCACCCCTGTATCCTGTACTGGACCATTTTCAACGAGGGCTGGGGCCAGTTCCACAGCAGTAAGGCCTATGATTTCCTGCGGCAGTTGGATGATACCCGGTGGATTGACGCTACCTCCGGCTGGTTCCGGTGGGGAAAGACGGATGTGGACAGCCGCCATGTGTATTTCCGGAAGGTAAAGCTCCGGAGCGGAACAAAGCCTCTGGTACTTTCGGAATTCGGCGGCAAGGTCTGCAAGATCGCCGGGCACATCTTCCATCCGGACAAGACCTACGGCTACGGCGGCTGCGAAACCCCGGAGGCCCTGGGGGACACGGTGGAGGCGCTCTACCGGACGGAGATTCTGCCCTGCGTGCGGGAGGGGCTGTGCGCTGCCATCTATACCCAGGTCAGCGACGTAGAGGACGAGGTCAACGGCTTGCTGACCTACGACCGGAAGGTGGAGAAGCTGACCCCGGAACGGATGAAACCGGTGGCTGCGGCGCTGCAGGCGGCGCTCCGGGAATAAAAAGGTTGCAAATTCCGAAAAAATACGCTAAAATACAGAAAACGAAAAGGAGGTGCCCGGATGCTGGACATTCCCGAAAAAGAAACCCTGGAGCAGATCGCGGAGCTGTTCAAAGGCTTTGCCGACTCCACCCGGGTGCATATCCTGTCGCTGCTGGCGGAGCGGGAGCTATGCGTTACCGATATTGCTGAGGCAGTGGCGCTGAGCCAGAGCGCAATTTCCCACCAGCTGCGGATTCTCAAGCAGATGCACCTGATCAAATTCCGCCGGGAGGGCAAGAATATCCTCTACTCCCTGGCAGACGACCATGTGAAGACCATTTTGCAGATGGGTCTGGAGCATGTATTGGAATAACCAAGGGGCTGTCTCACTAATGCAGTGAGGCAGCCCAAAAATACAGCGCCCGGCTC
>CAMGIN010000035.1 GCA_946056135.1 uncultured bacterium | reverse complement strand
ACGCTGCTGGTCATGGGGGATCTGCCGTACCTGGCGCTGTTTGTCATCAGCCGCCGGGACTTTGGGAATATGGAGACCATCACCGGTCAGGTATGGCTGAGCATGCTGTGCCTGCCCCTGACCCAGCTGGTATTCCTGAGCATTGGGGTCTTCGCCGCTGTGTTCCTGCGCCGGATTCGCTCTGCGGCAGGACTGGGCACCGGAATCGGTATGTTTGCTTTTTTGCTGTCTGTGGTCCACTCTCTGACGGAGAAGGAGGCCTTCAAATTCCTGTCGCCCCTGTTCTACTTCAGCCCCCAGGCGGTGGCGGACACCGGCGGGTATGACGTTCCCTGCGTGGTGCTGGCCGTAATGCTGATGCTGATCTTGACCGGGGCAGCATTTTGGAAATACGCCCGGGAAGATCTGACGGTGTGAGGAGGTGACGGCAGTGAATATTCTGAAAAGAGAACTGAAGCAGAATTTCAAGGCCTTCCTGATTTGGACGGCAGGCCTGGCCTTCCTGGTGCTGTGCGGCATGGTGAAATTCTCCGGCATGGCCCAAACCGAGGCAGGAGGCATGAATGAAATGCTGTCCCAGATGCCGAAGCCCGTACTGGCTCTGTTTGGCATGTCGGAGGTCAACATCGAGACGTTGGGTGGCTTCTATGCGGTGCTGGAATTCTACGCCATGATCGTCATTGGCTGCTATGCCGTATCTCTGGGAACCTCGGCGGTTCTGCGGGAGAGTATGGACAAAACCTACGAATTCCTGTTCACCAAGCCCTGCGGGCGGCTCCGGATTCTGACCGTGAAGCTGCTGGGAGGGCTGCTCTATCTGACGCTGCTGTGCGGCCTGAACGCGGTATTTTCCTGGATTGCTCCGGGGCTGTACGGCATTGAGAATACCATCGGGGAGGAAATGCTGCTGTATGCCGTCGCCGTCTGGCTGGTGGGGCTGGTGTTCTTCTCGTTGAGCGCCTTTGTGTCCACCCTGGTGACCCGGTCGGAACGGGCAGTGCAGCTGTCCTACGGCGCGCTGCTGCTGTCCTACGGTCTGTGTGTGGTGTTTGACATGGACGACCGGTTTCATTGGCTGCGGCCTGTGACGCTATTCCGGTATTTCCGGGCGGGAGAATTGCTGGAGGGGCGGCTCCATGGCGGGTACTTGCTGGTCACGGTGGTATGCTCCGCAGTGCTTCTGATTGCTGCATACATCGCTTTCCAAAACAAGGATCTGAACGCCGCATAACCTACTTTCGCCGCAGGCAACATGCCTGCGGCGATGGGTTTTTATAGGGAAGGCTTTGGGGCGATAAATGATCGTTTATCTGCATACCCACAGTAGGGGAGGGTCATTGACCCTCCCGCTGCGTAACGAAACAGAGCGTGAAATAGGTTGCTTCCAGTGCTGGTTTTCACAAAAAGCGACAGGTTTGACCGCTCAAAAGCTTTCAGCTAGCGGGAGGGTCAATGACCCTCCCCTACAGTGGGTGCTGCTGTAAACGATCATTTATCCTTAAGCTTTTCAGGTCTCTGCCGCTGTGGTTGATGCGGTGGGAAATGAGATCCCGGATTCCGCCTCTTGATTTCCCGAATATCCGCGCTATAATAGAGACAAACATGGATTTTTTCAATGCTTGTTCCTAGCGGAATTAAAAAACAAAATGGAGGGGAGAGCCATGGATCTGCGGAATCTGAATCTGTTTATCGAGGCGGCGGAGTTGGGGAGCTTTACCCGGGCAGGGGAGAAGCTGGGCTACTCCCAGCCGACAGTCTCCTTTCAGATCAAGCAGCTGGAAAAGGAACTGGGGGTGCAGCTGTTTGACCGCATCGGCCACACCGTCACCCTGACCGACGCGGGCCGGGACGCCTTGGTCTACGCCAAGGAAATCTGCCATATGTGCCAGGAAATGACTCTGGGCAGCACGGAGCGCCGGGAGCCTGCCGGTGTGCTGCGTCTGGGGATGGCGGATTCCCTCTGCGCCCCGCTGATCGCGGGGCATTTTGCCGAGTTCCGCCGGAGCTATCCCAAGATTTCCCTGGAGATCCAGACCGGTGACACCGGAGTGCTGCTGGAGCTCATGGACCACAATGAGGTGGATATGATCTGTACCATCGACGACTACGTCTGCGACACCGGCTATGTTATTGCGGATGAGGAGGAGATCGGTGTCCATTTCGTGGTGTCCTCCGCCAATGCCCTGGCGAACCGGGAGGAATTGCAGATCCGGGAGCTGCTGGACCAGCCCTTCCTGCTGACAGAGAAGGGCATGAGCTACCGCCGCCTGTTGGACGGAAAGCTGGCCAGGGACTCCCGGGAGATCCGGCCTGTGTTGGAGACCGGCCAGGCGGATCTGATCTGCCAGCTGGTGGAGCAGAATATGGGAATCGCCTTCCTGCCGGACTATGTGACGGAGGAGGGGGTCCGGGCGGGAAAGCTGGTGCGGCTGAACGTGGTGGATTTCCCCATGGTGATCTGGAAGCAGCTGCTGCACCGCCGGGACAAATGGGTGTCGCTGCCTATGCGGGCCATGATCGAGCATCTGACTGGAATCCGGCTGTGCAAGGCAAATACGGAATGATGGATGATAAATGAAGAAACTGTTACGGTGGCATAATTTCCTGTTTTTGGGAAACGGCTTTTGGAGAAAAGGAGAGGGGATATGAAACAAATCGCTATCTTGCTGTTGGTATGCTTGCTTTTTCTCGGAGGCTGCGGAAAACCGGAAAGAAGTCTGGGAACCCAGATTCAGACGGCTCCGACGGAGCAGACCTATGAGGCTATGGTGGAAACGGCCCCTGTTGAGACGGAGCCCACGGAAACCCAGCCGGAGGAACCCCAGGAGGATGCCTTTGTCCGGGTGCTGGACTACCTGCCGGAGGCGTCCCAGGAGCTGATGTACGCCACGGATCAGAATTTCACGGGCCAGCGGATCTATGATTTTACAGAGGCCTACCTGCGTTACGGTACGGTGAAGAAACTGGCCCTGGTGGCCGCCGAACTGGAGCAGCAGGGGTTGTACCTGAAGATCTGGGACGGTTTCCGTCCGGTGAGCGCCCAGCTTACGCTATGGGAAATCTGCCCCAACCCCACCTATGTGGCCAATCCCAACACCGGCTTCAGCTCCCACAGCCGGGGCAACACAGTGGACCTGACCCTGGTGGATGCCCGGGGGCAGGAGATCGAAATGCCCACGGGGTTTGACGACTTCTCCGCCCTGGCGGACCGGAACTATTCCGACTGCACCGAAACCGCCGCCGCCAACGCCAGACTTCTTCAGGAAACCATGGAAAAATACGGTTTTTCAAGTTACTTCGGAGAATGGTGGCATTTTTCCGATACCCAGTCTTACCCGGTGGAAGAAATCTTTGAACCCGCAGCAGGATGAAGAGAGTGTGGAGTTTGGAGTGTGGCGTTGAGGTATCCCCTTCGGGGATGATTGAAAAAAGATAGCGATTTAGTTGCAGTAACGATTCAGTCGTACTCCAAGTTTATCATTTACCGGACAGATTTTAGACGTGACTGAATCGTTACCTTTTTTTATTTTATCCCCGAAGGGGATACCACAACTCCACACTCCACACTCCAAACTCCACTCTCACGATTTCTGCTTGTCCTTGAACGGAGGACAATTGTGGGATATATGCGAACAGCCCGCTGCTGCGGGCTGCTTTTTGTTGGTTTTGTGTGTTGACAAATTCATGTACGAGCGTATAATTGTATACAATTGAACAAAAGAGCAACCTTTGAAAGGAGCGCTTCCTATGCTTGAGATTTCCAGTAAGACCAACCTGCTGGAGCAGAAATCCTATAAATACTCCTTGCAGGATGTGGCGGAGCCAAACCTGCAGCGGGATGTCTATTCCTACGGCACCGTGCCCAAGGTGGCCTTCAACCACCGCCGGGTGCCTATGGCCATGCCAGAGGAGATCTGGATTACCGACACCTCTCTGCGGGATGGGCAGCAATCTGTGGAGCCCTATAGCGTAGACCAGATTGTGAAGATCTACCAGCTGCTCAGCAAGCTGGGCGGCCCCTACGGCATCATCCGTCAGACCGAGTTCTTCATCTACAGCAAGAAGGACCGGGAGGCTATCGAGAAATGTATGAGCTTGGGACTCAAATTCCCGGAGATCACCAGCTGGATTCGGGCCAGCAAGGAGGACTTTAAGCTGGTCAAAGACCTGGGCATCCGGGAGACTGGCATCCTGGTGTCCTGCTCGGACTATCACATCTTCAAGAAAATGAAGATGACCCGGAAACAGGCCCTGGATCACTACCTGGGCACCGTTAAGGATGCTTTCGACGCAGGCGTCATTCCTCGCTGCCACCTGGAGGACATCACCCGGGCGGACTTCTACGGCTTTGTGGTGCCCTTCGTCAACGAGCTTCAGGCCCTGAGCCGGGAGGCCGGCATTCCGGTGAAGATTCGGGCCTGCGATACCATGGGCTACGGCGTGCCCTACACCGAGGCCGCCATGCCCCGCAGCGTGGCCGGTATCATTTACGGCCTGCAGCACTACGCCGACGTTCCCAGCGAATGCCTGGAATGGCATGGGCACAACGACTTCTACAAGGCTGTGGCCAACGCCTCCACTGCCTGGCTCTACGGCGCCTGCGCGGTGAACTGCTCTCTGCTCGGCATTGGCGAGCGGACGGGCAATGTGCCGCTGGAGGCCATGGTTTTCGAATACGCCTCCCTGCGCGGGTCTCTGGACGGTATGGACACCACGGTGATTACCGAGATTGCCGATTTCTTCCAGCGGGAGGTGGGCTATCAGATCCCGCCTATGACGCCGTTTGTTGGCTCCGCCTTCAATGTGACCCGGGCTGGGGTTCACGCCGACGGACTGATGAAGGACGAGGAGATTTACACCATTTTTGACACCCGGAAGATTCTCAACCGGCCTCCCACGGTGCAGATCAGCAAGACCTCCGGCCTGGCGGGCATCGCCTACTGGATCAACCAGACCTACCGCCTGGAGGGCGACGACATGCTGGACAAGAAATCTCCCCTGGTCATTGCCATGAAGGAATGGGTGGATTCCCAGTATGAGGACGGACGCCAGACCGTTCTGTCGGACCGGGAGCTGGAGGACAAGATCCAGGAGCTGGCCCCGGGGTGCTACCGGAGGGCATAAGGAGAAGATGACAATGATGAATCAATTTAAAACCACTTCCCTGGCAGACCAGGTGTTTGAGCGGCTGGAAAACGACATCATCCAGGGCGTCTACCCCAAGGGCGAGATTCTGACGGAGCTGAAGCTGGTGGAGCAGCTGGGGGTCAGCCGTACCCCCATCCGGGAGGCCCTGCGCCGCCTGGAACAGGAACGGCTTATTGAGGACACCGGGAAGGGCTCCCGGGTCCTGGGCATCACCGAGGACGACCTGTGGGACATCATGACCATCCGGGAGCGGGTGGAGGGGGTGGCGGCCTACTACGCCACGAAGAACATGACCCCCGAGGGCCTGGAGGAGCTGACCCATATCGTGGACCTGCAGGAATTCTATTTCTCCAAGGGCGACGCGGAGCACCTGCGGCAGGTGGACGATCGGTTCCACGATGCCATCTGCACCCTGAGCAAGCGCAACGTCATTATGGACACCCTGATCCCCCTGCACCGCAAGACCCGCCGGTACCGCCGCCTGTCTATGGAGGACTGGAGCCGTACCACCAATACCAAGCGGGAACACTATGAAATTTACCAGGCCATGGCCTCCGGCAACGCGGAGCTGGCCCAGGAGCTGACGGCGCAGCATATCACCAACGCCAAAAACCACATGCTTGAAAGGATGAAGAACAATGGGTAAGACTATTGCGCAGAAGATCATCGCGGCCCATCTGCTTTCCGGGGACATGACTCCCGGCAGTGAGGTTGCCCTGCGGATCGACCAGACCCTGACCCAGGACGCCACGGGCACCATGGCCTATCTGGAATTTGAAACCATGGGCATTCCCCGGGTTAAGACCGAACTGAGCATTGCCTATGTGGACCACAACACCCTGCAGTGCGGTTTCGAGAACGGGGACGACCACCGCTATCTGCAGTCCGTCGCTGCCAAGCATGGCGTCTATTTCTCCCGTCCCGGCAACGGCATCTGCCATCAGGTGCACCTGGAGCGTTTCGGCAAGCCCGGCAAAACCCTTATCGGCTCCGACAGTCATACGCCCACCGGCGGCGGCATCGGCATGCTTGCCTTCGGTGCCGGCGGTATGGATGTGGCGGTGGCCATGGGCGGCGGCGCATACTACATCACCATGCCCAAAATGTTTAAGGTGAACCTCACCGGCAAGCTGCGCCCCTATGTCACTGCCAAGGACGTCAGCCTGGAGCTGCTGCGGATTCTGTCCGTCAAGGGCGGCGTTGGCGCGATTATCGAGTGGGGCGGGGAAGGGGTTTCTACCCTGTCCGTTCCCGAGCGGGGCACCATCACCAACATGGGCACCGAGCTGGGAGCCACCACCTCCATCTTCCCTTCGGATGAGATCACCAGGGCGTTCCTGGCGGCCCAGGGGAGAGAGGAAGACTATGTGCCCCTGTCCAGCGATCCCGACGCGGAATATGACCGGATCATCGATATCGATCTTAGCAGCCTGAAGCCCATGATCGCCTGCCCCCACAGCCCTGACAATGTGGTGGCAGTGGAAAGCCTGAAGGAGGTCAAGGTGGACCAGGTCTGCATCGGCTCCTGCACCAATTCCTCCCTGTACGATATGCTCAAGGTCGCCGCCATGCTGAAGGGCAAGACCATCCATCCTTCTGTCAGCCTGTCCGTCTCTCCTGGCTCCCGCCAGGTGCTGACCATGCTGTCCGACTGCGGCGCGCTGTCCGATATCCTGGCCAGCGGCGCACGGGTGCTGGAATGCGCCTGCGGCCCTTGCATCGGCATGGGCTTCTCGCCCAACTCCGGCGGCGTTTCCTTAAGGACCTTCAACCGGAACTTCCTGGGCCGCAGCGGCACCAAGGACGGCCAGGTTTACCTGGTCTCGCCTGAGACGGCGGTGGCTTCTGCACTGACGGGGTACATCACCGATCCCACCACCATTGTGGGGCCTTTAAACGTGACCATGCCGGAGAAGTTCCTGGTCAACGACTCCGCTGTTCTGCCTCCCGTTCCGGCGGAAGAAGCGGAGAATGCCCCGGTACTTCGCGGCCCCAACATCAAGGAGTTCCCCAAGAGCAAGCCCTTTACGGATTCTCTCACTGCTGAGCTGGTGCTGAAGGTGGGCGACAACATCACCACCGACCACATCATGCCCGCCGGGGCCAAGGTTCTGCCCTTCCGCTCCAACATCCCTTACATGAGCAAGTTCTGCTTCGAGGTCTGCGATCCCACCTTCCCGGACCGGGCCAAGGCGGCAGGCGACGGTATCATTGTCGGCGGCAGCAACTACGGCCAGGGATCCTCCCGGGAGCATGCGGCATTGGTTCCCATGTATCTGGGCATCCGCTGCGTGATTGCCAAGAGCTTTGCCCGAATCCACATCGCAAACCTGATTAACGCGGGCATCCTGCCGGTGACATTTGAAAATCCTGATGACTACGACAAGCTGAGCCAGGGTGCCAAGCTGACCATTTCCGACATTGTCAGCGGCATGGAACAGGGCCGTCTGACGGTCACCGACGGTACAGGCTTCCAGTTCCATGTGGTCTGCAATCTGACCCAGCGCCAGAGAAGCATTCTGCTGGCTGGCGGTCTGCTGAACTATACCAAGGAGGGCGGCATTTAAATGAAAGAAGTAACCCTTGCCTGTGAGGCGTTCCAGAAGCTGCTGGAAGAGCAGCTGGAGCGCATTGCGAATATGAATTCCGAAAAGGTGGATTATTCTGCCAAGGAAACCGTTACCATCGGCATTGTTGACGGAGACGGCATCGGACCGCTGATCATGGCCCACGCCGTGAAGGTGCTGGAAACCTTACTCTCTGACGAGATTGCTAAGGGCAGCATCGTACTGAAGAAAATCGAGGGCCTGACCATCGAGAACCGCATGGCTCAGAACAAGGCGGTGCCGGATGACGTGCTGGCCCAGATCAAGACCTGCGACGTGCTGCTGAAGGGCCCTACCACCACCCCCATGGGCGGCAAAATGGAGAGCGCCAATGTGACGCTGCGCCGGGAGCTGGACCTGTACGCCAACTGCCGCCCTGTGGCTATCCCCGAAAAGAACATTGACTGGATGTTCTTCCGGGAGAATACGGAGGGTGAGTACGTCCTGGGCAGCCGGGGCGTGGAGCTGCCGGGTATGGCGGTGGACTTCAAGGTCACCACGGACCTGGGCACCCGTCGCATCGCCCGAGCGGCCTTCGAGTACGCCAAGAACAACGGCAAGACCCGGGTGTCCATCGTCACCAAAGCCAACATCATGAAGAAGACCGACGGCAAATTCACCGCCATCGCCCATGAGGTGGCCCAGGATTATCCTGGTATCACCGTAGACGACTGGTACATTGACATCATGACCGCCAACCTGGTAAACGAGGCCATCCGGGACCAGTTCCAGGTGGTGCTGCTGCCCAACCTCTACGGCGACATTGTCACCGACGAGGCCGCCCAGATTCAGGGCGGCGTGGGCACCGCAGGCAGCGCCAACCTGGGCGACCGCTACGCCATGTTCGAAGCCATCCACGGCTCTGCCCCCCGGCTTATTGAGGAGGGACTGTCGGCCTATGCCAACCCCGCCAGCATTCTGAAGGCCACCGCCATGCTGCTGCGCCATATCTGCCGCGCAGAAGCGGCCGAGAAGCTGGAGAAGGCGCTGGACGGCTGCGATCTGGTGGTGGACGTGAACGGTGTCACCGGTGCGGAATACGCTGAGGCCATTTTGAAGGCGCTGTAAGGAGAGAGCATGTCCATCGAGAAAGTGCGAGCCTATTTCCGGGAATATGGCCTTGAAAACCGGATTCTGGAATTCCCGGTGTCCAGCGCCACAGTGGAGCTGGCGGCCCAGGCCCTGAACTGCGAGCCCTGCCGCATTGTCAAGACCCTGTCCTTTTCCGTCAACGGCGCGCCCATTCTCGTTGCCGCCGCCGGAGATGCCAGAGTGGACAATGCCAAGTACAAGTTGCGGTTCGGCGTGAAGGCCAAAATGCTGTCCCACGACGACGCACCGACCCTCATCGGCCACGCGGTGGGCGGCGTCTGCCCCTTCGCGGTGAAGGAAGGGGTCCAGGTGTATCTGGACGTGTCCATGAAGCGCTTCGAAACCGTCTTCCCTGCCGCGGGCAGCAGCAACAGCGCCATCGAGCTGACCATTCCGGAGATGGAGCAGTATTCCAATTTCACGGATTGGGTGGATGTGTGCAAGGGCTGGCAATAATGTGTCAACGATCATTTACACGAAAGTCTTTGCCATTACTGAACAGTAACCAATGGGTCATGAAAATGTTGCACAATGACATTGACTTTGACAAAAAATAACACTATAATTGGAAATATAGTTCACAAATTCGTAAAAAAGGGCGTGTTTGTGTGAAAAAACAAGCAGAAAACCATCGCCTTCTAGGGGAAATCGGAATGTGTGTGGCCGCCTTCTGCCTGAGCGTGCTTTTGGGTCTGGCGGCTTTAGCAGTTGCCTCCTTTGTGCCAGAGGCGAAGATCCTCGACACACTGTACAATTCTGGTCTCCATCTTCAAAGAGAGGGAGAAAAACCTACGGTGTTTGATCATAAGGAAAGTTCACAGCTGGATAACTATACGGATGCTTTGATGTTGATTTCTACCGCCGGCATGAACAGCAGGGATCTATCCTCCATCCTGACAAACCCCATATTCTATTACTGGCATGGTGATGAAGCGGAATCGGATGAGGAACTGTTCCATTTCGCTAAAGACTTACAGATGTTTGCCGAGGGGACGGAACCCCATGGCGTGTGGTTTTATGGAAAATACTGGCTGGGCTTCCGTGCTATCTTACGGGTGCTGCTGACACATTTTGACTATCTGCAAATTAGAAGGTATGAAGCGGTTTTGTTTTTCCTTCTGTTTGGAGGGGTTGTTTGTTCCATAACCAAAAACGTGGACAGCAAGACGGCAATGGCATTTCTAGTCAGTATCCTGCTGGTAAAACCACAGGTAATCGTAAACAGCATGCAGTTCTCCTGCTGCTTCCTCATTGCGTTTGCCGGAATGCTGCTGGTTCCCTGGGTGGCGGAACACCCTAAGTGGGACAATGTTTTCTTTTTGGAGCTGGGCGTGGTGACCATGTATTTTGATTTCTACACAGTTCCGCTGGTGACGATGGGGTTCCCGCTGGTGTATCTGGCAATCCTGCGTTCCCGTCAGGGGAAATCGGTTTCCCTGGTGTGGGTTTTGCGCTGTGCGTTGGTCTGGTTTGCGGCGTATGGTATGATGTGGGTCGTAAAGCTGTGTTTGACCACCCTCTTTACTTCTTACAACGGATTGGAAAATGGATTCCAGTCCTTCTTCGGCCGGGTGGGAATTGTAAAAACCGAGGGATTGGAGGACTTTTACAGTGTTTCTCGGGCATTCCAAGGGCTGAAGAGCGTGCTGATGCCCGACCATATCGGCAAACTCATTTATGTGGCGGGCATTGGACTGGCTCTGGTTTCCGGCTTCGTTTCGGCGTTTTGGAACAAGGTGCCGTTTTCTGTATTTCGAAAGTTTGAAGGTCTGCTTCTGATCGCAATTCTGCCGATACTCTGGTTTGTTGTGACAAAGCAGCCCATTGCCATCCACTACTCGTTCCAATATCGCAGCATTGCGCTGACCTATTGGGCTGCGGGTGCTTATCTGAGTATGACCGCATGGAACCGTGGCCTGCAGTAAAATGACGGTGTTTCCGGAAAATCGGAAACACCGTTTTTGCTATAGATTTGCCATGTCCAGCACTTCTTCTTCCTGGGTCAGAAGCTCCAGAATTCCATTTTCGATGCACCATGCTTTCCCGCACAGCAGAAGCTCCTCCTCTGTCTGGTAGAAGTAGCTGCCGTCGGGAAGGGCGAAGAAAACCCGGCCCCAGCTGTCGGCGTAGGTGATGTCTTCAAACAGCCGCCGTCCGTCCAGGATGTTGTCCTTGACCTTCTGGTAGTGGGGCAGGACATTGATGTCCGTCAGTCCCAGACCCTGGGCGAAGCGCTGGAAGTCCGGGGAGGATTCGCCTTCCTCTTCCGGCTGGACGTAGACCTCGTCTGCGGAATTCATGGACCCGGCGCTGATACCCATGACCACGCCGGGATAACCTTCCAGAATTTCCCGCAGGTGGATGTCCTGGAAAAATGCGTTCTGGGTGGGGACATGGCCCCCGGCAAGAACGATAAAGTCGCTGTTGGTCACCAGCTCTTCGGCGCAGTCGGCGTTTTCTCCGGTGAGAACATGATAGCTGCTGAACCAGATCCCTGCCTCGGCGCAGGCACTGACCACGTCCGCTCCAAACTGGCAGGTCAGGTCGTGGCGCTCCGGGTCGGAGCAGACAAACAATATACGGCAATAGGGGGGCAGAGCCTCCAGGAGCCGGTCAATAAAACCGTTGGCATTGGACAGAATTGCCCGGTCCGCCCCATCCACGAAGGGGCTGCTGGTGAGAAACAGGATCATGAAAAAACACCTCGAAAAAAGATATCAGATGGCGAGAAAGTTATTCGATTTTGACGCCGGGGAAGTATTCCTCCACAAAGTCCACGGATTTGACCTGGAAGGACTGACCGTTCAGGTATTCCAGGGCTCCGGCGTCGGTGGTGAAGCGGAAGGTCAGCTTGTAGGAGTACAGGGCCTGGTAGTTCCGGTCAAAGCGCTTGTCCAGCTTGCCGTACTTGCCGTCGCCTAAAAGGGGATGGCCCGCGTGGGCGAACTGGGCCCGGATCTGGTGGGTCCGGCCGGTAATCAGCTCGCACTCCACCAGGCTTAAGCCCTGGGCGCTGGCAAGGGTTACGTAGTTGGTCTGGCAGGTCTTGGCGCCGGGCTGGGGAGTGTCGGTGACGAAGACCCGGTTGTTCTTCGCGTCTTTGAACAGATACCCTTTTAAACTGCCCTCTTTTGGCTTGGGAGTCCCCTCCACAATGGCCAGATACCGCTTGTCCAGCTCCCGGTCTTTGATTTTCTGGTTCATGACCCGCAGGGCTTCCGCCGTCTTGGCGGCGATGACGATGCCCCCGGTGTTCCGGTCAATGCGGTTGCACAGGGCGGGGGTGAAGGCGTTTTCCTCCCGGGGCCGCCATTCCTTCTTCTGGTACAGGTAGGACTGAATGTGGTCGATGAGGGTCCGCCCGTACTCCGCTCCGTCGTGGGGATGCACGGCCAGACCCGGCCGCTTATCCACCAGGAGGATATTCTCATCCTCGTAGACGATGTTCAGCTTCGGCGCGGCAACCGTCAGATAGGCATTGTCCTCCCTGGGCTTTTCAAAAAACTCGTCGTTGATGTACAGCTGCAGCACGTCTCCCGCGTTCAGCCGGGTGTCCCGCTCGATGCGCTTGCCATTGCATTTGATCCGCTTGATGCGGATATATTTTTGCGCCAGAGAAGCCGGCAGCAGGGGAACCGCTTTCGCCAGAAACCGGTCCAACCGCTGCCCTGCGTCATTGGGGCCGATGGTGAATTCTTTCATACGTTCTCCGTTTTTGTGAGTTTGGAGTGTGGAGTTTGGAGTGTGGAGTTGCGCAGTGAATATGCTGTACGGCGGGCATTCCGCTGCGGCATTCCTGCGGAACTTTTCTGTGAAGATATTTGAATGGTACAGAGCCATTTTCGTAGAGAATAACTCCACATTCCACACTTCACACTATCTTTTGAGGTTTTCGTCAAAGTGCCGGTTGATCTGTTCGGTGAACTCCAATGCGGCGTTGTAGCCCATCTTCTTCTGGCGGTTGTTCATGGCGGCAACCTCCAGAATCACCGCCAGGTTCCGGCCTGGAGTGATGGGGATGGTGTTCATGGGCACTTTTACCCCCAGAATCTCGGTGTATTGCTCCTCCAGGCCCAGACGGTCATAGGCCTGCTGGGTGTTCCAGGGGACGATGTTTACCACAAGATTGATTTCATTGTCCAGCTTTACCGCACCCATGCCGTAGAGCTTTGCCACGTTGATGATGCCGATGCCCCGCAGCTCGATGTAGTTGCGGATCAGCTCCGGCGCTGTGCCTACCAGGGAGTTGGTGGAGATCTTCCGGATCTCCACGGCGTCGTCCGCAATAAGCCGATGGCCACGCTTCAGCAGCTCCACAGCGGCCTCGCTTTTGCCAATGCCGCTTTCTCCGGTCAGCAGGATGCCCTCGCCGTAGACCTCCACCAGAACCCCGTGGCGGGTGATTCTGGGGGCCAGGACATTTTTCAGGTATGTGATGATGCTGGAACTGATGGCACTGGTTGCTTCCTTGGTGCGCAGGATGGTAATGTTGTGCTTTTTTGCCATTTCCAGCATCTCCGGATGGGGAGGGATGCCGCGTGCGATCAGAAGGGCGGGGAACATGTAAGAAAACAGCCTGTCAAAAATTGCGGTACGGTCTGCCGGGGCCAGCTTGGATACATAGCTCATTTCCACATTGCCCATGAGCTGCAGACGCATGGGCTCATAGTGGTCAAAAAAGCCTGCCAGCTGTAAGCCAGGGCGGGCTACATCCTCCACAGTGATGCGAATGGAAGAATAATCTGTGGAAGCGTAGGCCACCTCCAGATGGAATTCCTTCACCAGCTGGGTCAGCGGAACAGAGTATGTATCGATCATAGCAGCACCCCGATTTGCGTTATTGTGATAGGGAATATTAGATAGCGGAAGCTTTCCTTATCCCATATCTCGCAGATTTCTTCTTATTATATCCACACCCAGTCTGAATATCAATAGATTTTCAAAAATTCAAAAAAATTTGAAAAAAACACTTGCATTTTTGGACAAAGTTTGATATCATATCTAAGCGCCTGTTGATGGCGTAGTTTGTTGAGTAATCATCCGGATGGGAGGTGCAATGAAATGGCTAAGTGCGATTTTTGTGGTAAGGGTGTTACCTTTGGTATCAAGGTTTCTCACTCCCACAGACGTTCCAATCGGGCATGGAAGCCCAACGTCAAGCGCGTTAAGGCTGTCGTGAACGGAACTCCCTGCCATGTGTACGCTTGTACCAGATGCCTCCGCTCCAATAAGGTCGAGCGCGCCATCTGATTCCCCTTGGCATATAAAACACGCTGTCGATTTTTCGGCAGCGTTTTTTATTTTGCACCGGGAGACAATAAGCGTGTAAATGATCGTTTATCTTCGTTAGCTGCGCTGGCGCGGCAGCGCCCCAAGCCTCTCCCTTTGGGGAGAGGTGGCCCGGCGGAACGCCGGGTCGGAGAGGGGCATTGTTCCCCTCTCAGTCACGCCTTCGGCGTGCCAGCTCTCCCAAAGGGAGAGCCTAGGGCTACGCAGATAAACGATCATTTACGGCAGTGACGGTACAGACCGGCCCGGAGAGGTAAGGTAATAAAACAATGGCATCATGAAAAAAGGATGCCATTGTTTATTATCGCGTGTTTTCTTACAGCCAGCCAGCGTCCTCGGATTCCGCTTTGCGCTGGCGGGTCAGCAGGCCCTTGACGGCCTCCTTCACGTCCGCGCCCTCGTACAGAACCTTGTAGGCGGCTTCGGTGATGGGCATGTCGATTCCCTGCTGCTTGCCCAGCTCGTAGGCGGACTTGGCGGCGTAGTAGCCCTCCACCACGGCGCCAACTTCTTTCATGGCCTCCTGGGCGTTCTTGCCCTGGCCGATGAGGATGCCTGCCCGGCGGTTCCGGGAGTGCATGGAGGTGCAGGTGACGATCAGATCGCCAACTCCTGCCAGGCCGGTGAAGGTCTCTTTTTTTGCACCCAGGGCTACGCCCAGACGGGCGGTTTCTGTCAGGCCCCGGGTCATCAGCATGGCCTTGGTGTTGTCGCCGAAGCCCAGACCGTCGGTAATGCCGGCGCACAGGGCGATGACGTTCTTCAGTGCTGCGGCAAGCTCGGCGCCCACGGGATCAGGACTGGTGTAGACCCGCAATGTGTCCGCCATGAAGGTGTCCTGAACGAACTCTGCCAGGGCCTGGTTGGTGGATGCCGCCAGCAGGCCTGTAGGCATATTGATGGAGACCTCCTCCGCATGGCTGGGGCCGGTGAGGACCACCACTTCTTTCCCGGTTTCCTGGGCTACCACCTGGCTCATGCGCAGGTGGGTGCCCGCCTCCAGACCCTTGGTGACAGAAACCACCACGGCGTCGGCGTCGATGTGGGGGGCGGCAGCACGGCAGACGCTGCGCAGGGGGAAGGAGGGGCTGGCCATGACCACCAGCTTGCAGCCCTCGATGCAGGCGTAGTCCCCGCTGATTACCAGGTTATCCGGCAGGACAGCACCGGGGAGCCGGGGGTTGCGGTGGGTTTCGTTCATCTGGGGGATCAGTTCTTTTTCAAAGGTCCACATGGTCACGTCGTGACCGTTCTGACAAAGGCGGATGGCCAGGGCAGTACCCCAGGCGCCGCTGCCGACAACAACAGCTTTCATTGTTTCTTTCCTTTCCCGAAGAGATTGGTTTTCCGTTCTTCGCCCTTCATCAGGCGGACAATGTTGCCCCGGTGCATCCACACGATAAGGACGCTGAGGAAGAAGCCCACAACGATTGGGAACCAGCCCTCTCCCCAGTGAACCCAGGCATAGAAGAAGCCAAAGGAACCGGAGGACAGGATGCTGCCCAGGGACACATATTTGGTCAGCAGGTAGGCCACCAGGAAGATGCCGAAGACGAACAGCCCGATGCGCCAGTCCAGCATCAGCGCTACGGTGACACCGCTGAGGATGCCCTTGCCGCCCTTGAAGCCCAGCAGGGCAGGGAAGTCGTGGCCCAGGATGACGAACATTCCCCCCAGAGCCACACCGTCGGTATAGTGCCCGAAGCGCTTCAGCAGCAGCCCGCCGATGAGGCAGGCAGCCACGGCTTTTCCCACGTCAATGAGAATCACAAATACGGAGGTGGCCGCGCCGTAGTTTCGGGTAAAGTTGGTGAGCCCGGCGTTGCCGCTGCCCTTGGTGCGAACATCCTCGTGGGCCACCAGCCGGCTGACCACCACAGCGCCGTTCAGGTTGCCCAGCAGGTAGGCGATGACGGCGGCAAGAATCACAGACAGTGCCATTATGTGTCCTCCTTATCGCCCTTCTGGCGGATGGTAATGCGGATGGGAGTACCTTGCAGGCCGAAGACCTCCCGGATCTGGTTTTCCAGATACCGTTGGTAGGAGAAGTGGAAGAGCCGGGCATCGTTGCAGAATATCACAAAGTGAGGCGGCTTGGTACTGGCCTGGGTCATATAGTAGATTTTCAGGCGGCGGCCCTTGTCTGTAGGCGGCTGAACCCGGGCAGTGGCATCGGCCAGGACGCTGTTCAGAGCGCCGGTGGTGATGCGGCTGGTGTTCTGGGCGTGAACGTCCTGGATCACCTGATAGAGCTTGTCCACCCGCTGCCCGGTCAGGGCGGAGAGGAACAGCACCGGGGCATAGAGCATATAGCTCAGACCCTGGCGGACCTCCGTCTCCATGTCCCGCATGGTGTTGGTCTCCTTGTTTTCCACCGCGTCCCACTTGTTCACCACGATGATAGCGGCTTTGCCCGCCTCGTGAACCAGACCGGCGATCTTGGTGTCCTGCTCCGTGACACCGTCGTTGGCATCGATCAAAATCAGGCACACATCCGCCCGCTCGATGGCGTTGATGGAGCGCATGTTGGAATACTTCTCGATGGCGTCGTCCACCTTACTCTTCCGGCGCATACCGGCGGTGTCGATGAAGCAGTATTTTCCGGTTTCGTTTT